>CAZKJH010000027.1:0-32296 GCA_964553035.1 uncultured Lentisphaerales bacterium | reverse complement strand
AGATCGAAAGCACCCTGAAATCCTCGCCGCCCTCTCCCCAGTGTCTGAATCGCAGGTATTCCGATTCAAGGTCTTCCCATTTTGCGTCAGATTTGATATAGTTTGCTATAGCTTCAGTATTTTACTCAATTGGAGTGACTTTTTTCCAGACGGTTTTAGCGGATGCGTGTTCGTGCTGTGCTGCATAAGGTCTTCCTCAGAAACAAATAAGAATAAAAATGGATAAAGAGTTGAAAATCATGCCCAGCGGTGCGCTGGATTTTGTCTCCCTTGGGGCTCTGGTTCATCGTTTGGACACGGGTGTTTTGCCATTTCGCAAAGCAACGGAGTGTCAGATCCACGTCAGTGGTGGTGAATTTAATGTGGCCGCGAATCTTTCCGATTGCTTCAAGCTCAAGACGGGTCTCGTCTCGGCGATGTCGGATTACCCGGTCGGCGATCTCATCGCAGAGCGCGTGCGCGCGATGGGTGTAAAACCATTCTATAAACATTTTAAGCATGATGGCGTTCATGGACCCAACATGGCGACGGTCTTCAGTGATCGCGGTTGCGGCGCACGAGCACCGGTCGTGTTTTACAACCGTTGCAATGAAGCAGCTGCTCAGCTCAAGGCTGGCGATTTCGATTGGAAGAAGATTTTTGAGGGTGGTGTGCGCTGGTTCCACAGTGGAGGCATTTTTGCTGCACTCTCTGCGACAACGCCTGAGGTGATTGTCGAGGGTATGAAGGCGGCCAAGGAGGCGGGAGCGGTTGTTTCCTTCGACCTGAATTACCGAGCTAAGCTTTGGAATATCCTTGGCGGAAACGATCACGCGGTTAAGGTGCTCGATCCCATTCTGCGCTATGTCGACGTTCTTGTCGGCAACGAGGAAGACCTCCAGATGAGCCTCGGCATTCCGGGTCCCGAAGTGGAAGCCAAGTCGGATCTTGACCCCTCCGCATTCATCAGTATGCTCGACAAGGTTACGAAAAAGCATCCGAATATCAAGGTCGTTGCGACGACGATGCGCGAGGTGCACTCGACAAATCGACATAGCTGGAGTGCGGTTGCTTGGATTAATGGCAAAGCCTATCAGGCTCCGGTTCGCGAACTCGACGTGTATGATCGCGTCGGCGGCGGAGATGGTTTTGCAGCGGGGCTCTTCTATGGCCTGCTCAGCGGCGCTTCTCCTGACGAGGCGGTTCGCCTTGGTTGGGCACATGGCGCGTTGCTAACAACCTATCCAGGCGATACCACAATGGCATCTCTGGATCAGGTTCAGGCACTCTCGAAGGGTGGATCCGCTCGCATTCAGCGGTAAGTTAGTTCGTCTCATGCCTGAGCAGTCCGGTTGACCGCTCAGGCTAATAAATTTAAAAGAAAGAATTGATGGTATGAAAGCAGATATTGGATTAATTGGGTTGGCCGTCATGGGCGAAAACCTCGTGTTGAACATGGAGAGCAAGGGCTTTACGGTCGCGGTGTTTAATCGTACCGTTGAAAAGGTCGACAAGTTTGTTGCCGGACGCGGCGCAGGCAAAAATTTTATCGGATGTCATAGTATCGGCGAGCTTTGTGCGAGTTTGGCCCGCCCGCGTAAGGTCATGATGTTGGTTAAGGCAGGCAGTGCTGTGGATGATTTTATTGAGCAGATTATTCCGCATCTCGAATCCGGCGACATCATCATCGACGGCGGTAATAGCCATTTCCCTGACACGATTCGTCGCGCGAAGTATGTGGAGAGCAAGGGCTTCCTCTACGTTGGTACTGGCGTTTCCGGCGGCGAAGAAGGAGCGTTGCTCGGTCCTTCTATCATGCCCGGTGGCTCGCCGCAGGCGTGGCCCACGATTAAGCCGATCTTCCAAAAGATTTCGGCGCATACCGACAATGGGAAGCCTTGCTGCGAGTGGGTTGGCGAAGGCGGTGCAGGCCATTTCGTGAAAATGGTGCATAACGGCATTGAATATGGCGATATGCAACTCATTTGTGAAATCTATCAGTTCATGAAGGATGGACTTGGACTCACCAACGATGAAATGCATGAAATTTTCGCGGAGTGGAACAAGGGCGATCTCGATAGCTACCTGATCGAAATTACCCGCGATATTCTCGGCTACCGTACAGAATCCGGAGAGGCGGTCGTCGACAAAATTCTCGATACGGCTGGGCAGAAGGGGACTGGTAAATGGACGGCTGTGGCTGCTCTGGATGAAGGTCAGCCGCTCACGCTTATCGGGGAAGCCGTGTTTTCGCGTTGCCTCTCCGCGCTCAAGGATGAACGCGTTGCAGCCTCGTCTAAACTTTCTGGTCCTAAAGGCGCGGTATTCACCGGCGATAAGAAACGTTTCGTGAACGATCTGAAGCAGGCCCTTTACGCATCGAAGCTGGTTAGTTATGCACAGGGGTATCAACTCATGCGCGCCGCCGCTCAGACCTACGGGTGGAATCTTAACTACGGCGGCATCGCCCTCATGTGGCGCGGAGGGTGCATCATCCGCTCCGCTTTCCTCGGCAAGATCAACAAGGCGTTTGATCGTGATCCTGAGCTGAGCAATCTGTTGCTTGACCCCTTCTTCAGTGGCAAGGTGCAACGTGCCCAGACTGCTTGGAGACGTGTGGTGCGCATGGCGGTTAAGTTGGGCATCCCAACGCCAGCAATCAGCGCGGCACTCACTTATTACGACGGCTATCGCTGCGCACGTCTGCCGGCGAACCTGTTGCAGGCTCAGCGTGATTACTTCGGCGCTCACACGTATGAGCGCACGGACGCACCGCGTGGCCAGTTCTTCCACACCAATTGGACCGGTCGCGGTGGTGATACTGCTGCTTCGACCTATATCGTTTAAACCATGATCAATTATTCCGGGGCGACACTCTCGATCTCGCGGGAAAAACTCCGCGAATATGTTCTTGAAACACTGGCACCGCGCAGGGATTCCCTGCGCCGTGTTCTCATTCTGCCACCCGACCACACCCGTCTCAATTCGCAGGCGGGAGTGATCACGGCAATGGCCTACGCAGCACTGATCGCCGATGGTGTTCACGTGGACATCATGCCGACACTGGGAACGCATAACGCCATGACGGAGCGTCAGCTCCGCATGATGTTTGGCGACACCATTCCTTTAGAAGCTTTCAAAGTTCATGATTGGCGTAATGGCATTGTCCGAAAAGGGCAGATCCCTGGATCAACGTTGTCTGAGCTTTCGGATGGCAAGGTTTCGTATTCCGTCGATGTTGAGGTGAACAAGATCCTCTTCGAAGGATACGATCTGATTCTTTCAATCGGACAGGTTGTTCCGCACGAAGTGGTTGGCATGGCCAACTACACCAAGAACCTCGTGGTGGGTGCTGGCGGATCGGACATCATTAACAAATCGCATTTTCTTGGTGCTGTTTGCAATATGGAGACGATTCTCGGGCGTTCGGATACTCCGGTGCGCCGGCTCTTCAACATGGCCGTTAACGAGTTCTTAAGCGATCTCCCGATTCTCTACATTCTGACGGTGGTCGAGCAGGATTATGGGACGCGTCAGATGCTCCTGCGTGGGTATTATTCTGGCGAGAGCGATCAGGTTTACCTCGAGGCGTGTAAACTCGCTCGTGAGGTAAACGTCATACTGCTGGATCGCGAGCCGAAGAAGGTTGTGGTCTATCTTGATCCGCACGAATTCCAAAGCACATGGCTTGGTAACAAATCGGTTTATCGTACGCGTTTGGCGATTGCTGACAACGGCGAGCTCATCGTACTGGCACCGGCGCTGAAAGAATTCGGCGAGGATGCTCAGATTGATAAACTCATTCGTAAATATGGCTACTACGGGACTCCTGCGACGCTGAAGGCAGTTGAGGAAAATGAAGACCTGCGCACGAATCTCGGCGCAGCGGCCCACCTTATCCATGGCTCGTCGGAAGGGCGCTTTTCCATCACGTATTGCCCTGGCGATGGGGTTAGTTTGGAAGAGGTGCGCTCCGTTGGCTTCAAGGCGGTTCCTTATGCAGAGATGGCTGATCGCTACAATCCCGATCAACTCAAAGACGGCTTCAACACGATGCCAGATGGCGAAGAGATTTTCTACATCAGCAATCCTGCTCTCGGTCTCTGGGCGTATCGGAAGAAGTTCACTGATTAACCGTGTTTGGGGTGCTAGGTAACATTGTTTACTAGCACTCCAGACTAACAAAAAAACGGGATAGATTTTATCCCCAACCGAAGCGGGTGCATTTTCGCACGAAAAAAAATAGTATGAAAAGAATCCTGTGTTTGTTGTGCTGTGTAACGTTCCTGCCGGTGAGGATGCTACAGGCCGAACTGATCCTCGCTGAAAATGGCGTGAGTTCCTACCAGATTGTAGTGCCCGATGCATCGCCTAGCCTCCTAATCGATGCATGGCTGGAGCAAGTTGCGCGTTTGGTGCAGGCTGCTTTTACGGCCAACGGATGCAGTGTAACGGTGACGAACGAGTCTGCACGCGATTTGAGGAAACCGGGGATCTACCTCGGCAACACCTCTCTGGCCCGCGCTGCGGGCATCGGGGCTGCTTCCTTTGATGGCTGGGGCTACGCGCATAAGGTGGTCGGTCGCGATGTCCTCATTGTTGGGCACGACCACAATCCGCCCGGTGATGATCCGGGGTTTTTTCAGCGCTTGGGCACTGCGAAGGGATCGGTGGATTTTCTTCGCGAGTATGCAGGTGTACGGTTTCTTTATCCCGACATCTCCGGCAACATGGATCCCAAAAGCAACCCGGCTGCAGTCGGCCGCGTAGACCTTGCCACATCCCCGGCCATCGAGTTTCTCAAGACCCCCAAGATCAGCGTACCCGACGACCTTGATATCCGTCATGCGCCGCTGGTCCGCAACAACGTCGGGCAACGTAATTTGAGCTTCTGGGCAATCGCCAACAACATGTTCCCCGCAGTTGACGACGCTCTCTTGGCTCACACGTGGGACAAGGCGGTTACCGTCGAAGCAGACTACGAGAAGCATCCGGACTGGTTTGCGCTGATCGGAGGGGAACGGGTTAAGCGCGGTCAGTTCTGCCTGTCTAACCCCGGCTTTCAGGAACGGCTGTACCAATGGACTCGCGGTTGGTTGGACAAAGGCTTCAAGTCGGTAAACCTCCTGCAGCCGGACGGCTTCCAGCCATGTCAATGCAAGGCATGTTATGACCTTTACGACACAGGTGGCGACTGGGGCGAGAAAATGTGGATTTTCAACCTGAAAATTGCGGAACGGTTGAAGAAGGAGGTCCCAGGAGGGATCCTTTCGCCGATCCCTTATGGGCCGGTTGCCCATCCGCCGAAGACGTTCAATGCATTTCCAGACAATGTCGTGTTGCAATTTATCGGTACCAATGAGAAGGATCTCGAGGAGTGGAAGCATATCAAGTTGCCTGCCGGCATCACATCCGGGGTGCACAACTGGATACAGAATCTGGGTACGCGCTACACGCCGATGCGAACGCCGTTGTTCCTCGAAGAGCAGGCGAAACGGTTTCATCAGTACCATATCACCTCCACCTTCCGGGACGGGGTGGGGGTGGTGTACGGGCTTGAAGGGCCGTGTTATTACATCTGGGGGCGGATGTTCGACGATCCGGCAACCAACCGAGCTTCAGACCTGATGCTGGAGTTTGTGGAGGCCGGCTTTGGCAATGCCGCGGCGCCCATGCGCCGCTTCTACGACCAGCTTTACCACGGCATTGAGCTGTATTCTAACTATCTGGGTACTCGCTGTCCGGGATGGAACTATACAGATATTTACGGTCGGGGGCACAAGTCCCTGAGCGATCCCTTCCAGCTTCTGGGCTTTCTCTATACGCCGAGCCTGCTCGCCAATCTGGAGAAGGAGTTAGCCCAGGCGGAGAAATTGCCCAGCACGGACAAGGTTCATGCTCGGCTGACGCTGGTGCGTCGCGAGTTCGATTTCGTAAAGGCATTGGCCAGGGTAATCCATCTCTACCATGCCTATGAGACAGCTCCGGAAAGCGGTGCTGTGAAGGAATTGCTACTCAACGCCATTGACGCGCGTAATGCCATGATCAACGGCTTCTACGATGAGCGCGGTCGGGCGTATCCGATGCCCGGCTGGCCCGGCCACACGTTCTTTCCACCGTCCGGCTTTAGTGCAGGTCACCTGCGTCTGGAGTATAACGAGTATCAGGGACCCTTCAAGGATACGGCTCTTAATTGGGACACGGCAGCCATGCGTGCAGCGCCGCAGTCCGGGGAGAAGCAGATGTCGGTTTCTGCGACCGGATTGCCGTTTACACTGGACGATCCGCGCTGGGCGGAGCTGACGCCACAAACCTTGGCAGCCTTGCCCGGTGCTGCGGAACCCACAGTTCAGACGACGGTGTGCGCTGCTTATGATCAGGAAAAGCTTTACCTGCGCTTCGTGTGCCAACTGCCAGCCATGCTCATAAACGCGAAGGATCAAAAAGAGAAAACAGACCTAAAATTGAGAGAATCGCTGGACGTTTATCTCGCCCCGTTGCCAGGTCAGGAAGTCTACTACCGCTTTATGGGTGGGCTCAAGGAGGATGATCGCACCGACGCCGCGCGAGGTCTGATCAGTGACCTGATGAATCTGCGTTACGGGCAGGATGATCCAGATTGGAACGGCGAGTGGGACTACTCCGTTCGTCTGGATCCGGATGGTGGGCGATGGACGGCTTTGTTCACGATCCCCTTTAAAACACTCGGAGCCGAGCCGCCGGTTGAGGGGACCTTCTGGCGCGCCAATTTCGGGCGTGTGCATGTCGTCGATCCCAAACGTCTGGAGTGCATGGCGTGGACAGCGTCCGGACCGACTGGCATGGATGACGTCAAAGCCTTCGGTGGCCTGAAGTTTGAGCCGATGTCCATCAGCGAACAGAGCCGTAAGATCCGCCGAGAGCAGGGATACAGCGTGGTTCCTCCTGCGTGGGGTAAGCTGATTGATCCGTTGCCTGCAGATGCTTGGGGCATCTGGAAGTGCCGCACTGATTCCTTGGAGCAGGGACTGCGGGATGGTTGGCAAAAACCCGATGCCGATGAAACCGGATGGTCGCCGGTTCCCGTACCTGCTTGGTTCGAGGAAACCAGTATTGGTCCTTACAAAGGCATCGCTTGGTACCGACTATCGTTTACCGTGCCTGCCGCCTGGAAGGGGAAGACCTTGCGCATCCAGTTTGCGGCGGTGGACGAGGAGGCGTGGGTTTATCTCAATGGACAACAAATCCGCGAGCATACCGCCGAATCTGAGGGGAAAACGGTTTATGAGCTCTATGACCTGCCATTCAGTGCGGACGCGATACCCTCGGCACTTGTGTATGGGGGACGAAATGTGCTTGTCGTGCGCATGCGCAATATCGTGGGCAGCGGAGGAATTAGTCGTCCGGTGTTTATCCATGCGATAGAGCAGAAGAAGTAAGCCTGAGATGTGGCCCTATGAGGTGACTCAAGACAAGGGAATTGTTTTAGGTTGGAAGCCTGTCATCTTGTCGAGATAGACATCGCCTGACTCTTACGCAAGATATAGGAACAAGAATGAAGTTGAACATGGGACAAGCAAGATTGTTAAGAATAGCTGGGCTGGTGATGGAGATTCGAGGCTTGACTACGGCTATGGGCGTAGCCGCATCGCCCACACCAACCGATTGGCCGCAGCTCACGCAGGAGCCCTTTACCAACCTTCCTACTGACTCCGTGACACTGACTCCATTGCCAGATACCGCCGACAGATGGAAGACGCGTCGCGTGGAAATCATGGACGCTTGGCTCAAACTTCTCGGTCCCAAACCGGAACAGGCTCCGCTTGATCCTGTCATCGAATCTGAAGAAACGAAGGACGGCATTCGCCATATATTGCTGTCGTTCGCTACAGAGGGGACAGATCGCTGTCGGGCCTATCTGCTGTTGCCCGCTGGGTATAAATCGGGTGAAAAGCGCCCGGCGGCAGTGGTCTTTCATCAGACAACATTCGAGACGCTCAAAGAGCAGGTTAAGCCCGGTCGATTCACGCTTGGATTGGAGTTGACCCAGCGCGGCTATGTCACCTTGAGTCCCGAGTGTTACATCATGAAAGACCAAAGAGCGCCGGCGGAATACGGTCACACGTGGGGTCCCTCCTTTCAGGCTGACAAACTCCTGAAACGTCGTCCGGGTTGGACTGGGATGGGCAAGATGACGTTCGATGCCAGTCGCTGCGTGGATTATCTCGAAACGCGTCCCGAGGTTGATACGAAACGTATCGCGGCCTGCGGGTTTTCGCTCGGAGCCAAGGAGACGCTGTATGCCCTTGCCTTTGAGCCCCGTTTTGCCGTCGGTGTCGCGATGGAGGGTGGCATCAGCCTGAAGATGAGCAATTGGCTTTCCTCCTGGTATCTGACAGGATTCCCAGCGGATATGATTGGAGAACGCGAACACCATGAGGTGCTGGCTCTGGTTGCACCTCGGCCATTTCTTATCATCGGTGCCGATGACGGCACTGGCAAGAACAGCAATGCCTGCGATGGAGTGCCCTCTTGGCCGTTTGTGAAAGCTGCCTTGCCGGTTTACAAGGCGTTGGGTGCGGGTGACCGCTTGGGGCTGTTCTGCAACGGACTCAATGCGCACGACCTGAATGCGTATTCCAAGGCACTTGCCTACTGTTGGATTGATCAATGGCTGAACGTCAACCATCCGGAAAACCTATACACGCCCGCCATCGCATTTACCGAATCAGACCAATCAAACGTGCCGGGGAAGTGGACGGACACCATTATCACCGCTGAGCTATCGGGGGCGGTCTTGGATCGATCACTGACCGTGCATTTTATTGTGGAAGGTCCTGCCAAGGAAGGCACGGACTACACGATTACCCCCAGCCCAGTGACCATCCCCGCAGGAGCGAGCTCCGCAAAGATTGCGGTGAAGATAATGAACCAGGCGATTTTTGAGGCTACGAACCCGGCTGTTGTCGTGAAAATTGGACAACCTGCCAACGCCACGCTGGCCGAGACACCGGTTCGTAAGGCTGGCTCAAGCTGGACCCGGAAGGGCATACTGGTTGAGAAAACCGGTTACACCGATTAGCGGGTTTGCAAGAGTCTTTAACATCATAAATGCTCCGGAATTTCCTATTCCCGAGTGGTCACGGCAAAGGAAAAATGAAAATGAAATCATATTGGATCGAGCGGTGGCATGCGGCGGTGTTTTGTGTGTTGTTGTGGGTAAACGCGGCAGGCGGCGTCGAGGGATCGACAGCCGGAGCAGTGGAACTGACGCGAGATGGTGTGGCGGTGGCGGAGATCGTCTGCGCGGAAGATGCGCCGCGAATTGTGCGGTTGGCGGCAGAAGACTTGCAAGATTACTTGGAACAGATAAGCGGTGCACGGTTGCCGATTGTCGCAGCGCCGACGCTTAGCGGGACGGCGCACGTTTTTGTGGGAACGAACGCATATACGGCAGCATTGGGCTACCGTCCCGTGGCTTATGGCAACAGCGGCTACGAAGTCGTCGCGCACGATAACGTGGTGATCCTTGCCGGCGAAGATCGTCAGCGAAAACCTTCGGGCTATCTGGAATCGGAAGGGTTGAAGAAGTGGCATGCGCTGACGGGAGAGAAGTTTAACTATGGTCGTGGCGGAGAGGGCGCGGGTGAATTTAACGAGCCGCTTGGGATCTGGAGCAACGACGATTGCGGGACATGGTCTGCAGTGGCAGACCTGCTTGAGCAACTTGGCGTACGCTGGTACATGCCATACGAAGACGGAACCGTAATTCCGCAACAAAAAAACCTAGGCGTGGCGTATCAGGAGTGCCGACGGGAAGCGGCATTTGGGCGGCGCGAATTTTGCTTTTACAACGCAATGCGCCAAGATGGGGAGGGAATGCGCTGGATGAAGCGCTTGAAACTCGGAAACAACACGCTCATCATTTACAACCATCTCACCGACGATATTTTTGGTCCGGCGATCCAGAAGGAACTTCATCCTGAATATCTCGCTTGCGATGCCGATGGAAAACCTTACGGAGGATATCCCGACGGGCACGGCATGCCGCGTTACACGGATCCAGATTTCCGCCGTGCGGCGGCGTTATATTTGATCAAGCGCTTTGAGGTGATGCCGGATGTGACAGCGATTGCGATGAGTCCGCCCGACGGCGGAATTCGAATGGATGCGCGTGACGTGGATCTCTACGGAGCACCGGGAGACAGTCTGGAGCAGAAGACCTCGAACTACGTGTGGGATTTTCACCTGTTTCTGGCGCGAGAGTTGAAGAAGGTGTATCCAGACAAGCTTTTGTTGTACGGCAACGGAGCGGGTGGAAATCTAATCCCCACAAATTTGGGCGAGGTACCTGAGAATATCGCGATACCATTTGCGCAGCCGTATAGCGCATACCGGACGCTAGAGACGATCAACCGCCCAGAACTGGAGAGGCGGCATCGTTGGCACGCAGCAATTCCGCCGATACGAAAAGCCCCCGTGTGGGATTATTTTTTGTATTACCGTACGGCTGACAATCCTCGCCACCCAGTCGTGTTCACCGAGTCGTTGCAGCGCGAGATGCGCGAAATGCTACCGTACAGCGATGGCAAGTTCATCGAAATCCAGCCGACGCAGGTGACACTTCCGAACGGCCAAAAAACCTATCGACTGAACACCCCTGCACTGATTCACTTGATGGTGTACTGGCAGAGTCGGTTGTTCTGGAATCCAGACGAAGACCGTACGGCGATGCTGGACGAATATTACCGACTCTTCTTCGGACCAGCGGAAGCCGAGATGAAAGCATTCTATGAGTTCGCCGAGACGTGCTGGGATCGTCAGGAATCCCGGAGTCTGACGTTGCACACCGGCTTCCTGAAGGAACCAGACGTGGAGCGTTTTTTCGAGTTGTTGACACGAGCCCGTGCCCGTGCTGATGTGGGAAGCATCTACGACCGCCGGATTGCATCTATTGAGAATGAAATGCAGCCGCTCAAAAAATTATTTTTCAGTTTAAAGCGTACAGGACCGGAATTGGAAGCTCGGATTATAGAAACTCCGGTTACGATCGATGGGGATCTTTCAGAATATGCGGCCTACGGCTGGATTCCGATGACCGGCACACGCGATGGAGAACCGGTGGATACGAACTCCTCGCGAGTCGTGATCGCCTTCACACCGGACAAGTCCGCTTTGCTCATCGCCGTAGAATGCCGCGAAGCGAAGATGGATCAACTCAAGGCGGATTGCAGAAAGAAAGACGAGTTGAGCATCTTTGAGGACGACGTTGTCGAAGTGTACCTCAACACACCTCGGCGCTCGTATTTTAAGATCGTGGTGAATCCGAACAATTCGGTTTGGACTGAATCCACCGATGTCTTCATTATCAACCGCGATACGCTGCCAATTTTGTGGAATCCGAACGTAGAATCGGCCGTGCGACGCACGAATGATCGCTGGACGGTTGAACTCCGCATTCCGACGGAGGATTTCGGCGATCTTGGACCGTCTCGGGAGTACTCTTGGGGGATACAGATCGGACGAACGCGTTTCACGGGGGGGGCGGATTCGGCGCAAGCCATTGCCCCGACCTTCGGCGGCCCCTATCGAACCCTGAACAAATGGGCCAGCCTCTGGTTGCCCTGAGCGAAGGAGCTTCGTTTAACGGTTACGAAGATCATAGCCGCTCCCGAATTTCGTATGCCCGAGTGGTCTCGACAAAGGATAGGCAATGCCGAGAGCCAGAGCGGCTCCGACCGTGAAAAGACCGAGGCTGATGGCTTGCGATATGGAAAACCATCCGAAGTGGAGGCGTTCATCGGCTCGTGACAACTCGAGGATGAACCGTGCGACCGAGTACATCATCATGTAGGCGGCAACTTGAGATCCCGGGTGGCGACGGCGCTTGAAGAGCAGAAGCATGACGATGAAAATAATGAAATTGAGTCCTGCCTCGAAAAGTTGGGAGGGCAGAACGGGGAGGGCGTGCGCCGCATCTGCCGAGATAAGGCCCTCTCGGAGTTGCTCAGACCACGGGATTGAGCCGTGTGGAAACGTGACGGCTACGCATGAGTCGGAGGTACGTCCGTAGCAGCATCCGTTGAGGAAGCATCCGATGCGCCCTATCGCGTGACTCAGAGGAACGGCTGTGACGATGATGTCTAGCACGCTGGCCAAAGGTTTTTTCTGTAGACGGATGAAAATGACGAGAGAAGCGCAGGCTACCAGAAGGCCTCCGAAGAACATCAGTCCTCCCTCCCAGATTTTGAAAATGCTTGCAGGTTGCACGGCGTAAAACGACAAGTGCTCGGCGACATAAAACAACCTAGCACCGATAAGTCCTGAAACGATGAGGACGGTGAGGAGGGTTGAGATGAAGTCGGAGGTATACCCCAATGGTTTCCCAAGTCGAGCCATCACAAAGTAGCACAGGATAATGGCTACGGCAAGACAGGCTCCAAAGGAGTGGATTACAATATGGTCTAGACTAAATAGCACTGAATGCATATAATACGTCCTCTAATCGATATTTCATCTATTTCTTCATTGAGTTGGATTAGATTCAATAGTGGGGTATTTTGAGTTTATTGTCAATAGCGCATGGATAGCACGAGAGAGTTTGAACAGGAGCATTGAAAACATGAATTCCGACGGTAATGCTGAACAAAATGAGTCAATTGATATTTCCGGACTTGAGCCGGTTGAAAACATCATGTGTTCGGAATGCAAGAATCCGATTCTCACCGCCGGTTCACGACCGTTTACGGCGGCGACGTGTCGTACATGCGGAGCCGAAAACATTGTCCCTGCCAAGTTCGGTCATTTTCATCTCCTGAAGCGCTTGGGTGCTGGTGGCATGGGAACTGTTTTCCTTGCGCAGGACATTACGCTGGGCCGTAAGGTTGCAATCAAGATGATGCAGAAGTCACTGGCCGAGGACGCTGCATCGTTTGAAACCTTCCGGAACGAAGCGCAAAGTGCAGCCAAATTAAATCATCCGCATGTTGCACAGGTTTATTCTTTCGGCCAGCAGAAAGGCTGTCCTTATCTTGAGATGGAGCTCGTGCCTGGGAATAAGCTCGACGGGTTCATCGCAAACCGTGTACAGCTCGATCCCGCCTTCGTGATGCGCGTAGGACTTGAGATTGCGGAAGGTCTCAAGGCTGCAGAGGGTGTGGGACTCTTTCATGGCGACATCAAGCCGGATAATATTCTTTTCGACACGAACATGCATGCGAAGCTTGTGGACTTCGGCATTGCGAGTTTGGCATCCCAGGGTAAGAGCAACGAGTTGTGGGGTACACCGTATTACATCGCTCCTGAAAAAGTGCAGAAAAAGAAGAACAGTGCCAGAAGCGATATCTACAGTCTTGGTGCTACGCTTTACCATGCCATCGCCGGAGAGCCGCCTTATGAGGGAGAAGATGCCGTCGCCGTGATTAAGGCGCGGTTCAAAGGCCCGCCGAAGCCGCTCGAGGAAATCCGTCCGGAAATAGAACCGGAGGTTACCCGGATCATTGGGCGCATGATGTACAATGATCTCTTTATGCGATATCCGAATTACGGGTCGCTTATTAATGACATTAAAAATTATCTCGCTGCCATTCCAGCAGTTCGCAAACAAGGTCCCTTAAACACAGCGAGTGTTTCGACGCGGGCTTTTACAACAGGGGTTTTGCCGTCGGGAGATTTAAGCGGCAATGAATCCGGCGGATCTAAGTCTGGCAAGAAGCTTGTCATTCAACGAGGATCCATGGAAGCACAAGCCGCATTTTCGGCTGTGCAGTCCGCAAAATCGCTACGCGTCACGAGCGTTTCAGATCAATCCGCAGGCCCTGCTGAGGGAGGGAGATCCATCAACGGTGCGAAAATTGCGATTGTCGCCATCGGAATTTTTGTGCTCGTTGCCGTCGTAGGAGGGGTGGGGTGGTTGGCGAACATTTTTCTCAAAAATTCTAGAATTCAAAAAGAAGCCGCCGGCAAGGCTGCTGAAGCATCTGTGATTGAAGGAAAATACTATACGCTTCAAGACGAAATTGGATCGACGCTCAGTCGGATGGCAAGTCGCGATGTGGAGATGACGAATCTCGTCGCTTCGCTTGATACGCTTTTCATGAAAGCGACAGGAGAAAATCTTGTTATACCAGATTTTGAACCTCCTGCGCCACTCGTCCCTGAGATTCCTGTAGACACAGGCGAGGCGGTCCCACCTGTGGTGGAGGTGGTCGCGGGAGGAGCACTCGCTGCAAGCGGCCAAGTACCTGAAGTGGTGCCGCCTCCAACTCTGGAACCTCTTGATCCCGAGCTGGAGCTCATGGCAAGAATTGAACTGAAGAAGCTCGGAGAAGAGAAGCCGAGTCGTGAAATGCTCGAGTTGATGGTTAAAAAATTCAAACGAGACGCGGCTCAGGCGGCACTCGCACCCGAGGCAGCTCCCGCAACGGAGGCAGCTCCCACAGCGGAGGCAGCTCCCGCAGCGGAGGCAGCTCCCGCAGCGGAGGCAGCTCCCGCAGCGGAGGCAGCTCCCACAGCGGAGGCAGCTCCCACAACGGAGGTAGCTCCCACTCCTGAGGCGGTGCCAGAACCAGAACCCGCCGCTGTTGCTGAAGAGGTTGTAGCGGATGGGATTGTGCCCACTGACGATAGCATCAATAAATTGCGGGCGGCTGCGGAGAATCTAGTTTTTGCTCCTGCGAAGACGATTCGAGCGGCATTACGGCGTTGTGAGGCGATTTCGTACGAGCCCCCCGACACGTTCGTTGAGGTCAAGCCAGGGATGTCGCCTACTCAGATTAGCGATGCGTTGACAAGACGTACAGCCGCCTACGAAAAGCGTTCCCAATATCTTGAAGAAATGCGTGCGCGGGTTACATCGGCTGATGAAGCCTTGAAGTCGATCAAGCGTGGCATTCTACAGATTGAACGAGACGCTCAGAAGCTGATTCTTGTGCGCGACAGACTCGCTTCCGAGAACGCCGCAGCCGAAGCGAAGGCTCGCTTAGAAGCCGAGGCTATTGCGCAGCAGGTCAAGGCAAATGCTGTTGCGAGTGATGAAGCGGACCGGGTTCGAGGCGTGTTGGCTAGCAAAAACGACCTTGTCGACAGCTTCGAATACGCACGCATTGTTGTTGAGATGCAGCGCATGGAAAAAGAGCTGACAACCCCAGAGGCGCGAGAAGAGCTCAACTGGATCCTTGTGCGGTTTAATCGACTCGCGGATTTGCGTAAGTTCCTGATTGATGACTTGAAAAAGAACGGGATGATCCGGCGAGCTTATCAGAATTTCGACGTTAAGGGCGTAACTGAGGACGGCACAGAGCTTATCGTGCCGATGCGCAAGGGTGTCACCATTAAATCCCTTAGGGTGGCTGACTGGCTGAAGCTCATCGATTTGCTTCTTAAATCAAGGCCCCACGACCGACCCATTGGCCTACTCGAATGGGGTGATCAGCTATTTAACTCAGCCATCTTCTGTTACGTCCATGGCAATGGGAACGAGGCCGCGATCAACATGGCGAAACTAATGGCGGCGCAGGCAATGGAAAAAAAGACATCGCTGAAGCTTGATGCCGTGAAGCTGATTCCAATTTTGGCGGCAGATGCGGACGCTTCAGAAGAGAGCGTTCCATGATGATACCTGATTTACAAGCGAGCATTCTGTGCGATGACGTTCGCCAAGAAAACAATGGTAAGTTCATGTTGATCGGTATTTTTGATGGGCTGGCCGTTGCTAAGTTGCCTGCACTGTTTATGAAAATTTGCATCGTAAACCGATGGTGCTGTGGCCAAGGCTCGTTTAAGCAGTCCACAAGAATTATCGGCCCCGATGCACATACGCCAGCACTTGTCGGCAAAGAGGTGGAAATTAAGCTTGCAGAAGACACCCATACTGCCACCAGCATCGAGATCTTCGTCAATCCAAAGTTTGAAGTAGAGGGAACGTATTGGGTTGAAATTCTTCTCGATGGCCAGTTGCGTATGCGCTATCCGCTTGCGATCCGCATCGTACAGAAACCAGTAGCTTAAACTGGTTCTGCCTCGGAGGTCTGTTCGAGCAGGACGAAGTTCGATGGCGTGAGATCGCGCCACTGGCCGGTCTGGAGATCGTCAGGAAGGCGTAGCCCGTTGATTGCTGTCCGTATCAGGGTCTGTACACGGAGACCCGCTAGCTCGCACATGTTGCGGATTTGGCGATTGCGTCCTTCATGCAGTAGGAAACGCAATAGATGGCGTTCGTGATTGCGTCCGTCGGGGAGTCGCTCGAGGTAATCAACGTTGGCTGGACGGATACGATAGCCGTCCATCTTCATTGGGGAGTTGAGAAAATCAAGAACTTCTTGGTTGAAATATCCACCTGCCGAGACAAGATATTCCTTGCTGTGTCCAAACTTAGGGTGTGTGAGGCGGTTAACGAAATCGCCATCGTTAGAGAGCAAAAGTAGGCCTTCTGAGTTCATATCGAGTCTGCCTACACAGACGAGTCGTTCGGGTATATCTTTTAAGCAGGTGAATACTGTTTCTCCCTGCAAATCGTCCGATGAGCAGATGAGACCGCGTGGCTTGTTCAGCATGATGGTTCGCATCTTCATGCCACCGCGTGGCAGGGTGTAGACCTCGCCCCTGACTGTGATGACATCGGTTTTCGGATTCTGTACACGGAAGCCCGGCTCCAGAATGCGTTCGTCATTAACCAAGACATCGCCAGCCTTAATGATGTCGGCCGCATGGCGGCGCGAGGCGATCCCAAGATGCTCCATGAAGCTTTGGAGTCGTGGCGTTTCTGATTTTTCTGAAGCTTGACTTTTTCTGGGTAGATACGGCATAGTGTTGGGGTATGTCATTAATGGATCGCGATTATATGAGAGCTGGAAAGGATCCAGCGAAAATTTTAAGAAGGAACGTCTTACGTTCGTTCCTCAACAGGTTGGGTCTGTGGATTGCTGTGGTGAAATTGAAACGGAAGCGATAACTAGCCAAACCGATCAAAAAAGATTTTGTCACGCGAGATGCCTAGCGTTGTCAAAACGTTGCAAGCGGCTGTTAGCATTCCAGATCCTCCGCAGAGGTAGGCAGAGGCAGCGGAGGTGTCTTGGACGCACCGTTCCAAAGCATCGGTAACGAGTCCTGTCTCAAACTGGTTGACTTCATCGTAGTTCGGTTTTTCAACGACAGGTATGAAGTGGAAGTCTGAGAGGGTATTTTCTAATGCTTGGAGCTCATCGATGTAGAGTAAATCCGTATGCGTCTTCGTGCCAAAGAAGTAAAAGATACGACGTTTCGAGCCAATTTCCTTCAGATGGCGGAGGATGGAGAGAATTGGGGACATTCCGGAGCCACCTGCCACACAGATGAGGTCGTTGTTGTCGTTGCAATTTGGATAGCCACTGTAGGGAGCGGTGAAGGTCACTTCATCGTTGAGTTTTAGATTGTTATGCACGAACCCTGAGCCAATGCCCGAGGGAACGAGTTTTACATTGAGTTCGAATTCAGTAGTCGAGGAGGGTGGGGAGGCGATGGAATAAGAACGTGATGCGCCGCGGGGTGCTCCAGGGCAGGGAGGAACGTCCAAAAGAATGTACGCACCGGGGAGGTAGTGGAGGGTGGGCGGAACCAGCAACTTCAACTTGGCGCGACGAATGTCATGCGACATCATTTCAAGCTCGGTCACGACGGCAGTGAACATGCGTACGTCTTTGATCGTCTCGGGTAATTCGATTGTAATATCGCTATCAACGCGTGTCTGGCAGGCGAGCCGCCAGCCAGAGGCAAGTTCCTCTGCTGTGAGTTTTTTATGCTCTTTTTCATTGGCAGAGGAGTGCGTTCCAGAAAGGACTTTGATGCGACATTGTCCACAAAAACCGTTTCCACCGCACAACGACGGAATAAAGACATGGAGACCACGAAGGGCTTTAAAAATAGACTCGCCGACAGGGACCTGATAGGCTTCGCCGTCTTTGATTGTGATGGTGACGATCTCGTTGCTCATGTTTCGTATTGTACAGGTTCGCAGAGGGGTTACACAAGTAGGAAAATCAGGGTAATGTAATGTTATGTTGCAGAGAGGGTTTCGTTTTGAGTATAGTGGTGATGGTCATTTAGGAACAGAACAGGAATTTTCAACATGGATATTACCAGCATGGCAGCGGCAGCTCGCGAAGCGTCTGAGACGCTTGCTGCAGTGCCGATTGAAGTGCGAAATCGTGCATTGATTTCAATCGCGCGCGCTCTCGAATCGGAGCACATTTCAATTGAGACAGCGAATCAAGAAGATGTTTTTGTGGCTGAGAAGGCGGCATTGGCTCCAGCACTGCTCAAACGACTGAAGTTTGATCGGGCGAAAATTACCGACTGCGTCAGCGGCATTGAATCGCTCGTAGGTCTTGCCGACCCGATGGGCCTCGTCCAGAAGCGCACCGAGTTGGCTCCCGGTCTTGAGCTAACCCGAGTCTCCTGTCCGCTGGGGGTTGTGGGCATTATCTTTGAATCACGTCCAGATGCGCTGGTGCAGATTTCAGCGCTTTGCCTCAAGAGTGGCAACAGTTGCCTGCTCAAGGGCGGCAGCGAGGCACTGCGCACCAACAGGCGCCTTTATGAGGTTATCCTCCAAGCGAGTGTGTCCGCTGGAATTCCAGAAGGCTGGATGCAATTGCTGGAGACGCGCGAGGAGGTGGGATCCATGCTGGCGATGGACGAGTATATCGATTTATTGATTCCGCGCGGTTCCAATGCTTTTGTGCGGTATATCATGGATCATACGCGCATTCCCGTGATGGGACATGCCGATGGAATATGCCATGTCTATGTAGATGCCCGTGCCGACGTGCAGATGGCTGTGGACATCGTGATCGATTCAAAATGTCAGTATCCAGCAGTATGCAATGCGGTTGAGACGCTGCTGGTTCATGCCGATTTGGCGAACTCCTTCCTCCCAGCATTGCAGAAGACGCTTGTTTCCCGAGGTGTCGAATTGCGTGGCTGCGAGCGGACTTGTAAGCTGATTGCCTGCATACCGGCGACGGATGCCGACTGGGATACCGAATACCTGGAGTTGATTTTGTCGATCAAAGTGGTTGATGATCTCGATGCGGCGATACGCCATATCAACCACCACGGTTCCGGACATACCGATGCGATTGTGACGGCAGATGCAGAAGCGGCGGAAACTTTTATGAAGCGTGTTGATTCTGCTGATGTTTTCTGGAACTGCAGCACGCGTTTTGCCGATGGTTTCCGCTTCGGTTTGGGCGCGGAGGTGGGTATCAGCACCTCGAAGTTGCACGCTCGCGGTCCGGTGGGGCTAGAAGGGTTGATGAGCTACAAGTGGAAGTTGCGTGGGCACGGGCAGACCCTGACTCCTTTTGCGGAAGGTCGCATGAAGTTCACGCACGTTGAGTTACAAGGGGGCTGGACAAAATGAGGAATCAGGCCTTTGCTTTTATTAAGCCTCATGCCATGAAATCGCAAGCGGTGGCGACTTATATCGGCGATATGTTTGAGGACGGGGACGTCCACGTGCCGTTTAAGAAAGCTTTCACGAACTTCGATATGGAGTCGGGAGGCTTGATTGATCATCATTTCGAGTCGGTTTCACGAGCAGCTTTGATTGACGACGTTTCTAAATTGGTGGTATCGGATTCTGCTAACGAGGTCTTTAAGGATGCCTTCAACCTCGCGTGGGACGATGCTCTTGCACAGGGGAAGGTTGTCAGCAGCAAGGATGCGTGTGTTCGGCTTGACGGCATGTCACCACGAAAACTCTGCTCGGATTGGGCGCGGTACGGTGCTACTGAAATTCAGCAGGACATCTATGTGTCGTGGTTTGAAGATAACGATCTCTATGTACTTAACGGATTTTATCTTGCGACCCGTCACGTGTACGTCGCTGAAGGTGCAGCGGTGATGGTGATGTTACTGGATTTTGAGATGGATTGGCACGAGTTCAGTGAAGCCATCATCGGGTGTGAGAATCCGGCCGCGGCACTTGAAGAGTCGATTCGCGGTTATCTCTACGATAGGGCAGGAGTATTGGAAATGGTCATTGATCCGATCGACAATATCATCCACGTCAGTGCCTCGCCCTTTGCGGCGCTCTGTGAAAAAATGATCTGGTTGAAGAAGGCTCAGTGGTCTAAGGATCCGCTTCTGCTTAAGCTGGTGGAGCTTTCCGGCAAGACACCTGCTGTCATTGCGAAGTGGGTTGCATCGAAGTATTGTGATGTGTCCTTGCAGGCGTTGTGTGCGGATCAGGACACGGAGACGGTTGCTGACATACTTTTCAAGGCATTCGGCGACGCCATCTAATTGGAGAGTTAGAATCATGAACGCAACGGTAGTGGAAATCGGACGGATGTGCATTGAGCACGCCACAAGCGTTGGCGTGGCAGAGTCCTGCACTGGCGGCATGGTGGCGGCTGCGCTGAGCGAAGTGCCCGGAGCCTCGCGCTGGTTTAAGGGCGGGGTGGTGTCCTACAGCGAAGCTGTTAAGACTTCGGTGCTTGGGGTTTCGTGTGAGCTTTTGGATCGCGTCGGCGCGGTGAGTGCGGAGGTAGCGGAGGCGATGGCCTGCGGGGCTCAGCGTGTTCTCGGCGTGGATGTCGCAGTTTCGATTACCGGGCTTGCCGGACCTGATGGCGACGGCATGCATGAGGTTGGCACGGTGTTCATCGGCTATGCTGCGAACGGAAAACAAGGCGCAGTCGAACATCATTTCAGCGGCGACCGTGGCAGCGTCAGGACTCTGGCACGGGATGCTGCGATCGAGATGATTCTCGAGATGCTTGGGTCTTAGATTCCTTGGCAGATTGTGATGGCGACGACACCGACGATGTCTTCTGCGGAGCAACCGCGTGAGAGGTCGTTAACGGGTTTCGCGAGACCTTGGAGAATCGGGCCGAAGGCCGTGGCACCGCCGAGGCGTTCGGTGATCTTGTAGCAGATATTGCCTGCTTGAAGATCGGGGAAGATCAGAACATTGGCTTGGCCAGCGACAAGGCTTTTTGGAGCCTTCGAGGCTCCGACCGATGGGACAAGTGCGGCATCAGCCTGGAGCTCGCCATCCACGTCGGCTTCGATGCCGAGTTCCGCGAAACGGGTTTTTGTCAGCTCCGTGGCGCGTTGCATTTTGGTGACGAGGTCATGCTGCGCACTACCTTTCGAGGAAAAGCTAAGAAACGCGATTTTGGGTTTCTTGCCGAGCAAGGCGCGACAACTCGATGCGGTCGCTTGAGCGATGTCGACGAGTTCCTCGGCGGTGGGGCAGGGATTGACAGCACAGTCGGCGTAGATAATTGTTTCGTCGCCGGAGACTGTCGGCTCTCGGAGATCCATGAGGAAGCATGAGCTCCCGAGTTTGATTCCCTGAGCGGTTCCAACGCAGTGGAACGAGGCGCGCAACATGTCGGGCGTTGAGGCGATCGAGCCTGCGACGAGGCCGCCGACGAGACCCGTTGAAAGCATCATATTGCCGAAGTAGAGGCGTTTGCCACGGATCAGCTTTACGGCTTCATCCTCGGTCATGCCCTTGGCTTTTCTGCGGTTGAAGAGCGCGATAGCGAGTTGGTCGCCGAGAGGATCCGTGGTGTAGTCAATGACTTTTATAGGAAGTCCAGTGAATGAGACCTCAGCCTTCGCACAGGCATCTGTAATTTCAGACGGAGTGGCGAGGACGGTCAGTTTGCAGATGCCGTCTTTGGCAAGAAGGTAAGCGGCCTTGGCAACGCGTGGATCCATGCCTTCGGGAAGGACGATGTTTTTTTTAGCGGCCTTTGCTTTAGGGAGGATTGTTTGGAGGTAGTTCATTACTTTTTATAAATAGATAAGTGAATTCGTGCTTGAAGTGTTGCTATGGCCTTAACTGGGTCATAATAATGTCGAGGGTTTCCTTGACGATCATCATTTCTTCGTCGGTCGGTATGACAATGGCGGCGACTGTGGACTCAGGGGTAGAGATATAGCATGGGCCGCGACGGGTATTGTTGGCTTCGCGGTCGATATGGCAACCAATTGAGTCGAGCTGGGCGACGACGCGCTCGCGGGCTTGGTAGCTATTTTCGCCAATTCCGCCTGTGAAGACAATGGCATCAGCTCCACCGATCAACGCGCTGTATCCTGCGATGAAAAGGACGACTCGGTGAGCCCACATATCGAGTGCAATCTGGGCTGTTTTTATACCCTTGGCAGCACTGTTAACAATGTCGCGCATGTCACCAGAGTTAATGCCGCCGACACCGAGAAGACCACTCTTCTTATTGAGAAGGTTATCGATTTCATCAGCACTCATGCCCAGACGCATCAGGGTGAGGACGACGGCAGGGTCAAGGTTGCCGCATCGAGTCCCCATGACAAGGCCATCGAGTGGAGTCAAACCCATGGTGGTATCGAATACTTTGCCGTATTTGACAGCGGCGAGGCTAGAGCCATTTCCGAGATGGCAGGTAATAAGCTTAAGTTCTTCGGGTTTCTTCCCGAGAAACTCGGAGGCAGCGAGGGTGACAAAATGGTGTGACGTTCCGTGGAAGCCATATTTTCTGATGCCATATTTTTGGTAGTATTCATTCGGAATGGCATAGCGGCTTACGTGATCCGGCATCGTCTGATGAAAGGCAGTGTCGAATACGGCTACATTAGGGGCACCCGGAAAAATCAATTCGCAGGCTTCGACACCTCCAATATTCGCGGGCATGTGAAGCGGGCCGAGAGGAACCAGCGCCTTCAGGCTCTTCATAATCTCTGGAGTTATCGCAATGGCTGATTTGAAGAGTTCACCGCCATGTAGAATTCGATGGCCGATGGCATCGACATCTTTAAGGGAAGTCATTACGCCTCGTTCCGGATCGATGAGGCACTGGGTGAGCAACTTCAGGGCAGTAGCATGGTCTTCTGCTACAATGATCGACTCGGACTTAAACCCATCAGCTCTTCGGTAAACCAGATTCGCGCTTGCGGTCCCGATGCGTTCAACAATGCCGCAAGCAATGCGTTTGCTGTCTTTTGCAATTGAATATAATGTGAATTTTAGGGAGGATGAGCCTGAATTAATGACGAGAATAATGTCGGGAGATTTCATAATGGTTTCAGGCTACCGTTGTCGGAACCTTGCGTATGATGTAAATAGATGTTTAAAATGATTTGAAAAATTGGATCTTAAGTTTAGCGTATGAATCGGAGTAAATCAATTATAAAAACCCGCGATTCGGTAATCGGTTAGCGACCGTGACTTGGCAAACTAACTGCGCCCTTCCCGCTTCGCGGGGGGCGCAGTTAGTTTGCCAAGTCACGCGCGGTCTTTTTCTTTTTCTTTTTGAGCGATTTTTGCTTGTCTTTTTTATGTTTTTTATGATACTATTTGCGATTCCGAAATTTAAAAGAGATAACCAAGATTCGTAAGAGATTCGTCAGAGGTCCTAGAGTATGGCAAGAACAGTAAAATTAGATAAGAATAGAAATATCGGCATCATGGCTCATATTGATGCAGGGAAAACAACGACAAGCGAGCGTATCCTTTTTTATTGCGGGGAATCGCACAAGATCGGTGAGGTTCATGATGGTGCGGCAACCATGGACTTCATGATTCAGGAGCAGGAGCGCGGCATTACGATTGGATCGGCAGCGACGACGGCGTTTTGGCGTGAACATCAGATTACCGTCATCGACACGCCGGGGCACGTTGACTTTACGGCCGAAGTCGAGCGTTCTCTGCGCGTTTTGGATGGTGCGGTTGCTCTTTTCTGCGCCGTTGGCGGTGTTCAACCCCAAACCGAGCAGGTTTGGCGTCAATCCGAGAAATATGAAGTTCCGAAAATCGCATTCGTCAATAAGATGGATCGAACCGGCGCAGATTATTTCTCTGTTGTTGACTCGATGAGAAAAATTCTTAAAACGAATCCGATGCCGTTAACGATTCCCATCGGTTCCGCTGAGAATTTCCGAGGTGTTATCGACATTTTGAAGATGAAGGCACTTTATTTTGACGAGAATTCACAAGGGTTTAAGGTCATCGAGGAGGAGATTCCGGAGGAGTTAAAGGACGAAGCTCAAGGTTGGCTTGATCAGCTTATTGAAAAGGTGGCGGAGACCGACGATGCGCTTCTCGAGCGGTTTTTTGCTGGAGAAAAGATTACCCGTGAAGAACTCATTCCTGCGATTCGCAAGGCGACGATTTCACGCGTGATTGTTCCGGTTCTTTGCGGAACTGCCTTCAAGAATAAGGGTGTTCAGACGTTGCTTGATGCCGTTGTCGATTTTCTACCTTCGCCCCTTGATGTTCCCCAGATTACTGCGACGTTGAGTGCCGAAGAAATTGAGGCAGGAGAGACGGCCGAAGTTCGCAAGGCCGATGATAGTGAGCCTTTCTGCGCCTTGGCATTCAAGATTGTTGCAGATAAGCACATGGGCAAGCTGGTTTACATTCGCCTTTACTCGGGAACTCTCGAGACGGGGGCAACCGTTTGGAACAGCACGCGCGAACAGCAACAACGCATTGGTCGAATCGTGCGTATGCATGCGAATAAGCAGGAGTCGATCGATAAGGCGTATGCCGGCGACATTGTCGCCGTGGTAGGTCTTTCACGAACACGCACGGGTGATACGATCTGTACGAAGGATCATTCTATCCGCCTTGAATCGATCGATTTCCCAGCACCCGTTATTTCGATTTCAATCAAACCCCTGACCCGCAACGACAACGAGAAGATGGTCGCGGGTATCCAATCGCTTGCCGAGGAAGATCCGACGTTTATCATCAACTTTGATGAAGAAACCGAAGAGACGATCATTTCTGGCATGGGTGAGCTTCATCTTGAAATTATCGTGGATCGCCTGAAGCGCGAGTTTGGTGTTGAGGCGGCTGTCGGTCGTCCTGAAGTCGCCTATCGTGAGACCGCGACAATCGAAACCCACGGCGACTATAAACACGCCAAACAGTCGGGTGGCCGCGGTCAGTATGGTCATGTTTACCTTCGGCTTGAACCTCAGGATCCTGGCCGTGGATTCACATTCGTCAACGACCTCAAGGGTGGGTCGATTCCAGGAGAATATGTACCAGCCGTTGAGAAGGGGATTATCGCCGCGATGCTTCGCGGTCCGTACGCTGGCTATCCGGTCGTGGACATGAAGGTTTCACTTTACGATGGAACCTATCATGATGTTGACTCCTCCGAGTTTGCCTTCCAAGAAGCGGGACGCCAGTGTTTCAAAAAACTCATGATTCTCGGCCATCCTGAACTCCTCGAGCCTGTTATGTCGGTAGAAGTTACTGCCCCTGAGGATTACCTCGGTGCGGTTACTGGATCGATTTGTCAGCGTCGTGGACGGATTGAGCAGATGCAGGATAAGGCTGGAATGAAAATTGTGACTGCCATGGTTCCGTTGAGTGAAATGTTCGGCTATTCCAATACCGTTCGAACGCTAACGCAGGGCCGTGGCTCGTTTACAATGCAGTTCGAGCGCTATGAGGCTGTGCCGTTTATCGTCACAGAGCAGATTATCGAGCGCCGTCGCGCTGCGAACAAGATTCGCTGAACATCACGCGTGAATCCAGTCCGACGTCGAGTACGCGTGCCTGTGCGCTATTGCCCATACTGCCGCAAGCCAGTACGTCCACGAATTCCTGGCGTACTTCCCAAGACACGACTTTGTAATAGCGTTCTGGCTAGAACCGCTTCCGAGCACTATCTCGACGTGTCCAAGGGGACGTTGCTCCATGAAATGCACCGTTTCGCTGCACTCGCAATGCCTGCTTATGAAAAACTTAAGTGCTTGTTCAGACAGGCGGAGGTGAAATACGCCGATGAGACGCCGTGGCGTACGGACGGAAATAACGGCTACGCGTGGTTGTTCATCGGTGGCCCCATCAGGCTCTTTGTCTGCGAAGAAACGCGTGCCATGTCCGTCCCAGCCGAGGTGCTCGCAGACAGTACCGGAGCGTTAATGACTGATCGCTACGCCGGCTACAATTGTTTTGCGGGGAATTGGATATACTGTCTCGAACATTTGAAGCGTGACACGCTGGAAATTGTGCAGGAAAACCCAAGATCGCGCGAGTGCATCGCCTTCGCCAATCACCTAGCTCCGTTGTTGGCCGAGGCCATGACGTTACGCACTGCATGCAGTGGGAATCCCGTGACCTATTTTGTACAAGCGGTGGAAGTGGCAGCGGCATCTCGCCGCTGAGCGAACAGAGCCGAGACGGCTCTGCCACTCGAGCGTTATTATTTTCTAGCAAGTAAATTCCGAAAATACTCGATGGTCTTTGGGATGCCTTCACGGAGGGTGATCTTTGGCTCCCAGCCGAGGAGTTCCTTGGCGAGTGTGATGTCAGGTCTGCGGCGCTTCGGATCGTCTTTGGGTAGTGCTTGGTAGACAAGTTTGCTTCCGGTTTCTGGTAACAAGGCCAACGTCATCTCAGCCAATTCCTTGATCGTGAATTCGCCAGGATTACCGATGTTAAGAACCGGTATTGGCATGTTGTGCTTATCGAAGAAGGTTTTCACCGTGGACAGGGGGAGTGCCATATACTTCTGAATTCCGTTCAAGAGGTCATCGATATACTGGAAACTGCGTGATTGCATGCCATCACCGTAAAGCGTGATGTTTTTACCTTGAAGGGCTTGGACGATGAAATTGCTGACCACACGTCCGTCATGCGGATGCATGTGAGGTCCGTAGGTGTTGAATATGCGAATCATGCGTACGTCTACGCCATATTCGCGGATGTAATCGGCGCAAAGCGTCTCGGCGGCGCGCTTACCTTCGTCATAGCAGCTTCGAGGTCCGATGGTGTTGACGTGCCCCCAGTAGCTTTCAGGCTGTGGGTGGATGTCAGGATCGCCATAGACTTCAGACGTTGAGGTATGGAAGACCCGCGCCTTGGTCTTGAGTGCTAGTTCGAGGGTGTTCATCATGCCGAGGAACGAAACCTTGATGGTTTCTACGGGATTACGCTGGTAATGGATGGGCGAGGCGGGGCAGGCTAGGTTGTAAATTTCGTCGAACTGTCCCCAGAACGGTTGAACGACATCGTGCATCAGGAAGGTGAAACGAGGATTGTCGAGGAGGTCGTAGATGTTGGATTTGGAGCCTGTGAACAAGTTGTCTAACACAGTGACCTCGCATCCGGTATTGAGCAGATTCCGAGCGAGTTGCGAGCCGATGAAGCCGGCACCGCCGGTGATGAGGCATTTTTTTGTGAGACCGTTCATGTTGTTTGTATTCCTTTTCTAAATGGGTTGATTTAAGTCTGCTGGTTACCAGATGTCTGTACGGAAAGGGGAGGCGGGGAGACCATCGGCGTTGTAGAGGTTGCAGCCATCTGGATTGTCGGACCAAGCGTAGCGCACGGCTTTGGGGGCCTTCACGGTCGCCGCCGACACGAGCAGCGTGTCTCCTTCAATGGTTGCTTCAGCTCTAACAAACGTTCTACTGGCATCTGCAATGAAGCAAGTTTTGATTCTGCCTGCTGAGTTCTTAATCAGGAGTCCAGAGCCGACATCCGTGAAGCGGATGCGGATTTTGTCTCCTTCGATCATGTAACCGGCATAATGGGGGCCATTCGGTACGATAGGCCGGTTATAAGTTTTTGCCAGTGCCCATTGGGCGAGACGGAGCCCTACATCCCGCTTGTTTCTAGGATGGATGTCGAAAGCGTCACCGATGTCGATTGCCGAGGCCATGCCGGTATTGGGACATTCACGGGTGGTTCTCAACTGTGCCTCGCGAATGTGAACCCAGGTGGAAGCAGGGTCGTATTCTCTTGGAGCTGTGTAGTTGGCGAGCTGGACGCAGATGAAGGGGAAGTCCCCTTGGCCCCAGGCATGACGCCAGTCGGCAATCATGTTAGTGTGCGCTTCGAAATAATCTTTTGCTACGCTTGCGTTGCTTTCGCCCTGATACCAGATAGCACCCCGAATTCCATAAGGTAGTAGAGGATTGATCATGCCATCGTAGAGGGTGTAGGGGCTATTGGGATTGCCAGGCAGGTGCAGGACATTAGGAGGAGGTGTCAGGCCGACATCGTGTTCGATTTTGCATTGCCATTCACCAGCAAGAGAAACGGTTTCGCCTGAACCATTCGCGAGTTCGATTCGCATCTCATGCACGGGTCCCCCCAAGCCACCAGCGAATGCAAAAGACCAGACTCGTATAGCTACGCTAACCCGATCTGAGGTGTTTACCGATGAAGAAACTGTGTAGTGTCGTGGCTCAGCCCAATACTGCTCTTCGAGCCCCGTTCCGGTAGCACCAATTTTTGTTCCATTGAAGTAGGTGATATCGTGCTTGTCTACAGAGCCGATGTGGAGAAGCAGTTCTTTCCCAACCCACGCTGCAGGGATTTGCACGGTCTTCCTGAACCAGAATGACCCGTTTGTAGTGGGATCCTGACACTGCGCGAAGGAGGCGGGAATACTGACCTTGCTCCATGCTGTATCGTTGAAATCTGGTTTAGCCCATCCTTTGCCTTCTCCCATGTTTCCGGGATCCAGTGGGAAGTTAGGGGGTGAATCCGCGTTTCCCCAGTAATCCTTGCGAGCAAGATTCGCTTCATATTCCGTCACCATCTGGGAGGTCACAGGCGATTTTACAAGGTTCTCGCGAGAAGTCCACGCTTCGACGCGTGTGCCGCCCCAAGACGAGTGGATCAGGCCGATGGGAACCTTTAGCTCGGCATGAAGACGCTTGGCAAAGAAATAGCTAACGGCTGAGAAATTTTGGGCATTCTTAATCGTACAGGTTTGCCATTTGCCATCGAAGTCGCTCTGGCGTCCCATGGGTGCAACTCGTGCAATCGTGATCATGCGGATGTTATCGCAATCGTACGGCTCTGGGTCTGCGTATGCTCTCGAAAGTGCAAACTCCATGTTTGATTGGCCTGAGCACACCCAGACCTCGCCCACCATAAGATCTTCGACGCGAACATACTCGTTTTTGTTGTCGGAAGAGATTTCCAGCGTGTAGGGGCCGCCAACGGGAAGGGGAGGGAAGCGAAGGGAGAAAAGTCCACTCGTGCTGGCAATCGTTCGTGTCGTGATTCCGGCAATTTCGGCTTTGATGTTTAGATTCGGTAACGTGGAACCCCAGACGGGGACGCTGATGCCGCGTTGCAGGACTGCGTGGTCGGAGAACAGGGAGTTGAGTTTCATTCTTGAAGTGACAATTCTGGCTTTCGTTGTAAAAGAATAAAGCACCCCACGGGGCTTATCTGAATAGGCATGAAGTCTACCTTTTCGGAGCAGTCAAAACAAGGAGAAATAACGCTTAAGGCTTTGTCTTTGTTCTGAATTTGTACTTTAATTTTCCGGTTAAGGGATCTGCGCTTTTCATTGCGTGGGAACTCCATAGATAACGACGCTTAAAGAAAAAGCAGGATCAATCATATCATCGCTATTATTGATTTCCTTTTTTCTTGTCGGCAACGATAAAAAGACCCTCCCCGCAATAGGGCTGAGGGAGAAAATCAAAGACTGCATGTACTAAAATCCTGAAAAATCCTAGTAACCCTTTGTGATGACGTGGGAATCTTCCGATAACCTCTTTGTCTAAAATTTCAAATCCGTTGCCTTCAAGAAAACTTTTATAGGTAGCAAAACTGTGTGTTGTTTCATTACAGGTCGCAAAACGTGCGGCATACGCTTTCCCACAAATATATTCAACACATCTTCGTCCTGTATTAAATATTCTGACTGCAGGCGAGGATCCATTAGGCTCGGCAATGACTAGAATCCCTTCACTCGTAATCCACTTCGACACATTCTTCAATACCAGTCCGACATCAGGAAAATGATGAAGAACCAGAGGGCAGACAACCAAGTCAAAAGCGTGTTGCTGAAAGAGCTCTGGATCTTCAGCATCTCCCACAACGCCGGTATATCGCGCAACATTCTTTTTATTAACCCAGTCAATCATTGCCGGAGCAATATCAACACCTGTGACCGTTACATTTGTGAATTTTTCAACTAATCGCAAGCCAAAGGCGCCTGTTCCGCATCCAACTTCCAGCACACTAATTTTTTTATCGTTTATTGCTGGACAAAAATTCAAAATCATTTGATCCATCATCGCAAAGCTTTGATCCGTTGCCAAATCAAAATCATCATGTCGCGTATGATCAAACATTTTTAATTCGGCCTGCTTATCTTGTTTCTTCATATTTGCCTTCATATTTGCCTTTCAATTGAGCTTGACGCTAGGATTGGAATAAGTTCTCCGCGTCGCTCTCGGCGATGGTTTTCCAGTCACAACCGGCAGCGCATGTCAATCCTGTTTCGCGGAATTTTGTATAAAGCTCGGCATCCTTGAGGAGTTGCACGAGTGCTTTCGCAAATATCACTTTGTCGAAGCAGGGAACAGAGAGGATGGCATTGCCATAGATACGTCTGTACACAGGGAGATCATAAGCGACAACAGGGAGACCGGCTGCCATCGCTTCGCACACGGCCATGCCCCAGCCTTCCTCGTGGCTTGGCGCGAAGAGAATTTTTGCATCCTTGAGCTTGGCGTAATACTCAGCAGCAGGAAGAAACCCACCATGAGGACGAAAAGCTGAAATCAAGTTATCAAAGCCTCTCTGTTTGATTTCTTTGAGGAGTTCGGATTCTCCGCTCATACCACCCATCAGGCGAAGGGTGGTGTCGGGCCGAAGTTTCAGGACTTCTTCCCAAACGGGTAAAATGTCGTGAAGACCCTTGTTGGGACGAATACCGACCATTACGGCATCAACCGTCTTTTTAGATCCTTCAGCCTCTGAAATCTGGTTGAGGTTAATTCCACACTTCATGATGCGTATTCTGTGCGAAGGCATTCCAAGCTGGAGAAGGCGCTCCTTGACAAGATCTCCCGCATCGGTGTCGTAAACCCACGCTACATCAGCATGTCGGGCGATCTGCTTTAGGCTCCATTCTTGCATCTTCCAGGTAAGCGTGTTTGCGATGCGGTTCCCTGGGCGTTGAGATGGCGGCAGTTCACGATGATGTATCCATGCGGTCCAACGACAATTCGACCACTTGCGTTTCATCGTTAGAGCGGGCACGATATCGCAGAAGTAATCACTGACCGTGATGACAGCCTCGCAAGGCGACATCCTATTGACGCGTCGGCAACTATCCAGTGCTGAGAGAATGTAAGACCACAAGCGTGACATCCTGAAAAGCTCTTTCTGAGCGAAAAGCGATGCTTTAACAGGAGTCATAGTCAGTTTGCATCCCATCCCAGAGAGCATGCCGCGACCGCCAGGCGTCGTCATTAGGTGCTGTTGTACTTCGGGGTAGGCATCCTGCCATCGTCTTGATATTTCATGAAATCGGACGGGACCTCCAGTTATGCTGCCAGCCTCCATGCCACATCCATTCAGAATCCATTGTATGTTTTTAGGTTTCACGGGTTTGAGCGTATTTCAGAAGTACTCGAGTAGGCTATTTTTCAAAGAGGCCAATAGCGATTCCATTTGCGCACGGGTAGATTTCGCCGTATTTGTGAGCAGAGGCTTCTTCAAAACCTGTTTGTTTCCAATCGTTCATGTGGGAAGTACGAGCCATAAAAAGCGTACGTGAGAATCCCAGTCTCCCATCATAAATGCATTGGTCAAGGAACTCGTTGTAGCCTAACGGCACGGTTACAAGCATTTTACCCTTGTCTGTAAGAAGATCTTTCATAGTCTTGATGGCAATTAGAAGTTTCTCGGGTTCTTTCGGCACCTCATCCCACCCGACATGCTCAAGCGTTGAAATGGATACGATCAAGTCGTAGCGTTTAGTCGGATTGTAATCGACGACATCTATGTTCTGAACGCCATCGCCTTTCTCATACTTGTCAACAATGTCGTGTTGAAGTGGGCTGTATTGCGACAGCACATTACCTATTTCAAGCACATTTCCTACCCAAGGAAACATTTCAAGGGCAATTGGGATTTCAACAGCTCTCTCAACTCGGAACGTAACATTGGCGAGATGCACAGCGTAACGGTAGACTCTACCATCCAGGGTAAACGTTTTCTTGGATCGAAAAAGAAGAACCCAGAGGTACATGCTAAATCGGGAAAAGACTATTACAGGGGCTGCAATTCCGTATGAGTGCCATAGAACGCTAAAAATCTCTCCAATCTTTTGGAATGTCATATAATGAAGTCGCATTGCAGTATTCCTTTTCGGTGAGAAGAAAATATCATAAAAACTGAATGCAGGGTATCAATTTTTCTGTTAAGTGCATGAAGTGGATGAATTGATCGAGCAGCAGCCGAAGAAAAACCTAGTTTTTATTATTACGACTTACTGTTCTTTTGGTATCGCGTACCTGATTTGTCGCGTTATTTTAGGGTGCAAAGTCATTTTGTTGTGGAAAACTCAATTTTCCTGTTGCTTTTCGTTGT
>CAZKJH010000026.1:0-33079 GCA_964553035.1 uncultured Lentisphaerales bacterium | reverse complement strand
AAACGCAAATCCCCGATGCCCATCTGGGTGGAACCCTGTCGGCTCTTTCGCAGGAGCATCCTGTCGGGGACAAACCGAGACAGGATTGTCTCGGCTACCTTTCCGTTTCGACAACCTTCTCCAATTCGTAATTCCTAATTCGTAATTTTTTCTCATTCCACTGCGAATGACACTGACGCTGATCGTCCATTGGCCGTTGCGCAGGTGAGGCGGTGATGGCCCTTGAATGGGGGTTCAATGACCAGCGTTCCTTTGCCCGTTGTCGTTCCAATCAAAGCCGCGTCTAGAAACCACCAGAGCGTTTCATCGTCAGCCACTCGATCAGCGTGAGCGGTGATGGCTTGCGAGAAGATTCCGGGAATAATTCGATAAGTCGACTGATCGGCTGGTGAAACGATAACAGGGGACGACTCTTCCGTCCTTCGACTGTTCTTGATAGCAAGAAAAGCCCCGACACTCGGGGGCCATGCTTCGATTACGGTGCCGTCGGGCCCGATGCGATGCACCGTGCAAACCGATGGCGATGATCGTCCTTGAATGGCAAACACTTGCTTTGTGTGTTCGCAGAATGAGGATGTGGGTTTGCCAGACACTTCGCAAACCTTGCGCATCTCAATTCCCTCAGGCCGCGTGAACCAAGGCGAACGACCTGTTGGATAAATGTCGCGGAAAACAGACCATGCCACGGGCGCTGCCGCCTGACCTCCAATGATCGCGGTATCGCCAAATTTTCCAATTTTGTGTCCGCACCAAATTCCAACAACGTATTCCGGGTTCCATGCAATCGTCCACGCATCGCGGTTGGCTGATGACGTTCCCGTCTTCCACGCGATACGTGGAATGCGTGCGTCGACAATATGCCCCACAGCATTCTCGGATCGTTCCGTGCCGGAAAGCATGTCGGAGATCATCCAGCAGGCTTCAGGCGAGAAGAGCCGAGAGCTATTTCCCTCTCTGGAATCGAATTTCAGTGCGTGGGGCAGAGTCATGACACCGCCACGTGCGATAGCGGCGTAGGCGTTAGCGAGATCGAGGAGTCGCACATCGGCGTTGCCGACAGCAATACCAGCACCGTGCGTTTCAGCGGAGGGCGAGATACTGGTGAGACCGAGCCCTTGCAAGGTTGCATGAAAGTCTTTAATGCCGACCTTCGAGACGAGGTCAATGAACGGCATGTTGAGCGAGAGCAGCAGCGCATCCGAAGCGGTAACAAGTCCACGGAAACCGCCGTCGAAGTTGACGGGTTGAAAGGGGCCGAATTGTCGTGGGATATCGGCTAGCATTTCGGATGGCATCACGAGGCCCATATCCATAGCCTTGGCCAGTATAAAAGGCTTAAGCGTTGAGCCTGCAGGACGAGGAGAGAGAGCCGTATTGACCTGTCCATCTTCAGCGGAAAAGTAGTCGCCGGAGCAGGTGAGAGCACGCACAGAGAATGCTTTTACATCAATAATGACACCGGAAACAGAACAGCCGAGTTCTACTGATCGCTTTGCTACGTGCAGCGCGAGCGAGCGTTGAAGCTCGGGGTCAAGCGTTGTAGTGAAATCGCCGGAAGCACTGGGTAGATTCGCCTGCGCCCAGTCCGAGAAAAAGGGTTCGTTAAAAGGTCTTGCCGCACGAGTAATATTCAACGGCGTTGAGTCGGCTCCTTCTTTTTGCTCTTTCGTGATCATGCCCAAGTTCAGCATGCGGCTCAAGACATAGTCGCGTCGCTTTAGGCAAGGTGTGAGATTTCGATCGGGACGAAACCGCGTGGGAGACTGCATCATGCCAACGAGCAAGGTTGCTTCGCCCAAGCTCAGCACTTTTGTTGTTTTGCCAAACCATCCCATCGCACCCGCTTCGATGCCGACAAGGTTCGAACCGAGCGGTGCACGGTTCAGATACTGAGCAAGAATCTGGTCTTTCGTGAGGATGTATTCAAGACGGAGTGCCTGAAAATTTTCGCTATATTTCCAGCGCAAGGTTCGAGGATGCGGTGTGATGAGTCTGACCGCTTGCGAGGTGATGGTAGACGCTCCCGAGATCCGACGTCCCGTTGTCAGATTCTGTTTAATTGCGCGAAGCAAAGAAACGGGGTCAATCCCGAAGTGGCGCAGGAACCGTTTGTCTTCGGCCGCGATGAGTGCTTGAACCACCCAGTCCTTGCGATCCGTTGTGTAGTAGGGACGACAATCCTGATCGTTCGGGCCGAGTCCGACACGAAGAATTTCGCCGTTGCGGTCGCGCAGAATGATGCCACATGGGTAGGTTGTCGACTCTAAAACGGGCGGATCGAAAAACCAGAGCGAGACAGCAAAAATGAGTGCACCAAACAGGCCAGTGAAAGCCGTTGCGCGTACGAGGCGTTTGCGTATGCTCTGCCATTTTGTTGCCTGATCTTGCATATTCAAGAAGATGGTCCACAGATTTCGCAGATTAAACAGAAGGAAAAACCGGAAGGGTGTAGAAAGGGTCGTCGTATATCTTCCAGCCCCCGTTTCCCATTCCCCATTCCCTATTCGTTTTTCTAAACACCACAGAGGCAACGCGATTTTCCCTGGCGAATAGCACCTAACGACTAGCGACTTCTTTAATGACAACGGTCGTGGGTGCTGTGCGTGCATTGATGTCGGGACGGTACATGCCTTCGACAGAAGCTGGCGGAATGGTAAACTTTCCAGATGAGACAACGCGAGCACTGTAGTGGATTGAGGTCTCAGCGTTGATTCGGTTCATGAAGAAGAGAAGACGATCATCTCGGACTTCGCGCCTCAGAATTCCTTTCTCTTCGTCCTCTGATATCCATGGCAACGTTCCGCTTGTAGAAAGCGATCCGGTGTCGGGTTCGAGACAGGCGGGAAGGAGTTCCTCGACAATCGCCTCATCAAGACCCTCAGTATCCGCATGAAGGTTGATGGACAATTGAACGATGACTGCATCGCCTGGAGTGAGGGTGGCCAGATCGACAAGTTCACCCGAGAGGTTGCGGTAGGAGCGCGAGATAGTCACGCCGTTGCTCTTTTCGCTTGCATCGAGTTTCGAGGGTACGCCGGAAAGTGCCCTGACAACGTATGCGATGCCGCGTCCCGAATTGTCCGCTGTTACGGTGGCAGAGTCTGCCTGAATGGTATCCGCACGGTTTGTAATAGTAGCGAGTTGTTCGGTTCCTGATTTCGTGAGCACGACGTTCAGCGTGGCCTCCGGATCGGCCGTACGTTGTGCAAGGGCGCCGATGGCGAGAAGCGAGAGAGCATTGTCGCGGGTCGTTCCCCAGTGTGGTTTACTTAGCGCGGCTTTGCGCTCCAGCAGATAAGCGTACAGACTGGCGATTTGACGATCAGCATCTGGTGTGTCGAGTTCGAGCCAGGCCAGAATGCCGAAGGATGCAGCCGCAATCGAGGAGGGCGTTTCAATTGACTCCATCAACTCCAGCGCTCGCACACGATCACCGCTTAACGCAAAGGCCCTGGCAAGGTGAGCTTTACCGTCAGCAGAGAGACGCGGACGCACATCATAGAGTGCAAACATCGTTGATTTCTCGGGTGCGTGAGAAAGTGCCAGCACATGACAACAATAAGCAGAGAGCGTATGATCTCCTTTGGCGAGCGCACGGCTGGCGGTGACTTGCAGGAACACAGCATTGGCTTCAAGCGTATTTTTTTGTACGTCAGCAATACCAGCCGCTGCCGCTTCGGCAAGGAAGTGGCACGCATAGACGGATGTCATGTCGTCATATTGCGAGATATCATGCCAGAGCGAATAGCCACGACTCGTTTGCTGGGCGTTGATGCGTTGGACGGCGACTCGCACTTTATTCATCGTCTCTTGAATGGCCGCTTCGTCTGACGCTGCGATTTTAAACAGCGCGCCGCCTGCGTGAATTAGGGGGAATGCCGATGAGGTGGTTTGCTCAAGACAACCGTAAGGATAGTCGAGCAGATAGCTCAGCGCAGGTGCAAATGCCGCGAAGGATGAGTTGTGGCAGCGTAGCGACTGTGCCACGGTGGAAGGAATGAAATTAGGTGGGATTGGAAGTGCAAGGCGCTGTCCTGCCTCCAACGGGAAGCATTCGACTTGCGTCACCAATGGCATAGCGGGACGGATGGGAATTTCAAGCGTTTCTTCGTGCTTTTCGCCTGCGCCTTCGACTTGGAAGGTGACCAATCCTTGACCGATGTCCTCGGTCGCTTGGGCATCTATTTTTAGGATACGACTTTCGCCGGTTTTGAGGATGATGGATTTAACAGATGCGTCGCCTTGGATTGATCCTGCAAACTTGAGGCTATAGGTGGCGTTGCAATCCGCTCCGCTCTGGTTGTGAATGGAGAACGTCAACTGGGTGCTGTCACCACAGGCAAGGAAGCGTGGTGCGTCAGGACGCGCTACCAGTTTGGGACTTACCTTGATGTTGGTGGAGGATGAGCCAGTTGCTGTTCTGTTCCAGGTGACGACCGTGACACGGACTTCGCCGGCGAACTCGGGAAGCGTGAACGTGTGCTCGGCATGACCGTCGATGAGAGGAAGGTTATAGGCGGCAAGGCTAAGTGGCTTGAACCGTCGCGAGGCAACAGGACTGATTCGACGCATAAGCGGTGCTTCACCATCGCCGCCGATTTTCGCAGCGTTTGCGGACACCGTCTCTGCCGTGATCGGCATCAGAAGGCTGAACAGGTCGTTGAGCGTCGTGGCGGATGCACACGGCATCGAGAAGAAGCGATAAGGATCTGGGATCTTTTCGTTCGTCAGCATCTGGATCGCTTCGTCGGTTACGAAGACCGTAGCAAAGGTTGCAGACGAGGCTTCTGCTGCGTTGAGATTTATGGAGACTTGAACATCGGATCCACCTGTAATGATCTTGACTGATGCGCTGTTGCTGATGTTGAGTTTGTCTTCGGGGCGTGCAACAATTAAGGATGAAAGTCCAGAGGCTCGGTGAGCACTCCAGGTTTCCTCCGCTTCTGCTGGACGAATGATGCTAATGGAGGCTTGGATATTTGGATAGAACTCGTCAGTCACAGGAATCTCCACGACAAGCGTGGTATTCGTCATTTCGATGACTTCGGTTTTCAGAACCGATTCGCGTTGCAGTGAAAACAGTGCGGTTCCCGTGAAAGGCGTCGTAATTTTTAGCTTGGCGATTTCGCCAGCGAGATAGCTCGGTTTATCAAAAGTCATCTCAACCTTGGCAGGATTGGCGAGATTGGATCGTGTCGCTGACATGGCGTCTTGCGTGGCCATGAAGGAATAGGATGTCGAGGCGTTCGTGGCAGAGTCTGTTACGACAAGCAGATATTCACCCGAATTGCCAACCGAAAATGGGTAGTTAATATCGGCATCGGCAGCAGACGAGACGCGTGTGGTTGAAATCGTCGATTTGACGATCTCATTCTTCCAAATCCACTGTCCATTGGCACCACTTGTGTAGCCATAAATGCGAGAAAGGCGGAAGAGCTGGATGGTGAGCGGACGTATAGCGGAAAGCCGGGCTCCCTTTTGATCAACGACTGCAATGGAAATGCGATTCGTAATGGAGACGGCAAGCGAGTTGGATTCTGGGGCTTTGATCCCGATGTAGTGCGGATAGCGGTGAAGATTGACGGATGCACGCATCGAGACAGAACGTCCGCCCGGTTCGAAGGCGGTGCCTTCGAGTGTTGCAGAGAGCATCGCAGCGGGCATGAGATCGAAATCGAAGGGCAGCGTGAATTGTGCGTTACCATCAGCATCGAAGGAACGCTTGCCCACAACGGTATGATTGCCTTTGATTGACCGTTCGGAGTTTCCGAAAACGTATTTTGTCCATCCTTCCGGCTCAAATTTGGCGTCACCATAGGAGACGGCTGCTTCAGCTTTTAAATCTGCGGCCGCCTTGCCAAAGAGGTGTTCGGCGTGGACGATGAAGGTGAGTGGTTTGTCGAACAGTGCATTCTCTGGCAACGAAGCGAAAGAAACGCGGATTTGGGGTGGAACGAAGGACTCAATGGATATGGTTCTGAGGCCGAGCAGGGTGCCCTTATCGCCGGGAGTGGAAAGGCGAAGAGTCCACGTTCCGGAGGGTTGGTTGTCGGGGATGGTGATCGGTTTTTCTGGCGTGATACATCCTGTCTCATCGGGCATCACGGTTGCGGTCATGAAGGAACGTCCATCGGGACGTATGACGTCAAGCTTGACGGGGAAAGGGGAGGGTGCTTCTACTTTGTCGTTGCGAAGTAAGGCTTGCAGGTGGATCGGCTCGTTGTGGCGGTAGATACCGCGATCTGTGTAGACAAATGCCTTGCAGACTCCTGCCTCGGCGTATGCGTCTTGCGCCCCGTTGCTTTCGTCAACCGACGTGGCGTTGGTTATCGGGATGAAGGACATGTCAGAACCGCCATCCGTTTCTGCGACAACGACAAAGGGTTCGGAGCCAGTGCGTGGAAGCGGGATGCGAGCAATGCCACTTTCGTCGCTTGTTCCTTGCGCAATTAAGGTATTATTCTTCGCGTAGATGCGGACGGTTGCCCACGAGACGGGCGTTCCGCTACGAAGGGAAGTTACCCAGACATGGGCGGTATCCTTCGCCAGGCGCGCCGAGATGCCGAGGTCTGATACGCAGATCAGGCGTGTGTCGGACTTCTCATTGCCGTTATAGCGATCTGTGCAATCAACTTGAACGAGCATGATGCCACGACGCTTGCCGTCCATATAATCAGATAGTTTGACGATCTCGCGTTGTTCGGTATTTGCTTGTGAATGGATAGCAACTCGCCCCGTCTTCGTAGGTGCGGTAAGCTCGAGGGTTTCTGAGTCTTCGATTGTTTCTGCCCAGCGGTTTCGATAGATGCCTGCTTCACGTGCCATGAGCTGAACAATGTTTTGTGGAGGTACAGTTGAAACGGAGACGTTTACATTTGTTGTATTGACGACCTTGATGGGCACGGCCAAGGCTCCATCGGGCGGGAGGTAGCGCCCCATCATGGCGAAACGAATATCGGCTGCGCGATTCGGTACCGTAAACTCGCGTGTCAGCGTGGACTCGAGTGAATAGCCTTGTGAGGAGAGCATACCTTCTCGAAATGATAGCGTATAATGTCTACCAATCTCGAATTTACCGGAAACCTTTAAGTTGCGGCTCCAATAGTATCCCCATCCATCTTCATCAGCGAAGTTGAGGCTGACAGGTGGATCGCAAACGACAAACTCGGATGCCTTGGCGATATCGGGTGGCTTGGTAAAGCCAATGGTCACGATCGGATCTGCGAAGGGCGGTGTCTGCACATGAAAGAGGTTGATCCCGAAGTCGTTCGTCAGAGGAACAGTAAAAACCTTTTCTTCTGTTGATGATCGCACATCTTTCTGGTACGAGGCGATGCCCTTCAACAACTTCACCGTAACGGAGTTGGCGTTAATAGGCTCGGATGTGGTGATGCAAATCGACTTCGCACCACTCGTTTCAATAGACCAACCGACGGCGCGGTCATTCTCGAGAATTTGGAGCGTTTCGGATGTGATCGAAGACCGATCCAGCGGAGAGTTGAAATCAATCGTGATCGACGCGATTCGGCTGGGCAGCAGATTGCTTTGCCGTGCCGATTTCGCCGTGATCACTGCAGATTCTTGGAGCGGCTCTTCAAGTTCGGTGTTAAGGACGCACGAAGTGGAGTCATCTTCTGAAGCGCAAGGGGAGGCTATTGTTGCTGGGTTTCGTGTAAAAAACCACCAGCAGGCGATATTGAGCGTGACGATGGCGAGAACAGCTATAATAGTGAAAAAGCGTTTGTTGTTCATGTGTTGGTTATTTTCTTAATTAGCGGAACATCCGCATGTGTGAAATTTTCACACATGTCAAGAAGGGTAGTGGGTAAAACCCATTTAGCCTCGCTGTGAACTGTCGGTGTAAAGAGCGGCGTTTTTGGCCTTGCGTTCCAGGCGGAGAGTTTGATTGTTTTTGTGCCCGAGGTTGCAGAGGTAGTAGCGAAATGGCTCATCACTTCAATTTCAGCCCAGAATTCTTCGCGGATTTCTCGAATGAGACATTCTGCTTCCGTTTCGCCAGCCTCCAGTTTACCACCTGGGAACTCCCAAAGGCCAGTGTTGTTTTGTCCCGGAGCACGTCGCGCGATGAGAATTTCTCCAGCCGGATTCCGTACAATGCCTGCAACCACTACGCAGGGAACAGAAAGCGAGGCGATTGCGTCAAGTTTCTGAAGTCCCAGCATAAAGCAGAGACGCCAGGGCAAGGGAATCTGATTTTCTAAGGCAAGTTCTTGAAGCAAGCCGGTTTTTGAAAGTAACAGCAATTCGGAATCCTCAACATCATCGCTTAATGCATTGCTATCCAGTTGTTTAATACAGTTATAAGCGAGAAAGAAATTTCCAATGCCGTTTCCCCTATTAGCATCGGAGGCGCAAGAGGCGAGGGGAATCCAATTTTCGGATGTATAACCAGTTTCTTCCAACAATTCACGTTTGGCTGCTTCGAGCGGAAGTTCATTGATTTCTAAATATCCACCTGGAGGACCGACAGCAAAATCGGGCATGGCATATTTGGCTTGGCGAAAGCAGATGAAAAAACCATTCTCGTCAACGGCGCAAATGGTTACGTAATCCGGACTGACGATCCAGCCCCAATCGGGAATGATGCGTCCGTTGGAAAGCTGAACCTCGTGGCGTTCGATCTTCAAAAATTTGTTAAGATTGAGGATTTCTGTTCTAGAGCAAGTCACAAGCTTTTTCATTGGGTAGATTTTAACGTAATGGACTCGTGAGTACAAACCGAATCGAGTGAGAATCTAAGAAGGTTTTAGGTGTTAGGCCTTAGGTGCTTGCCAATTTCTGGCGTTAGTGCGAAGCGGCAAAGGTGGTTGAGGGGGAGATAACGCTAAGACAAGAGTCGGTTTAGCCTCGACAAGATTGTCGAGGCTACCTTAGTAACGTCGCATAATATATATTATGTTAGTAAATAGGGGCCTTGAAAGAAGAAAACGCTTTGATAAGAGCTTTGGCGATTTTGTGTTTTTACTTGATTTTTGAAGGAGTACAGAGTATAAACAGATTCTTCAATTTAAATTCTAAAGAATCATTTATTACCCGTTGAAAGTATGTCGACATGAAAAGAGCTCTTGTCTGTGGCGCTGGAGGTTTTATAGGATCCCACCTTGTGAAGTATCTGAAATCACAGGGAATGTGGGTTCGTGGCGTTGACATCCATCTTCCTGCATTCTCGGAGACCGCTGCTGACGACTTCCTGAAACTCGATCTCCGCCACACTGAACTTTGTCATGCAGCTCTTCAAATGCCTGACGGCTCAGCACCCGACGAGGTTTATCAGCTTGCTGCCGATATGGGCGGCATGGGGTTCATCCATACGGCTGAATGCGAAATCATGCGTAACAGCGCACTCGTCAATATCAACATGGTTCACGAAGCAGCCGTGGCAGGAGTCAAACGATATTTTTTTTCCTCCTCTGTTTGCGTCTACCGCGATATGCAGCCCGACGAGCCGGAGATGACTGAAGACGATGTCTACCCTGCCCTACCCGACAATGAATATGGGTGGGAAAAACTCTATGCCGAACGCATGGCCACGGCCTACGAACATAAGTACGGCATGGTCGTCAGAATCGCGCGATTTCAGAATTGTTATGGGCCCGAAGGCTCGTGGCGCGGTGGACGCGAAAAGGCTCCAGCAGCCTTGTCTCGAAAAATCGCATTAGCAAAAGAAGGCGATTCGGTAGACATTTGGGGCAATGGGTTGGCGATCCGTAACTTCATTTATATCGACGATTTAACCCGTGGAATCTACGTGTTGATGCATTCCGATATTGATGAACCCACCAATATCGGAACACGGGAATATGTTAATGTTCGCCAACTCTTAGAGACCATTGCAGAGGTAGCTGGCAAGAAAATAGCCATCCGTAGCGTTGAGGGACCCGTAGGTGTTGCCTCGCGAAATTTCAGTATCGACCGTATTTCGTCCATCGGCTGGGCTCCGAAATTCACCCTCCGGGATGGGATTGCAATGACTTATCCCTGGGTAAAGCAGCAGGTAGAAGCGGCCGAATTGGAACACTAGCATTACGCGATGAAGTTTAAAAAAGTAAGAATCTTCTATAATCGAAAATCAGGCCCTGGCTCCTATTTGCGGCGAGTTCAGGATGCTTTCTCGAAGCACTGGAAACAGACAGCGGAAGATTTAGCGTGGTATTTCCCGAGTTCGCTTGAAGAATCAACTCGGATGCTCGACCATGCTCTTGATGACGGCACGGACTGTATTATTATCGGTGGCGGTGACGGTACGGTGAGTAGCATTGGAACCCAATTAATTGATAAGAATGTCTGCATGGGCGTTGTGCCCCTTGGCAGTGGAAACGGCTTGGCGCGACACTTCTCACAATCGTTGAATCCGGCAGAAGCAGTTGAGGAACTCGCGCACGGCCTCGTACGCGAAATGGACGTTGGGTACGTGAATGAGCGTCCGTTTCTTGTGAGTGCTAGCGCAGCTTGGGATGCCGCGATAGTCAAAGCATACAACATGTCTCCCATTCGCGGTATCGGCTCATACGTGTTTGCTGGCATCTATTCTTTTTTTGAATATTCACCGAAACCAATTCGCATGATCATCGATGAATCAGAGATTATTGATCTTAATCGTCCGCTTCTGCTAACGATCGGAAATCTGAGCGGTTGGGGTGGCGGCGCACGCATCGCCAAATCAGCGGATGGTTCCGATGGGAGACTCGAACTCGTTGCCTCACGTCAACAAGACGCTCCCCTCCTACTAGCCAACATCTCGGATGTTTTCGACCAGGGGCTCGTAAATTTACCCAATGTAATTTTTCGCAAGTTCAAAACGCTTCGAGTTGAACGCATGGAGGCGCAACCGATACAGCTCGATGGCGAACTCCATGAAGCATCAAAAAACCTCGATATCACCGTTAAAAAAGGCGCATTAAAAATCCTCGTCCCAATGGGAGCGCGTGGATTAACTGCGCAATAGCAAATTGAATCGACTCAGATCACCAAGGAAAAAAATGAGAATCCATAAATTAACCCTGCTCACCCTTGCATCCATTATCGGCACCACCCACGCCATCGGTGATACGGTTGTGGCAGGCGACATCTTCGCCGCAATCAACTTGCGTGACATGAATGCCATCACCTCGATGCTCAAAGTCGACAAAGAAAAAGTACTGGCCGCCCGAACAACGGGTGGCATAACGCCCTTGCACTATGCCGCAAGCCTCGATAACACGGAAGCCACTTACCGTCTTCTCGACGCAGGCGTAAACGTTGATATCAAGACTGAAGACAGCCTCACGACACCTTTACACTGGGCCGCCGACAAGGGGGCTTCCGATACGCTTCGCCTCTTAATCAAGAAAGGTGCGGCTGTTAATGCAAAAGCCAAAAATGGCTACACCCCGCTACATTTTTTGGTGCGCGGTACAGCCAATCCAGAAATCGCAAAATATCTTCAAGATGCCGGAGCCGACATTAACGCTCTCGACAGCAAGTTGAACACGCCGCTTCATATTGCCGCAGCTCGCGGAAATGTCGCGGCTGTTGCCTATTTCATCAAGGCTGGTGCGGCAACAACGCTGAAAAATGATGCAGAGAAATTGGCTGTTGATATCGCCAGAGATGAGGGGACTCGGGCTGCATTTGGCATCTTAGATGTGAAAGCAAATGTAGCACCCTTACCCGTTGTTTCTGTCCCAGAGGCTGCCGCTACTGCGGTCGTGCTTACGCCTCCCCGTCCCCTTGCCTCTGAAGTTGCGCTTACGCCCCCTCCTCATCCTGCTATCGTTGACGTGCCATCAAATAATGCTTACGCCAATAACAACATGCCGAGTCAACTGTTGATCGGCGAAGAATACAGAAGATTTTTGGATGATCCTGATACGATCAAAGATTCAGATGGATCAGTCTATAAGGGCGAAACTCAGGCTGATGGCCTCTATCACGGTTTCGGCATCCTCTGCAAACAGAATCGTGAGCGCTATCAAGGGGAATGGAAAAACGGTAAACGCCATGGCGTCGGCTCCTTTACTTATTCCAATGGCGACTCCTTTGCAGGGAGTTGGAAAAACGGTGCGCCCCACGGCAAGGGGGTCTACGTCTTCCAAAACGGCGGAAAGATCACAGGCACATGGGAAAATGGTGTTCTCTCTGAAGGCGAAGGTCAATTCTTCACCTCCGATGGTTCTAGGTTTTACGGGTACTGGGAGCAGAATCAACTGACGACTAGCCGTCCTATGCCAACCGCCAACTAGAACCCTATTCATAATTCGTAATTTCTTTTCCGATGATCGGTCTTGTAGACGGAAACAACTTTTATGTCTCCTGCGAACGTGTATTCGACACCTCGCTCGAAGGAAAACCTGTTGCTGTACTCAGTAACAACGACGGTTGTGTTATCTCCCGCTCACAAGAGGTCAAAAAACTTGGCATTGCCATGGGCACACCGTATTTTCAGCTCAAGCCTATAGTGGCAAGTGCAGGCATCTTGTTCAAGTCTAGCAACTATGAACTTTACGGTGACATGTCGCGTCGGATGATTTCAATTCTCGGTGAGTTCGTTCCGGATGTTGAACAGTACTCCATTGACGAAGCTTTCATCATAACCGAGTTGCCCAAGGGTGCCGACTATCTTGCCTTGGCAATCAAAATCCGCAGAAGCATTCTCGAATGGATTGGCATCCCTTGTGGCGTAGGATTTGCCAAAACTAAGACATTAGCAAAGATTGCAAACCATATTGCCAAGAAGCGTGATGAGGGTGTCTTCATGATGCCCGATGATGCGAGCAAAGTCTTGGAATCACTCCCCGTTGGCGAGGTCTGGGGCGTCGGCTCTAAACTTGTAGAGAAATTGGCGCGTATCGGCATTCGGACGGCTCAGCAGCTTGCTGAAGCCGATACCCTGTCGCTGCAGAAACGCTTCAGCGTGACGGTCGCCAGGACGGTGCTGGAGCTACGCGGGATTCAGGCGGTTTCGGATGAAAATCCAGAGAACCCATCGCAAAGCGTTTCGTGTTCGCGTTCCTTTGGGTATCCCGTGACAGAGTTTAGCGAACTCGAAGAAGCCGTCTCTTACTATACCGCCAACTCCGCAGAAAAGCTTCGCAGCGAAAAACAAGTTACTGCTGGCGCAACGGTTTACTTTCAATACTACCCGGAATACGGAGCCCGTACGGCAGATGGTGGATTCGCTTCGACAACCCTCTCGTTCGACCCGTCAACGGATGACACCTCAGCGATGCTCCATCAACTACGTCCTTTGCTCAGCGGGCTTTACCAAAAGGGGCGACGCTACAAGAAAGCGGGAATTGTCTTCTTTGGCCTCGAACCTAAAACGGCGTCTCAACTCGATCTCTTCACTCCTGCCCTAGCGACAAACACCCGAAGTACACTTTATGAAGCCGTGGACAAAATCAACGCCGCTCATGGTCGTGGCACGGTCTTCACACTATCCTCAGGTATTAATCGGAAATGGTCTATGAAACGTAGCCTGCTCACCCCCCGCTTCACCACCGCGTGGAGCGATATCCCCGTGGCGAAATAGCCGCATGGAGAGTAGAGCTGAGAGCTAAGTTTCCGATGGGGACACCCCATGCCCCGTCAGTAATAGTGAATTTCTGTAGCCGGCTTCGGTGAAGCCGGAGTTGTCCGCGATCACCGATCGCGGCTACAGGGCTGGAGGGCGAGACCGTGGCGAGCCGCCTAGAATATACAGGGTCTGGGGTTGAAGCTCTGATCTCTAAGCGCTATCCCAACCTCCCAATATTCCGTCGAAATGCGTTAGTCTATTTTTTGGAGTTGAATTCAGGAGGCGATTTAGTGTATCATCAGTCAAGTTTTCAAGCCGGGGTGGCGAAATGGCAGACGCAGCAGACTCAAAATCTGCCGGTGGCAACACCGTGAGGGTTCGATCCCCTCTCCCGGCACCAATTTTTAACCCCGTAAAACCTCGATTTTACAGGGGTTTTTCGTTTCTAGGCTTTTGCGCCGTATCTTTATATAGACGACTGCAATGTGATGCACTACGCGCTTCAATTATGCACCTACGAATACCTGCTTCACAAATGCGGATATGTGCTAAAGACTACGAATTTAACAATTTGCACCCGCCGGATGGCGGAAGCACTGGTGTCCGGTAAAGCAGATCACGCGCAAGCGTTGAACATTCCCTCCCACTCCGCTTCCGCCTTCAGATTCGCCCTTACATGCTTCTCGTTTCCATGTTATCCTACCAAGTAGGCTTTATGTCGTCCGATTGAAGTAGGCTTTATGTCGTCCGATTGAAGTAGGCTTTATGTCGGCCATTTAGCTCTTCCAGACAACGCGACCACATAAAGCCGACCTCGTGTTTTGCACAAAGCCTACTTCGATAGCAAGCGAAAACTCGAAGCCCAACAAAATCGCCAATAAAATCGCGCCTTGAACAAACATGTAATCGGTCAGTCGCCGGGGTTTGAGTGGAAAGCCCCAAAGAACAGGCCTTGACCCCGCCCCCGTTGACTTCCCGATTACAGTTGCGAGTCGCGAGTCATCAGTGGCGAGTGGCAGAATGAATACGCGGACACATCCGGGGAGGACTTCTCAGATCTTCCGTAACGGCATCCCTTTCGCCCAGATACACGTCCCCAACCTCGTGGTTGGGGCTGATGGAGACTCGCAACTCGCGACTCGCGACTGTAATCGGTCGAGTGGGTGGTGCTCCTCTGTCTGCCCAACCCCGGTGACTGACCGATTAGAACAAACATTTTTTTAACCATTGACAGGTGTCAGTAGAAATAATAAAATTTAGGCATTAACGTGAGCTAGTCCTAACGCGAAGTAGGCTCAATAACACTGTTCTGCGGACTAAAGGATGACGATGGATATCGGCCCTCAATACACACTCGACGATCCGTTTAGAGCGACTGCAAGACTTCACCAGTCCATCTACCGTGCAAGAGTTCTCAAGGTCGACTACGCGGAATACGGCAATCGACTCACGGAAGTTGATGGACACACGTTGCAGAACTACTACGACGGCCTTGGGGTTCGTGAAGCGCTTAGAGAAAGGTACCCCGTCTATTCCATGACGCGCGATGCTGACCTGCTCAGGAGCGAGCACATTCCATTCAACATGTTAGCACCCCTCTCGGACAGACCTGACCTGATGCAGCTTGTCCTAAAAGAAGCCTTCGGATTGGAACTCAAAAAACCATTCGAGATGAAACTTGAGTGGGCACCTGCACCCGCCGACCAGTACTTGGGTGATATGACTTCGTTTGATGCTTACATTTCAGGCCAAGATGCCTGCGGCGAACCAGTGGGCATTGGCATTGAAGTAAAATACACGGAGCGAGGATACAGGATCGGCAAATCAGAAGCCAAGCGTGTGCATGATCAAGGGTCTACCTACTGGGTCACTACACATGAGTCCGGTCTATTTGTCGGAGGCGGTTGCGAACAACTGGGCGAGGACGACCTGAGGCAAATCTGGCGGAATCATCTTCTCGGATTGGCCATGGTGAGGCATAAGGACATCGCAAGGTTCGTGTCTGTGACACTGTACCCTGCAGGGAACAGGCACTTCACACACACGCTGATGAAGTATCAAGGCCATCTGGAAAAGACTGCCCAACGAAGCGTTCGCGGATGCACTTTCGAGCAGTACATAGATTGCCTCCGTGGCAACCGTGAGATTGAGGCATGGAAACAGTATTTGATGACCAGGTATCTATTCGAGGTGCACGCAGAACAACAGCATGCTACGGACGGCTAATCGCCGCCGCAGATGGCCCCGTTGGCCCAAGACGAAATGAAGAAGACGATCGCCAGACTCGGCTTCCTGCTGCTCGGTGTCCTGATCACCCTGATCGGTTGCCTCAACCGTCAAGGTGAACGTTGAACGGAACCGCTTCGCGGAGTAAGACTCTGGCTTTTGGTGTAAAGGTCTAGATATCCTTCTAAGCGGTTCCTCCCGAAAAAGTCGCGCAGTTGATCGTCGGGAGCTCCGCTATAGAGAACATTGTTTGGCACCTTTTTATTCAATATGGGCTATTATGAATAGCGATGGGAAGAATGGGAATAATGGGAGTAATGCGAGTGGTGTGAATAATGGGAGCAATGGGAGCTATGGAAAGAATACCTCCCCTATATCCCATGCTTCCCATTCCCAAGGGGCTGCTGCCACTACTGCTTCCCCGCCGCACACCGAGCATCCCATTATTCCACCGCGCGGTGATTACCAGACGTTGTTGTCGTTTCAAAAAGCGGAGGTGGTCTACGACATTACATTCCGCTTTGCGAACAAGTACCTGAGCAAGGGCGACCGCACCGTAGACCAGATGATTCAGTCGGCACGCTCCGGTAAACAAAATTTCCTCGAGGGCAGTAAGGCCGCAACCACTTCCAAGGAAACTGAGATCAAGCTAACCAACGTGGCCCGCGCCAGCCTTGAGGAACTGCTCGCTGATTACCGTGACTATCTGCGGGTGCGCGATCTACCGATTTGGGAAAAGGATTCCAAACAGGCACTGTTTGTCCGAGAGCTGGGTCGCAAGACACCGCACACCCGCGATTCACAAAGCGTTTGCCGATTTCCAGAAGTATCTCTACGACAAAACGGCTGTGGCATAACAGAGGCGAAAGGGAATGGGCTAACTCGCAAGTCTGTCTAATCCCTCTTCCCAAACCGCATCTGCATGGAGCGTGAGACATCAGGAACCGAATCAATAAGCGATTTCGTAAACGCCGTCTCAGGTTTCGCGAAGAGTACCTTCGGATCGCCCTGCTCTACGATCTTGCCCTCGTTCATAACAAGGGTAGTGTCGCAAATGCTTCGAACGACCGCAAGATCGTGGGCGATGAGGATGAGCGTCAGCCCCGTCTTGTCGAGTAAGCGTCTGAGCATCTTCAGCAGTTGCGCTTGCACGGCGACGTCGAGTGCCGAGACAGGTTCGTCGGCGATAAGAAGCCGAGGATTCACTGCAAGAGCTCGTGCGATGCCGACGCGTTGTCGTTGTCCACCACTGACCTCATGTGGAAACCGTTGCATCAAGTCCGATGAAAGCTCAACATCGTCTAAAAGCTTGCGCACGCAATCATCAATTTCTGAGTCAGTTGAGAACTCGTTCCGTCGATGAACTTCTAAAACTTCCCGAATTGCATTGCCGATTCGAATGCGGGGATTGAGGGCACTTAAGGTGTCTTGAAAAACGATTTGAACATCGCATCGGTACTGCTGACGTTGGCCGCTACTCATGCCAAGAATATCATGACCTTCAAAAAGAATACGTCCTGAAGATGGTTTTTCGAGTCCGACGATTGTTCGCGCAATGGTGGTCTTGCCACAACCGCTTCCTCCCACAATGCCAACACACTGTCTAGGAGCGATGGAGAAACTAACATTTCGAACCGCTACCTTCGGCGGATGCCCCGGATAGATAACAGAGAGATTCTCGACTTGAAGCATGGCATCACAAGGGGTGCTCACCAGGTAAACTCCAATCCGTCGTAAGCTGGGCGTATGTGTGCAGGGAGGCGATGTTCTAATTCCGTGTGCAGGATGTCGTGACCGAGATGCGAGAGAAAGCCTCGAGTGATACCACTGGCTTCAATAGCTTTAACAGAATCTTCTACGGTGAGATGACTTGGATGCGGTCTATCGCGAAGACTGTCAATCATTACAACAGTGGAGCCCGCCATAAACGTCATCAATCCCGCTGTGATGCCACTACAGTCAGGAGCATAGACAAACGCTCTCCCGTCGTGCTGGATTTTAAATGCGGTGGAGAATTCTGGTCCGTGAGGGATGACACACGACGTCACGCAAAAAGGGCCCAGTTGAAGTGGATCGTCGTTTATTTCAATAAAATCAATTTTTGGTCTGTAGAGTGCCTTTTGTTCCGGAGGAGGGACGCAGATGTAGCTGAACATTTTGCTAACCCCACAGATCGTGAACGCGCGTGCGTATACCGAAATGCGTGATTTTTGCAGGGTATTAAACTGGCGAATCTCGTCTAAACCAAGAATATGGTCTGCATGGGGATGCGTGAGCAATACAGCATCAATTCGCGGAATTTTAAAACGAAGAACTTGTTGTCGAAAGTCTGGAGACAAGTCGATTTGAAGCCCAAACCCATCGCAGGTGAGATAAACACCGGTGCGAAGCCGATTGTCTCGAGGATCAATCGACAAGCATACAGGGCAAGTACAACCGATTATCGGTACGCCTGTCGAAGTGCCAGACCCCATAACCAGAACGTTGGGCAAACCCTGCTCCCTCATGAGATCCACACTTTCCGCTCGGGATCGTAGCAGGATCGAGATTTCTTGGGTGTGGGTGGACACCGCCATCCGACTGTAATAATAAATCCCATGGCGACAAGCGAGCTCACGAGATTACTACCTCCATAGCTGAGAAATGGCAATGCAAGCCCTTTGGTCGGCAGAACACCCGTGACGACCCCGAGATTCACGCCGGCGCAAAGACCAACATGAAGCGTCATACCAAAAGAAAGGAGTCTGGTAAACGGCGTCTGAGCGCGAAGGCTGATCCATACCCCACAAAGCATGAGAAGCCAGAAAAGAATAAGACAGGTAATTGCCACGATAAACCCAAGTTCTTCTCCAATCATGGCGAAGACAAAATCGGTATGGTTTTCGGGTAAATAATCCTGTTTAAAGACGCTATTCCCAAATCCGATTCCTTTCAGACCGCCGGATTCAAGAGCCGAAAGGGACTGGCGCAGTTGATAAGAATCACCATCATCATGCGTAGCCAATTCTGCTTTAACCTTCACAACCGACGTGACTCGGCTTAATCGCTCAGGATCCTGTAGAACCATAATGGAGATCGCAACCAAACCAAGAAGGACGAACGGCATCAGGTGTTTAAACCTTACGCCCGAAACAAGCATAAGCGGTCCGTTGACAGCGCAGAGCATAATAGCAGACCCAAAATCTGGCTGCGAAAGAAATCCAATGGCTATGATGCCAAGTCCTAAAATGGGAAACAAAACACCTTGCTTGAAATCGATATTCAAGCAACCGGGTCTACTCTGCCACCACGCCATGATGAGAATCGCAACGATTTTAACGAATTCAGAGGGCTGAAGCGTGAAACCAAGGATATAAATCCACCGCTTCGATCCATTGATGCTCCTACCGATAAGGGGCATGTGGACGGAAAGAAGCGCAATAACAACAAAAAAGCAAAGGAATACCGCAACATCTTTACGAGCCCAAATTTCGGGATTGATGGAAGCAATGAAAATACATGCCACCAGTGCAATTCCGAAATATTGGATCTGCTGAACAAGGAAATGAGTCGGATTTCCATTTAGACTCATTCCCTGAACATTGCTGATACTTGCTTGCACACCGATTCCGAGACCCACGAGTCCCAGTACGATAATAGCCAGGATTGCGGTCACCCATTTCATCGGTCAACGAGATTCCCTTTAGTTGCCTTGAGCCGCAGGAATTTTGATAACAGTCCCAGGGACTAGATTTGATCCAGTCATGTTGTTTTCGCGGCGGATGTCCAGCGGTCGGACATTATATTTGAGAGCAACTCCAAAGACATCTTCACCCTCTTGGACGGTATGCTCTTTTATGCCACCGGTCACTGCCGTGGTCGGTACTGCCGTGGTCGGTACTGCCGTGGTCGGTACTGCCGTGGTCGGCTTGGAGGTCGCAGTGTCTACCGTAGCTTTCGTGGCTTCGATCAATGACTTTGGTGCAGCCTCTGATGTTGTCAGGCCGATGAGTTTATCAAGATCACCACTGGGAGCCGACGTATCAATCGGCTCAACACCTGGCTCAACAACTGACTCCTGAACTTTGACATCCGGCTTCACAGACGGGGTCGTTTTTTCTGAACTCGTACTCTTGACAGTCGACGACTTGCTCACGCGGAGCTTCTGCCCAATGCGAATCATATTTACATTCTGAATGCCATTCATGGCCATGAGATCAGAAGTTCGCATACCATACTTAGCCGCAATTTTACTAAGCGAATCTCCAGAGGCAACGGTATACTCACTTCCATCGCCTGAAGAAGCAGTTCCGGCTGACTTGCCACCCGAAAGCGATTTTCCATCGGCTGAAACTTTGAACTCTTGTCCAATACGAATACGGTCAGGATTCGCGATTGCGTTGACCCGAACAAATTCAGCCTTGGTCATTCCGTGCTGATTGGCAATAGCACCAGCGGAGTCGCCACGTTTGACAACGTACATGGCATACTTGCCATCCGCAGTCATTTTTTTTCTTACAGGCTGAGCGACAACAGCCGATGGTGGCGGTGCTGGGATGTGCTTGATCGCAGTCTTGTTAAGCCCAGCATACGGATTCTTCAAACCGGCGTCTTTATCAACAACAAATTCTTTGTATGTTCCCGGTGCGCCAACGTGCTTGACAGGCGTGATCGACTGACCGACCGCAACAGGAGAAACCGTTGAACTCCCTGCTGAGCCTCCGTCCAGTGTCACAACCGTCCCTTGCTTCAACTCCGTGGTTTCGCCACCAAGTGCCGTCCTGCCACCGGGGGTATAAGTCCGGCATCCCTGAATCATTACTGCGGCAACTGCGAGTTGCCCGACAACAACTGTTGCTCTCGTCAAAGCGTTTTTCATAATATTAGCTCCGTTATTCTTTTATTGATTTGCGGACTCAGCCGCTTTTGAAATGATGCTTCTTGCGATTCTAGCGAAGCAATCGCCACGCTGTTGATAGTCTTTGAACTGATCGAAACTGGCCGTCCCGGGTGACAAAAGAATCGTCCCTCCGTCTCGGGCATCTCGGAAAGCAGAAGTGACAGCTTCATCAAGGTATCCACATAGCTTCATTGGAAGCTCTGGAGACCATGCCGACTCCATTTCACTCATGCAATCGCCTATAATATACACTTTTTCTACCCCCAATGTCACGACTTCTTTTCCGGTGATTAGAATTTTTTCTTTAAGCCGCCCACCTGCGATTAGATAGACAGGCGGCACGGCCATCTGCACCCCAGCAACAAGAGCCGCAATACTGGTTGCCTTGGAGTCATCGATAAACGTGACCCCGTTGACTTCGCCAATGCGTTGCATCCGGTGTGGCAGAGGCAAAAAATTGCGAAACCCTGTTTCAATCGCTGCTTCAGAAAGGCCCTCGGCTCTCAAGAGTGCACAGGCGGCAGCCGCCGCAGAACCGAGAATCGGGTTGTCAAAATAACTCCCAGAAATATTAATTGAACATCCACTCTCACAGTCCATGACCAGCCCACTCTTGTACTGCCATTGTGCATCAGGCCCGCGCCCGAATGTCACGGCAGTCTTCTTCCCATAGCGCGCCTTGTATTCAGCATTCAAATGATAGGGATCTTCCGAACGGGCGGGCAACATCTGTAATCCACCTTCATCCATGTTTCGGAAGAGGTTCAGTTTCGCCTCACGATAACATTCCAAGGTTTGATGTCGATCAAGGTGATCGTGAGAAAGATTGAGTATCAGTGCAGACCTTGGCTTGAAAATTGAGTCTAGGCCCTCCAACTGAAACGAACTACATTCTACGACAGCAACAGCCGGTTGTTTCTCCATCAAGGCAACGTCACAAACAGCCGTGCCGTAGTTGCCGCATGGGACTGCTTCAATGCCTGCACGCGATAAGGTGTCAGCCAGCAACTTAACAAGTGAACTCTTGCCCTTACTTCCCGTGACGGCAATAATCCTGCTTTCTAGGAAACCAGAACCAAACTCCAACTCGCCAATCCGCCGTATACCAAGCTCTTCGCAAAGCATCAATTCCGGTGAGTTTACAGGAATGCCCGGACTCGATACTGCCAAGAGATTCGCAACACCGCTCTCAAAAACCTTCTGCACCGATGCCACTGGGTCGCCGAGAAGAATTTCGACTCCGTTCACGCCTAGCTCGTCCGTTTCTGATGAAGCGGATTTACATACGACAGCCACTCGGTAACCCTTGCGCTTCAGAAGTGAAACAGCAGCTTTTCCGCTTATTCCCGCACCGAAGACAATCGCTGACTTCATAGTCAAAATTAGAATGAATATTAGCTCCGCGGAGCTTTACGACGGTTAAGCCGCGTTTCTTTAGGATTAGCAGGTTCGATAGCGAGTTCTGTCTCTGCTCGCGTCAGACCTTCTCCAAAACTTGTCGGCACATCAAAGGGTGTTCCCTCGACCCGCTGGTACAGACGCACTCCAAATCCGTGTGGAAGAATGTCCACCATGTCGGGGCCTCGCCAAAGCCCAAAAAAGTCAAGCCCCATCACATTTTCCATCACACGCCGCATTTTGAGCTCATGCTTGAACTCAAGCACAGCCCCTTTCTCAGCCGCAGGGAATGAAACCTGATCGTCCCGACGCTCAAGCCCTGCTGGACGGCCATCGATGGTTCCTTCGTGAGGTGCCGGCATCCAAGGAAAGACCCGCACAATAACACGACAGGGTTTTTTCAGCTTGATGCGCACATATCCCGTATTGGGATAGCCAACGGTAACCTTCGCCGTCTGGTTCTCGAAATCAACAGGAAAATTGACAATTAGATTCCCGCGACTAAATTCCGCAGCCCGACGCCAAGCCGAAAGCATAGCTTGAGGTGCAGAGGCAGAACAGCACGGGGCAATGCTACGGTAGCGTGCGAGCGACACAGAGTTCGGCGCGGTACAACCCGAAAATGCTCCCTTCACCCTGTCGGCAATGTTTTTGTAAGTCCGCTGCGCCGTGTCTTTATTCTTATCGGAGGACTTGGGCAAGAAGTCGGTTTCGACGATTTGACTCTCTGTCAGATGATTGCGCCAGAAACGATGCACATCATCCCAATACTCTGGGAAGCCACAGTCTACTAGCTCCAGCGCACACTGCATCATGTCCTTGATGCAACACGCTTCGCACCGCTCGTCCGCGATCAACTGCCACTGCATGTATTCCGGTACCCAGCCAAACGCTGAGGCACTGCGTCGAACGAAATCATAAAGCCCCTTAGCTTTGGCTACATACTTGTCCTGACTGAAAACACGACCGAGCTTGGCCAACCCAGTTGCCACCCACATCGCCGAATGAACATGACCAGAGAATTCATTTTTATTCGTAAAATAATGACTCAAGCTCGTGATGGTGTTGGCAAGCCCCACCGCGAGCTCAAGTGCGACCGCATCCTTGGCCAAGAGAGACCGCGTCACCAGCGGCTCGATCAAAACACTGTAGCGAAGAACCCAGTCCGCATGACACGTTCCAAAAGCGTTATCAAAACCTTTTCCGAGGATGTAGGCATCATTCTGGAATGAAAAGCAGGGCTCGTCGAGTGAAAACTCACCGATTCCAACAGCGCGATGCGTATGCTCAATGACAAGCTTCCGAAGACCTGCCACGAGCCCAGCCGCGCGCTTTTCCGCCTTCTTGTCCTTAGCATCTACCTCGAGTGCTCGATTGAGCGCAGACAGCACGATTGCCATCTCCGAGAGCACACAGTAGTCAGTTGCACCCGACCAAGCACGCCTCGCAGGAAAGCGTAGACCAGACTCCTGATCCCATCCGGTATCAACAAGCAGTCCATAAAGCGCCTCTTCAACATCGGCTCCTTTGCTCGTTCCAAGAACCTCCCGGGCGCATGACAGCCCTTCATACCAGGACGCTATTAATTCAGCATCGTCAATACGCCCGTGCTCAGCATAAGGGGGATTGTGCAGAGGTGAAACAAACCCGTATGGAAGGCTGCCCAGAGCCGGATCCGTCATCTGTGTAAGAAAATCAATCGAAAGCGACGCATGCTCCAGAGGATCAAACGATTTGAACTCCGAGGGTTTAACTGCTTTCTGTATCATAATATCATCCAATCTTCGTTTTTCATGCTTCACCTTACACTAGAACATTCACTGTTAGCCTTATACATTCCCGATTTTCGCAAAATACCCTCTGTAATGCAAGAAGTTTTATAGACTCGCTCAAGCCGACTCGCTCAAGCGTTTTTGGAAGAATGGCCACATCAATCATCACGCTCCCCTGCCCATATTTATCCAAGGACTTGCTTTGGAAGATTATCTTGTCACCTGCTTTGCAATTGCAAACACATCCAATTTCACCGATGAATGGGGGTGGCAGTATGTCTTTCCTGCGGACGATTATTCGACCGATCCTCGCAGTGTCCACGTCAGGCGGAACCACCTTGATGAGCAATGGATTCAACGCGCTGTACGGGATGCCGTGCGAGCGGCTAACTATCCGCTTTACACCGCACTGCTTCCTGCACAGCTTTGCAACACACCTACGGAAGGCGGGACAAGACATCCGCACCGTGCAGTCCATCAAAAGCCCATCTTCTACGGCACCAAAACAGTCACCAAGTGATCGCGCGTGTCGTCGATCAGTGGGATACGCCCATCGGTGCATTCGGCACCATCCATGGTGACCTTCTTTTGGCTTGCGCCGATAACATGCTTGACAGTGACCTTGTAGAAGTTCTCATGATAACGATAGTTGAGCGTGAATTCCTGAACACTCTTATCAGAGAATCGGGGATTGAAAACAAGATGATCCGGATAGCGTTCGAGTCCCAAGAGTGTTTCGATGGTAAACCGATACATCCAACCTGCTGCTCCCGTGTACCAACTCCAGCCTCCGCGCCCCGTATGTGGCGATGCTCCATAGAGATCAGCCGTCATGACATAGGGCTCTACTCGATACTTGGCAATCGCCGCTGGCGAATCACCGTGTCGAATGGGATTCAGCATATAGAACAATTTCCAAGCCTTTTCATGCTCCCCCATCAGCGCAAACGCCATCGCCGTCCAAAGCGCACCGTGCGTGTATTGTCCACCGTTTTCTCGAACACCCGGTGGATAACCCTTGATGTATCCAGGGTCGAGTTCCGTCTTGTCGAACGGAGGCGTGAACAGAAGAATTACGCCATCCTCCTCCTTGACCAGTCGCTCGTGCACCGCATTCATGGCTCGCCGGGCTCGGCCCGAGCCTCCTGCGCCACTGATAACCGCCCAGCTCTGGCTCAGCGAGTCAATCTGGCATTCATCATTCTGCGATGAACCCAGCGGAGTTCCATCGTCAAAATAGGCGCGTCGATACCACTCGCCATCCCACGCCGTCGCTTCCGTACGCGTACGCAATTCTTCTTCCTCGCGACGCGCGAAATTCACAAATGCTTCGTCGCCACGTAAACTGGCGACTGGGATGAAGTGTTGAAGCGTATCGCAGATGAACCACGCGAGCCATACGCTTTCGCCCTTCCCACCCATGCCAACACGGTTCATGCCGTCATTCCAATCTCCACAACCGATCAGCGGCAACCCATGGGCACCAAACTTCATGCTACGCTTGATGGCACGGATGCAGTGCTCATAAAGCGAACCGACCTCAGAGCCGTGGACGTAATGTTCGTATTGACTTTCCTCATGTTCCGCAAGCGCACGTCCTTCGAGGAAGGGTATTTGCTCATCGAGAACGCCTGTATCGCCGGTAGCCAACACGTAGCGTGCAACCGCTTGCGGAAGCCAGAGCAGATCGTCAGAAATTTTCGTACGCACGCCAGCGCCAGTTGGCGGATGCCACCAATGCTGGACGTCGCCTTCACGGAACTGTCGCGACGCACAGAGCAGGATCATTGAGCGAAGCTGATCTGGCGCGACGTGTAGCAATGACATCGAATCCTGAAGCTGATCGCGGAACCCGTATGCTCCGCCCGACTGGTAGAAACCACTTCGGCCCCAGATTCTGCACGAGAGCGTCTGATACGTCAGCCAGCCGTTCAACAAAACCGTTAGCACCGGATAACCGGGTGCCTCAATAGAAATCGAGCCTAACACACGATTCCAGTGACTCCACACCGCTTCAAGTGCAGTTTGCGCACCGCCTCTGCCACTAAAGCGTTGTGCCAAGCGCCGCGCTTCATCGATATCAGCCGCAGCGCCAAGCGTAAAGACAATTTGACGATCCTCGCCAGCTCCGAGGTCAAACGTCGTCTGCAAAGCAGCGGCAGGATCAAGACCTGCTCCAGTACGACCCGAAAGCTGAGTACGTTTAAGTGCGGCTGGTGATGACGTCGTGCCGTTACGGCCCAAAAACTCAATTCGACTGCCCGATACGGCAACGTCGTGACCGCTACAAGAGGCGAAAACAACTCGGCTCGCGAAAACACGATTGAACGGATTGCGTGCAACGAGGATCCCACTGAGGCTATCCACCGAGGTGCGCACGTGCATCAGGTTCGTGTGTCGCCATTCGCCAAGAACAAGCTCGTTGTAAGAATACACAGAAAGATTACGCTCTCTACCGGAGTCGTTCCTCACGGTAACGCGGACGAATTTCACGGGCGCATCCATCGCCACAAATACCCACGCTTCGCTGTAAATTCCGGCTTCGTGATGTTCAAAAACGGTATAGCCGAAACCATGGCGGCAGGTATAACCCGATCGACTGTTCACCGGACCCGGCGTGACCGACCAGAACCGCCCCGTATCATTGTCGCGAAGATAGTAGACTTCACCAGAAGGATCCGACACCGCGTCGTTGCTCCAGGGCGTTAGCCGGAACTCGTGAGCATTTTCAACCCACGTATACATAGATCCGCGTTCGGAAACAACCGTCCCAACGTAGGGACTTGCGATCACGTTGACCCACGGCGCTGGCGTCGAAATGCCAGGCTCAAGCTGGATCAGATATTCGCGCCCATCCTGTGTAAATCCGCCCAAACCGTTATCGAGTATCCGCTCGCGAGGTGCCAGCGGTTTCAGGCGCACAGGTGCAACGGTTTCAGGGGTAACGTCGAGCAGTGGCGGCAAGCGGCGCGGCACATAGCGCCGCTCAATTTGCTCACGCAAGGTTTCTGCCGTATCAGTTAGCACCACGCGCGCGGCACTCTGGAACAACACCTGATCCTCTTCCGAGAGATTTTCAATACGGCGCAAGAAAATGCCACCAGGCTTATCCATAAGCCCGGCATTGGGACTGGCATTGATTGCCGAAATGATTTCGTCGTTCAGTGTCGCTCGATAGCCAGAAAAATCTTCGTTAACGATAACCAAATCGCTTTCCAGGCCCTTGAGTCGCCAATAGGCATGCGCCCGTAGCACGTCCGTTACCAGCTCAATATGGCCGATATCACCAATGCGTAGCAAAACGATCGGCAAGTCGCCCGAAATGCCAAAACGCCACAAGCTTTGTTGCCCAAGCTCGTTGGCGGAAACGATCTTCGAGGAAGCGCGGTTTCGGCGCGTGGCAAACACAACAGAGCCTGCAAGCCTTCCATAAAGCTGTGCTTCCGCTTCGCTCACGTTGAGAAGTCGCATGACAATCTGACTGTGGGACCATGCCATATCGAACGCACGTTCAACAAAGTGCCAGTCACGATATTTCGCGGCAAGGGAGAGCGCTTCCACGCGTGTTTGGGCTACGCCTGTGACGACATGAAACTCGACGGGTTCCTCGTCAGAAACGATGAAGACACACCGAATGGACGTGATCGGGTCGAGCACACATCCGTCTGTATTCGAAAGCGTATTCGAGACACCTGGAGACTGCTCAAGTGCCACTGGATTCGTGATCGAGCGACCGCGCCCCAGAAACTTCTCTCGATCCGTTTCGAAGGAGACGACACCATGATCGCCTTGCGGCGCGAGCAGGTGGAACATCCACACTTCTGTCTCGTCATCCGCACGCTTGCGCCGCGTGCAAAGGATCGTGTTGCTGGTTGGAAGAATTTCGGTGTGAATGAAAACGCCGCTGAACGCGCGATGCGCCAGATCGGCCGCCAAAGGTGCCAGAACAACTTCTGTATAAGAGGTGAATTCGATGTTGTGGGCATGATGCGAATAATTCGTAAGCGTAATTCGCCGGATATCGACATCCGCCTCTGGGGAGACACAGATTTCGGTATGCGTTTCAACCTCTTGATCACGCCGACGGTATTCCGCACCCCCCTGTGTAAAAATTGCCTCATAGAAATCGGCTTTGCGCCTCATGGGCTGGAAGGCACTCGACCAAACCGTGTTTTTATCGATGTCGCGGAAATAGCCGAAAGCGCCCCAGTTGTCGGCCGTCGCATCTTCGCGCCAACGCGTGATCGCTAAATCATGCCAACGGATATATCCTCCTCCGGCGTGGGTCACCATTAGATGATAGGCACCATTTGAAAGCAAATGCACCTCGGGAACTGTAGTGTCGACATCTCGGAAAATGCGCATTGTTGCCCCCTCATCCACCTCCGACCGCTCGGCACCGGAAGCCGCTTCTTGCATGTGCGGCTGGATAGCCGGAGCAACCTCAGGAACGCGCTCCTGCAACAGAACCTCGGTCGCCTTAACGGCAGGATCCGCCATGAAGCGCCGAACCATCGGCGCATCGAGAAGGAAGTGCGAAAGCGCCACGAAGCCCATACCTTGGTGGTGAGACATGTAGGCATGGACCACGGCGCGTTGCTTCCCACGCGGCACGCGTGAGGGTGTATAGTCGATGGCTTCAACAAGGCCATAGCGACCAAGAGCACCTTCATTTTCAATCAAACGCTGAATGTTTTCGGTGGCTTCTTCTGGGAGGAAGGTCAGCGACAGCATCGTTGCGTAAGGCGCCACCACGAGGTCTTCCGAAAGCCCACGCTTCAGGCCCATCCCCGGCACGCCAAACGCGCGATATTGATACGTATGGTGGGCATCCACAGCATTGTAGCAGGATTCCGAAATACCCCAAGGCACGCGGCGTTGTCGACCATATTTAATCTGTCGCTTGATCACAGCACGGCAGGTTTGGGAGAGCAAGGTGTCGGGATAATGCGCCATGAGCAGCGCCGGCATGAGATATTCGAACATGGAGCCACTCCACGAAAGCAAGGCCGTTTCGCCGCCCTGCCCCGTCAGCAAACGTCCCAGCGCAAACCAATGCTCCGGGGGCGCCTGCTCGCTCGCGATGAGGAGAAAACTTGCAATGCGTGCTTCCGAGGCTAACAAGTCGTAGCAAGACGGGTCGAGACGGCGCGAGGGGACATCAAAACCGATGCTAAGAAGCTCGCGAGAATCGTTGTAGAGGAAACTGAAATCCATCGCCGCCTGCAACTCATGGGCTCGCTCGGCCAATCCTTCAAGCCGTTGCAGCAAATCTGCCGCATTGACTGGGCCCGTGCCTTCTGCGATTCCACTCGTCGCAAGTTGGAGGAGCGTGGTGCTGGGACGCAAGGATTCACAAAACAGCATCGACACCGCATCCAGATAGTCGCCACACTGTCGTTGCAGAAGTTCGATCCAGTCTTGAATCGTTTCCGTCGATTCGCTCAGCAAGGTCTTGAGTTGCAGAAACACCTGCTGAAGTTTTAACAGTCTTTCACGAACGTCGACGATGTCGGTTGGTGGCACGATAAGCAAAAGTTCGGCATCGCTTAAAATCTGGAGGACAGGTGCTGAAGCCGTCGTAGCGACCTCGTCGACAACCAGGTCGAGTCGATCACGAAGGCCTCGCCACATCTGCATCGGCAACGCGGGCTGGGAACCGAGTTCTCGTAGTCCGCTCACAAGCGCAATGAGACTGCCCGCGAGGTTGCCACTATCCACACTCGAAACATACCGCGGTTGCATCGGCAGCATGCTTCGCGTGTCGTACCAGTTGTAATAATGACCGCGATAACGCTCAAGCTTCTCCATCGCTGCCAGCGTCTTCTCAGTCCGTTCAACTAAGCAGAATGTCGAAATATACCCAAAGTCCCAAGCCGTGAGATTGGCCAATAAAGCAAAACCAATATTGGTTGGCGAGGTGCGTGTCGCAACGACGGGCTCGGGAACTTCTTGAAAATTGTCAGGTGGAAGCCAATTCTCTTCTTCATTCGTAAATTGTTCGAAGAAACTCCACGTTCGACAGGCCAACACGCGCAACATGCGTCGTTGAGCGGTTGACAGTTGGGCGACGCAGGGCTGACGTGGGCGGCTGACCGACCAAGCCACGATCGGCGAGATAAACCAGAGCGCAATCAGGGGCAAAGCAGCCAAGAGCGATTCGGGACGAATCATGCAAATCAGCGCAACAGCGATCAGCGCTGCAAGCGGTCCAAACCACATCTCTAAAATAAACGCACCCACTGTTTTCTTGGCATTTCGTCGCCTATACTTTTCCAAATACCAGATCAAAAGTCCACGACGGGTAAAGGGCATTCTCACTGCCGAGCACATGAAAGCACCGAGGGCAACCGTGGCCTCGTAAGGAAGGAAAGATAGCGTCATCAGGGGTTGCACAAAATGTCGAGCAAGAGACGATACCCAGCTTCGAACATGGAACTTCAGTCCGCGTTCGCTCGGCTTCCGCAACAAGCAAGACAAGGTGCGCAACACAGTAGTAAGTCCCAGCACCGCAAAAGCGAACGCGGTCCAACCTATCGCCGGAACCGGCCCGACCAGCCATCCCGCGATCAAAAGAACTGTCAGAACAGGCGCAAACAAACAACGGCGCAAATTGTCGAAAATCTTCCACTGACTGAGAAGCGATAATCGTTGGCGCTGCCCGTCTGCGCATGGTGGACGGTGTCCGAGCCACCGACTAATCTGCCAATCCCCTCGCATCCAGCGATGCTGTCGACTGATGTCGCCGAGGTACGACGAGGGCATGTCTTCGTAAACCTCCACAGATCCGAGAAAAGCGGAGCGGGCGTAGGCGCTCTCCAAAAGGTCATGACTGAGAATAAGGTTTTCAGGGAATCGACCGTCAACGGCTTTACGAAAAGCATCCACATCGTAAATGCCCTTCCCGACGAATGATCCCTCGCCAAAGAGGTCTTGATAAACGTCCGACACTTCGCGAGAATAGGGGTCGAGCCCAATTTGTCCACACGATAAGCGCGAGTAAATACTGCGATTCGCAGAACCAAGGCGAACTGAGACACGCGGTTGGAGAATTGCGTAACCCTCAGTAATCCGACCCTTCGCCTCATCATAACGCGCATGATTAAGCGGATGTGCAATTGCTCCAATTAAGCGGCACGCCGTGCCACGCGGCAGATCCGTATCGGTATCCAATGTGATAATATACTTGATGGACTCGAGAATAGAGGTGTCACCGACAATGGCATTAAACGCTTCTCTCGGCCCTCCTCTGAGTAAGGCATTAAACTGCTCGAGCTTGCCACGCTTCCGCTCGTATCCCATCCAGCAATGCTCAAACGCATTCCAGACCCTGGGTCGATGAAAATGATAAAAGATCGAGCCTGGGCTTTCGCGAGGATACCGCGCATTCAAAAGGTCGATGCCTTCCTTTGCAAGACGTAATAAATCCTCATCGCCTGAAACGGATTCCTGGTCTGCATCAAGGAAGTCAGTAACCAGTGCAAAATGAAGATGGGGATCTCGGTTACCAAGATACCGAATTTCAAGAGCGGAAAGCAAATCTGCAATCCCTTTTGCATTCGCGAACATTGTCGGCACCACAATCATGGTGCGGTTGCCCTCTGGAATGCCTTCCGTAAAGTCTAAACGGGGAAGTGGATGCGGAGGCACGTGCAAGGTAACAATAAAATTTACCAGTGAGATCGCCAAGGTCGATGCAGGGATCAAGGCCGCTGCAACCAGAGCCCAGAAGGTTAAGGTCGTACCTCCCACATTGAAAAGCCAAGGCACCAGCATCGCAAAGGCAAGCGAAATTGTGGCGATAGAGCCGAGGTAAATCCCAAGTCGACAACGACGGATCAAGCGCAGACCATGATGCTTCGACGACCAGCGACACCGAACCTTACGGCGGAAAAGCGTCCGACCCCGTCCGATGAGATAGAAACCGATATGCCGCCGCCGACAGGCATCTTCTTCATCGGAAGAAACCGCCGATGCCATTTCAAGAGCCATCTGCGCAACCTCAGTTTCTGAGCGCCCCGACTGCAAGGCAAGCTCTTCAATGACGTGGCGATAATGATCTCGGGTTGAGAAATCTTGAATCGCATGCGTTTGCGTCGGATCATGGCGGAGAATTTGCTCAACACGACTCTGCGCCTCGACGAAATCCTTCCAATCCATTGCCGAAAGAAAGCGTAAACTACCAATGCCGTTCGAAATCGAGAGGTGCTCTGCCGCCTGCGTATGGCTGTCGGCCTGCAATCGCTGCGCCACCGTCGTCGACTCCTCAGCTAACGATTGATCAACCCAGTTGAGGATGAACGCAATGCCCGCTCCCTGCCCTTGCAGACGTTCAACAAACTCTTCCAAAAAAGGAGCACTCAGCTTCGGGTAAGTGTCCGCAAAATCAGCCAGCAAATGAATCAGTTGCCTCGGCTCTTTTTCAGCCGACGCTAACGTTCGCTCAGCCCAGGCAATGGCACTATTCTTCTCAAGTCGGCGATCCGCTACATGTACCGCCACGCGACGAAGGTTTTCGATCAAGCCAAGGCGAAGCGCAATCGGAAAAGCCCATAACTCCCCGAGACGGAGCGGAGCGACAGTTTGGTAAGCGGCTACAAATGCCGTTGTCGCCTCCTCGTCCAGTTGGCCATCGAGATGAGCGATCAATTCGAAAGCCATGCCATAAACACGCGGGAACCCAGTCATGGGGCCACTGGCAAGTCGTGGTAGTAGGCGACTGTACTGCTTCGGAAGGTGAATTCGAGCTAATTGGATCTGTTGCTCAATGAGATAAAAATTATCCAGCAGCCAAATGGCAGGAGGCGACATCCGCCTTCCCTCTGTGTCAGCATCCACCAGCACCTGATGCGCCGATCTTAGCGCGTGCGCATTATCGGACAAACGCGGCAACAGCATATTATAGCCAGGCCCTAAGTCGATCGTATGCTCGCGCGCCAACTCTTGTGCAAAGCGTTTAAGCTGCTCTATACTCAGCAATTCCGCACGAAGCGGCTCCTCGGTACACAATTGATTCTTTATCTTCATCCCGTGTACCACTGCAAAAAAACTATTTTTGATGCTAAACATCGTTTGTTGTAAAGTTGATACCCTTTTTTATATTTTATCAGAAATAAAAAAATATTTCAATAAATAAGTAGAGTTGAAAAGAGAATTCAAGCCCCGTCACGCCGATTTGTCCGCACACGGATCCCTAGTAATCGGTTAGTGACAGGGGTATGGCAGGTTCATGACGGCGGTGGGTGATGGGTGTACAACACACGACAGCCACGGGGCGTTGACGAAGGC
>CAZKJH010000025.1:0-33509 GCA_964553035.1 uncultured Lentisphaerales bacterium | reverse complement strand
AACGAAAAGCAACAGGAAAATTGAGTTTTCCACAACAAAATGACTTTGCACCCAGTGCGGGTCGATTCACTGACCTTTCTGTTTTTGTGGCTAAAATACTCGGTGTAGCCGCCTCAGCAATATCAAAAATTCTGTGTCTTCCACTGGTAAATATACTCCTGAGACGGATAACCGGCTGGAGGTCGGTCAGGGAATCGTGAGTACGCCCCGGAGGCGCAAAAAATTCCAAAAAGCACGGGTATTGACTTTGTCCCAACCTTTGTGCTAGAGTCCAGAGAAGGTGCTCGGAGAGCTAGTGGCATTGTCACATCACGGTTCCGGTTACTGAGATGCGGAAAACTTGACGTAGGGTTAATCGAGGAGTTATTCATGAAAATTCGAGGAACGGGTTTAAAACGAATTGCATTACTGTGTCTTTTCTTTATTTTCGGGTGTGAAGGTGGCGGCGGCTCGGAGTCGGCTCTGCCGACTCCGATGAAGGGTGCCGGCGGACAGACCATTGCGGTCGTCGGCGTTGCGAATGGAAGTGCCATCGTGTGCCGTCAGGCGGGGTTGGGCATCGGGTCGTTCAGCGTGGGCTATACCGCCGGGCAGGTTGATTCGAGATACAGGGTTCAACTGCTCGTGGAAGTTGACAAGGATTCTGCGGGGCAGACGGTGTGGGGCAGCAATCGTGGACCCTACGTGCAGAGCGGAACCGCCTCGGCAACCCCAGCATCGCTGAGTGGGACGCTTTCTGGGAGGATTGGGCCACCGGTCAGTGATCTCGTGCGTTTCAATCTTGCCCTGCGTTTGCTGGATGCCTCTGGCGGCGTGGTAGCGGTGAGCGCTCCGGTCAAGGGGTTGAAACCTCTTTTACAGTAAGTGAGGTTAGAAATTATCGTTAAGCAGTATCTTGACGATTTAGAGCGAAGAATTGACCCAGAGACAGAGGACAAAATTCTGTCTGAATGGCAGGTCTGTCAAATTATCCTTTGTTAATGCCCTTGACTTTTGATAGAATCCCGAGAGGAAGCGGTAATATTGAATGTAGGAATGCCGGAGACGGTGTCTTACTATGGTGTCGTCAGAATCATGGAGAATAATATGGTACTTGAACAAATTTTTACACATTTAATCCTGACATTAGCCATGCTACTCGTTGTCGTCTTAATTGCACGTAGCGTCGTCGCAGGATCAAAATACTCACCGATTTTAATCATTGTCGTATTTGGTTTAGGGCTGGGGGTGGTACTGAAAATGAGCGGTCTTGCAACGGCAGGGCTAAGCGAATTCCCTATCGTAGGACTAACTGGAGGGACAACGATAATTGCCCTTATTGCAACATTTTTTGTTGGCGGCCAAAAACTTAGAAACACTTTCTGGAAACCCAAAATACCCAAAGAAGACGATGTCGTCTTAAACGAGGAAGAAGTTCTCCTCGGGACTAAAGGGACACAATTAATATTCCTAACGAGAGCATTCTTTATTCTAATCGGCATTCTTTCATTGAATCGAATCATCGTGATGGGGCTCGAAAATCAATTTAACTCTTGGGGATGGGAGACTTTACTGGATTATCAAACAACAGGGCTTGATAAGTTCTATCCATTTTTAGCATTTTTCGGAATTGCAGTGGCACTTATCTTAATTGATAGTAAAGCGAAGATTGTCAACAAGAGGCATTACTTAGGTCGTGGTGTTATCGAACTAGTAATGATTGTTGCAATTTTAGTCCTTGGACACATGATATCAGCAGTCATCAAGCCAATCATCGCTTTACCACAAATCTTCTTCGCGATGATTATTGCTAGCTCACTCGGTATGATTTTCAGTGATTGGCGACCAGGACCAACCATGAGAGCATTACTGTTTGGCGGCATCCCCATTGTACTCGCCGGTGTGTTTATTACTGGGGGTACAAGATTACTCGATGCATTCCAACTGGAAGGTATGTTACCTGTCATGGCTTATGGTTTCTTTGGTCAATTATTCTGGATGTTCGGTGGTCTAGCCTTATTAGTCTTTGTTGGTAAATCGAATGACGTTGATATTCTAGCTCCAGGTATGGCGGGCAGTTTATCGCACAGTGGCTTAACGGGTGCTTGCACCTCTGGCGATATTGGAGAAAGTGCAAAAGAAAGAGCGCCAATCATGATTAATATTCCATTCTTTGGACATTTATTTGTTTTCACGATTCTGGCCATTAGTGTCGCAAGATCGATTGCAGTGGGCAATAAAGGATTTCTGCTGATTCCTGCTTTAATCGTTGTCTTAATAGGCGGTGGCTTAACCTATTGGGCTCTTAAAACCCTCAGAGGAGCAGAAGGCGAGGAAAGGAAAGAAATTTTCGGGTTGATGTTATTCTCTATCGGTTGGCAGTTAGTCGCCGTATTTGGTGGTTTCACATTACTTTACTTTGCAGGAATGGATTTAGAAAGTGCGGCGATGGCAAACAGTAGTGCAATTTCTCACTTCGGATTATTTGCTGCAATTCAAGATGGTATGTTTGAAAATGTCAATACGAGCTTCAGTTCTGTTGGATTAATTTCATTCGTCTTTGCCATGCCATTTTTAATTCATCCCTTGGTCTTTGGAATGTTTGGTAAAGCAATGACAAATGGCGGAAAAATGCCGAAAAAAGGAGTAGCAATTCTAGCTTGCTTAGGTGTCATTGGTGTTTTATATAGCTTAACCCTATGCCGCTAGTTAACTATTTTGCAAACACACTGAAAGCCCTACACTTGTGAAATGTCTATTCCGCCCCTTTCTCGCTGTTGATACACGAGACTAGCGAATGAATTAAACCCTTCATGAACCCGGGCGTGAATTAGCTATTACTGGCGCATTTGATGTTGTGGTCGTCGGCGGTGGCATTGCTGGGGTGGCAGCGGCTGTCGCGGCGGCACGAACCCTTGAGAATCTAGAAACCAGAGGCCAAAGTGACCAACGTAAAGAAAGAGGTTCGTTTTGAGAAACGCAAAGAAACGTTACTCGGGGATGATGTCCAGCGAGTAATCTCCTGTGTTTTCTGCGCCGCGCCAAATCCATTCACCGTTAGTAAAGTCGGGGATGGCGACAGGGGTGCCGCCTAGAGATACCGACTGTTCGCTCAAGCAGGTAATGGCCATCCACGACGCAGTGTCGTAAACGTCGATCGGAGGCGGAACATCGTTTTGAATGCTCTCAACGAAGGAACGCAGGACGAGGTAGTCCATGCCGCCGTGACCGCCACGCAGTCCGAACTGGCGATAGGCAGTCCAGAGCGGATGCTCGAACTCCTCCATTGCCTTCTTGTCGCTTTGCCACGCATGCGTCCACTCGCCCGGCGTGACGGGGCTGCGGCCCTCGAGATAAATCATGCGAGTATCCTCCATCCAGATGCCCTTCGTGCCTTGAATGCGGTGCCCCCGAGAGTAGGGACGTGGAAGTGTGCAATCGTGTGTCAGCAGAATGGTCTCGCCATTGGCGCACTTAATCATCGTCGTGACGATATCACCCGCATTTACGCGGCGAGTGGCGAGATGAGAATCCTTGCGATTTTCCTTTAACCAAGCCTCAAGGCCTACGGCTTTCGACGCCATACTACAGAGCGTGAGCATCCGATTACCTCGATTGAGGTTCAACTCCTTAGCGATAGGACCGATCTCGTGCGTTGGGTAAAGCTCGCCATTTCGGTGCAGAAAATTCTCTTGGCGATAATGGCGCTTAATGTCGCCATTCCCGATTTCACTACGTAAATCGTGCTGGTAGCCGCCTTGGCAGTGAACAATTTCGCCGAAGAGGCCCTTCTTAACCATATTGAGAATGGCCATCTCCTCCTGCCCATAGCAACAGTTCTCCAGCAACATACAGGGCTTACGGTTCTGCTCGCTAGCGCGCACAAGCGACCAACACTCGTCTAACGAAGCAGCGCCGCCAACCTCCATCGCTACCCACTTGCCGGCATTGAGGCATTCGATGGCGATCTTGATATGGCTGGTCCAAGAGGTCATAATGACGACCGCGTCGATGTCATCGCGAGCGGCAACTTCGCGGTAATCCGTAGAACCGTCAGGCATTGCGCCATTTCGTGCCTCGGCTACGAGCTTACGCCCTTCTTCGACTCGATCAGGGTAGACGTCACATACGATAGGAACGACAACGTCCTCCATAGTTAGCAGGGTTGAAAGTTGCCCCTGCCCTCTTCCTCCGAGTCCGATAATTCCGATGCAAATCGGTTTTCCAGCTACTCCCATGTTCTTCATATTGAGTTCCTAGTTTTTTGAACAATTCCGTTAACTCTATCAAAGTAGGAGGTGTGTGTAAAACGAATAAGCAAGCCCCCGCGCGGTGCGCGATGCGCACTCACGATTCATTGACCGGTCACCAACAACTACAGGCGTTTGCTCCGCTGTGGCTGGCCTCGCGGAGGCCGGAATTGTCCGCGATCACCGATCGCGGCTACAGGAAGTCAATGAATCGTGAGTGCACCCTCCGACGCCGAAGAAAGGTACAAAGGTTTTAGCTTGAAACTCCACATCAGTTCAGCTATCCTTACCAGAAATGAGATCGCCTCTTTATGCCAGTTCAAATGGATGAGTTCCTGCATCGCTTAAAACAGAATTTGCTATTGAGTCAGCGATGTAAAACCTACCCTATGAATAATGGTGTTATGCGGTTACACGAATTCCACCCAAGTACCATTTCATAAAAACTCAAACCTAACGAAGGGATGTGTAAAAATGAGCAAAGCGAGCACACTGGCCATAAATGGCGGTCAAAAGGCGATTGATTTCAACATGAAGGGGCGCGAACAATTCGATCAAGCCGAACGTTCGACCGCTCTCCGGCTCTTTGATGCAAGCATCGCCAGCGGAAACGCCTTCGGATATAATGGTCCTGAAGAAGAGGCTTTCGGTAAGGAGTTCGCCGAGTTTCTCGGCGGCGGTTACGCTGATGGCGTGAACTCTGGAACGAATGCTGTCCATGTCGCTTTGAAAGCGTTGGATCTACCTCCTTTTTCAGAAATTGTAGTCGGAGCGGTTACTGATGCCGGCGGAATTATGCCGATTGTTGTCAACAACTGCATTCCAATGGTGGCCGATGCCATGCCAGGATGTTACAACTCGGGGCCTGCTGAGATTGAAGCGGTAATCACCCCATTGACTCGGGCGATTGTTATTGCTCATATCGGTGGGGAACCCGCCAATATGCCTGCCATTATGAAAATTGCCGCCAAATATAATCTGCCGGTAATTGAAGATTGTGCACAGTCGCATGGAGCAAAAATCAAGGGCCAATATGTTGGCACGTTTGGCGCATACGGAGCATTTTCGCTGATGTTCGGCAAACATTTTTGCACGGGAGGACAAGGTGGTGCCGTTTTCTGTAAAACAGAAGCATTATACTGGAAAGAACGCTGTGCAGCCGACCGTGGAAAACCGTTTGGGTTGATCAACTCCAACGGCAACGTCATTCCCGCGCTAAACTGCAATTTAGATGAATTTGGTGCGGCAATCGGCCGAGTTCAACTCAAAAAACTGCCGTCTATAATCGCACGTCGCCAGAAATTTGTCGCCATGCTGATTGAGCGGGGAATTAGTAAATTAGCTAGCATCACCATCCCGGAAGTCATTGCGGAGGGCGAACACGTTTACTGGTGGTGGCGCTTGCGGGTCAACCATGATAAAACCACCGTTTCAAAAGCTGACTACTGCGCGGCATTGATTGCCGAAGGTGTCCCTATAAATCCGAAGTATAGTGCTGCATTGCCAGCGACGTTTGAATGGTTCCAAAATCGCCATCAAAAATTTCCGTGGAACAACGCCGACTATAAGGGGGATCGAAATCGTGAATTCCCTTGTCCGAATGCGTTGGCTTCCATAGAAAATCATTTCAACTTGTCAATCAGCGAAAGCTGGGGTGAGAAGGAAGCGGATGCAGTGATGCTCGGTTTTAAAAAGGTTGATGAGGCATTTCGCAAATGATTATCGACATTCACACGCACATCACCAATGATGATTTTCCGGAATTCAGCCGCGTCATGCTTGGGCGCGGCCCGTTTACCGCCGACATCCTCTTAAAGCGCATGGATATGGAAGGCATTGATCGTTCGGTTCTGCTACCCTTGCCATCGCCGGAATGTTTGGATTATTACGGTGTTGCCGGTAATCAAGATTGCATTCGTGCAGCACGTAAACATCCTGATCGGCTGAGTGCGTTTTGCTATGTCGACCCCCGTTCAATAGCCAATCGTACCGATGATGGAATCGCCAAGCTTCTACGCATTTATAAAGATCTCGGCTGTCTTGGTATTGGGGAAATGACTGCCAGTTTGGAGATGGATGATATTCTTTATCAACGGCTGTTTTTTAATGCCGGCGAAGAGAAAATGCCAATTATTTTCCACTTCAAGCCACAAGGTTCCAAAAGTTATGGAGCGATTGATGACCTCGGCTTACCACGGACCGAAAAGATGTTGGCGATGTTCCCGAAAACTATTTTCCTGGGACATTCACCATGTTTTTGGAATGAATTAAACGGCTCTTCAACTGAAGCGACACGTTGTAATTATTCCAACGATGGTTACGAAACCAAAGGACGTTTGTGGACGCTATTCGAAAAGTACCCGAATGTATACGGAGATTGTTCCGCTGGCAGCGCGTTTCATGCATTAAGCTGTGATCCAAAAGGATATGAATTTCTGGAACGATTTCATCAACAAATCTGTTTTGGCACAGATCGCTTCACAGGACTAGATGAACCCATCCCCGGCATTATTCCATACTTAAAAGGCGGTTTGACGGAAGGGAAATTATCAGCTAAAAGCTATGAAGCAATCATGCATAAAAACTTTGAACGGATCACCGGTTAACTTTATAAAACACCGCACACAGAGACGTAAGGCGAAGACCCCTGCTCTGAAAAGCGTTCCGTTGCGTCTCGCCGATAATGCTCACCTGGTTCTTTTCTTCAAGCAACGTTACCCCATCATTTTTTCGTGATACACCGCGCGGCGCACTTACCGCTATTTGATGCGTACTATGACAAGATCCACCGGCTCAGACGAACCGTTTTTGTCGATTTTGTACTGCGTATCCGTTCGATAAAGCGGTGTCCCCTGCGATAGCAGTTCTGCAACAAGGCCATAAGGGACAACCTCTGACATTTTGCTTTTGTCGTATTCGAAACGGAATGCCACGGGGAAGCCGCTAAACGCTTGAACAGTCTGCTCGGCAAGCATAAGGCTTTCGCCTCCGGTCGTGCAGAGCGAGACCAGCTTAACCCGAATCTCAAACGTCGGCAGGATCGTCACGCGCTCCATGCAGGAAACTGTACCGGAAATTGTCTGCATCTCGGGTGGCTTTGGCTGAAGCGAAATGGTTCCTTTGTCCGTATCCCATTCCCCTCCACAAAGGGGGCAGTGTGCACACCCTGCCACAAAGACCAGAAAAAAGACAGCCGCAAAAGACAGCAACAAACTTCGTCTAACAGAGAAGGCAGTTGGCATTAACGGCATGATATCAAGATTGCTAGCTTGGTTATCCATTCTCGACTCAGCCTCCGAGTTCGCTAATGTAGCGCTCCGCCGCGAGGGCCGCTGCGCAACCCGTTCCGGCGGCCGTCACAGCCTGCTTGTTGATGCGATCTTGCACATCGCCAGACGCAAAGATTCCAGGAACACTGGTAAGGGTTGCAGTGGACTTGATGTAGCCTTCATCATCGAGTTCAAGGGCGTTATTTGCCCAGGCCGTCGAAGGCGAATGGCCAATCGCAACAAAAACACCCGAAACGGTAAGATCAGATAGTTTGCCGGTAATTTTATTCTTAATTCTGATTCCAGTGACCGTTTTTTTCTCAACTCCGAGAATTTCCTCGGGGATGCTGTTCCAACAGACTTTGATCTTGGGGTTCGACAGCACACGTTCCGCCATGATCTTTGAAGCTCGGAACTCGTCTCGCCTGTGAATGACGGTAACATCCGAGCAGATTCTGGCGAGATAGAGTGCATCGCCCATGGCCGTGTCGCCACCGCCAACGACTGCAACACTTTTCCCCTTGTAAAAAGCTCCGTCACAGATGGCACATCCAGAAACGCCACGTCCATTGAGTTTTTCTTCAGAATCCAACCCAAGTTTTCTTGCCGTAGCTCCGGTGGCGATGATGAGGACCTGTGTCTCCACAATGCCACCTGCCATGAGTTCGACAGCATGAGATTTTTCGCCAGGCTTGAGGCCAACCACTTCGTCCATCAAGAAGCGTGCACCGCATTTCTCGGCCTGATCTCGCATCTTAACCATGAGTTCATTGCCATCAATTCCATCAGGGAATCCAGGGAAGTTTTCGACGATTTCGGTCTGCGTGAGCTGTCCCCCTGGGATCATGCCCTCGATAACGACAGGATCTAATCCCGATCTTGCTGCGTAAATTGCCGCTGTAAGGCCTGCAGGGCCGCTCCCCGCGATGATGATCTTCTCCATTAAAATTCCTATTCTGTTGATGCGGTTTGCGCCGTCTTTAGGTGTAGCGCAGCACTTCGTCTGCTGTCGTATGGCCGTCGAGGACGTTCAAAATTCCGTCTTCGCGCATCGTGCGCATGCCGAGTTCGCGCGCTTTCTCGCGGAGTGTAAGTGTCGGTTTTCTTTCTGTAATCAGGACTCGGATTGGATCGCTGACCCGCAAGTATTCGTAAAGTCCTTTTCGCTTTTTATAGCCGGACTGGTTGCACTTGTCGCAACCGGTTCCAAAGTAGAAGGGACGCCCTTGAATCTGTTCGGCTGTGAGGTCAAAGCGTTTCAAGAGTTCTGGAGTGGGCTCGTAGGAGCGTTTGCAATTTGTGCAGATCGTCCGTACGAGGCGTTGACCAAGCACGGCCTCAAGTGTAGAGGCAAGCAGGTAAGGTGCAACATCCATGTCGACGAGTCGGGTGACGGCGCCGGCAGCATCGTTCGTATGCAGGGTCGAGAAAACAAGATGTCCCGTGAGGGACGCTTGAACAGCGATCTGTGCGGTTTCCAAGTCACGAATTTCACCGACCATGATAATGTCAGGGTCCTGACGTAGGAAGGCTCTGAGAACCTTGGGGAACGTATTGCCCTGAAGAGGATTGATCGGAACCTGAACGATTCCGTCAATGTCGTATTCGACAGGCTCCTCGGCCGTAAGCAACTTGTTGCCTTCCTTGTTGATCCGGCGCAAACACGAGTAGAGCGTGGTGGTTTTGCCTGATCCAGTAGGTCCCGTAACAATGATGATACCGTTAGGCTTCTCAACATCCTCGCCGATGGCCGTAAAGACGTCTTCGGGCATGCCGAGGTTTTCGAGATCGAGCGAGACCACGGAGCGGTCGAGAACACGAAGCACCACAGATTCACCGAATTGAGTGGGAAGGCAGGAAACACGAAGATCAATCTGTTTGCCACCAACAGGAATTTGAATACGCCCGTCCTGTGGTAAACGTCGCTCAGCGATGTTGAGATTAGCCATAACCTTGATGCGCGAAATCACGGGAAGCGCAAGGGATTTCGGCGGAGGCGTCATTTCGTAGAGTGCACCATCGACACGATATCGGATGTGGAATTCCTTCTCGAAAGGTTCAAAATGAACGTCCGAGGCGCGAGCATTAACAGCCTGAAGTAAGACGAGTTGGACGAGACGGACGACTGGTGCGGAGGCGGAGGCGGAAGCAAGAGCCTTTTCGTCTATATTTTCCTCATCGGTGATGCCGATCCCAGTCATGTCGGCTTCAAACTCTTCTATTCCTGAGAGGAAGTTGTCGACCGCCGCAGAGTCATCTCCATAGTATCGCGAGATACAGTCTAGAATTTCGCGCTGTCGAGACAAGACGAAGGAGACTTCCTTTGACAACACAAAGTGCAATTCATCGGATACAATCGGGCTTGGGAGGGAAGATGCAGCCAGCTTAACCGTCGTTGGGGTGGCCTCGAGAGGAACTACACCGTAAATTCGGGCGATGCTTCCCGGCACGGTTTTGAGTATGTCAGAAGAAATATCGATACCTGAAAGGGCAACAACTTCGCATCCGTTGTAAGCCGCCATTGCACCCAACAGATCGTCTTCGGTTAGATAACCACCATCGACGATGATGTCGCGCACAGACTTACTGGTGCGGGTCTGTTCGTCGATGATTTCGTCGCAAGCAGCATCGTCGAGGAAGCCGTTGACGTAGGCGACCTCGAGAACTGGATCCATGTGATAGTTAGCTTCGTTCACTGCATTCGTCCTCTTTATTTCTGCTTTCCGCCGCCCATCAGCTCTTTGATCTTTTCAAGCTGGGTGTCGACATCTCTGGACTTCATCACGATTTCGTCGTAACTAATACGACCGGCCATGTAGAGGCTAAGAAGATGCGAGTCAAGCGTTTGCATGCCGTACTTGGCACCGGTCTGGATATCCGATGTAATGCGGTGCGTGTTGCCATCGCGGATCATAGCCGCAATGCCCGGAGTCATCACCATGATTTCAAAGGCGGCACAACGCCCCGGTTTATCGATTCTAGGCAACAGCAACTGCGAAATGACGGCCACAAGGCCGACGGAGAGCTGCATGCGAACCTGTTCTTGCTGGTCTGTCGGAAAGGCGTCTACGATACGATCAACGGTACTCGCGGCACCTGTCGTATGCAAGGTCGCGAACACGAGATGTCCCGTTTCCGCGGCCGTAATAGCAGCCTGCATCGTCTCCAAATCGCGCATTTCGCCTACAAGAATGACATCGGGATCTTGACGCAAGGCTCTTCGGAGAGCCTCTTTGAAGGAGGGCACGTCGGACCCAAGCTCGCGCTGCGTCAAAATCGACTTCTTGTGATTGTGATAGTATTCGATGGGGTCTTCAACCGTAATAATATGGCAAGAACGGTTCTCGTTGATAAAGTTGATCATGCTGGCGAGCGTGGTCGTCTTACCAGATCCGGTGGGGCCCGTCACAAGAATCAGGCCTCGGGGGCGGTAGAGCAGCTCGGTGATCTGGGAGGGCAAGCCGATTTTATCCAGAGGAAGCATCTTGTTTGGGATCTGACGTAGCGCGGTAGCGTAATGCCCCTTGGTCTTGAACACACTCACACGGAATCGAGCTTGGTCGCCGAATGAAAAACCAAAATCAGATCCCCCATTTTCTTGAAGTTGCTGCAAGTTCTCGGGTGAGGTGATACTCTTCACTAATCGCTCAGTGTCCTCAGGTCTAAGTATATTCAAGTCGAGAGGATGCAACACGCCGTGGATACGCAAGAGCGGTGGACTTCCTACCGTGATGTGCAGATCTGAAGCTTCTTCATCGACAGCCAGTTGCAAAAGCTGATCCATCTCGTAGACTTCTTCTTCCATGTTAATTCTCATCTCCCATCGTAACGCGGAGGATTTCGTCCACCGTCGTCATGCCCGACAACACCTTCCGAACCCCATCCTCGCGAAGCGTACGCATGCCCATCTCCCGAGCTCTAATGCGCAACTCGCGTGCACCGTTATTCTCAAAAATCATCCGTTGAATTTCATCATCGATCCTGAAGATCTCGAAGATTCCCTTTCGCCCTTTAAATCCGCTTTGGTTGCAGCGTGGGCAACCATGCCCTCGATAAAGCTGAGCATTGGCATAATCGGAAGGATTCAGCCCGAGGCTGCGCAGCTCCATTTCATCCGGATCATAAGCCTCGCGGCACTCGTTGCAAATCATACGGACGAGGCGCTGAGCCATAACGGCCCGAAGAGATGAGGCTACCAAAAACGGCTTCACGCCAATGTCAAGCATACGGGTGATCGCGCTGGGCGCATCGTTCGTATGAAGCGTTGAAAACACAAGGTGACCCGTAAGCGCAGCTTCCGTCGCGATCGAGGCCGTTTCCAAGTCTCGAATTTCACCGATCATTACGATATTCGGCGCCTGACGAAGAATCGCACGCAGGGCGGCTGCGAACGTCATGCCGATGTCGGCATGTACGTGCACTTGATTGATGCCGGTCATCTGGTATTCGACGGGGTCTTCAACCGTGATGATTTTGCGGTCGGGCTTATTGATCTGCCCAAGACAGGCGTAAAGCGTGGTGGTTTTACCGGAGCCAGTCGGCCCCGTTACCAACAGCACACCGTCCGGTAACGTAATGAGATTCTCGAACGTTTGCTGGTCGTCCGTCATGAAACCAAGTTCGGGGAGACCCAGTGACAAGTTTTGCTTGTCGAGAATACGCATGACGATACTTTCGCCATGACCTGTCGGAACGGTGGATACACGGAGATCCAGCTCGCGGCCCTTGGCATTGATCTGAATGCGACCATCCTGGGGAATGCGCTTCTCTGAGAGCTTCATGTTGGCCATGAGCTTAAATCGCTGTAAAATCGCACCCTGAAGGCGTCGTGGAGGCGGTTCCTGCGAATGTAACACGCCATCGATACGGTATCGAATGCGAAACGTCTTCTCCATCGGTTCTAAATGAATGTCGGAAGCGCGGGCAACGAACGCCTTCATGATGATCTGGGCGCACAATTTTACGATCGGAGCATCCGTCTCGCTCGCGCTAGCCACCCCCAATTGATCCTCAATTCCAAGATCGCCTCCGCCACCAGACGAACCTCTCTCCGCATTGATTTCTACCATCAGCGCATCCATTGCAGTAATATCCTGCTCAGGATAAAGCATTGCAAGCGCCGTGTAGATCTGCTTCAGTGGGGCGACGACACCTTCGACATCGCGGTTAAGCGCATAGCGCAACCCGTCCAAGGTCTCGAAATTCATCGGATCCGCCATCGCAACGGTCAATGTCTTTCCTGCCTCATAGAGGGGAACGACCCTAAATTTTTTCGCCAACTCACCGGTCAGCAACGCTCTCACCGATTCGGTGAATTCAACCTGCGAGATGTCAACAAATTCCATTCCGAAGGTCTGGGCAAGCGTACCCAGCACTTCTTCTTGCGAAACCACGCCCGTTCTGATCAAAATATCAACGGTCGACGCACCGTCGCCAGTAACCTTTGACGCCGCCTTTTCCGCATCGCCTGCGGTTATTACCTGATTTTCTAGCAGGATTTGTAGCACATATTCATCGTTAGAAGTCACGGTATCCTCACTCCAAAATACATCCAACCGCAGAGGAAGCGGTTTTCTTGGGAATGTAACATTTTTCGTGCCAGACCGCCACTGGAAATTTTTCTTTCTGCCTTGCACGCCTTGCAGACAGAAAGGGCTGATAGGACATTGCGTAACAAGCTGGGCGTTTCGTTATATTTTTGTGTCACCTGTGATTTGTTGCGTTTTGCTGTTTGATAATGTAAAATGCAGGGTCTCAACCACAAAGAGAGAGTTTTCGGAGATCAACAATGTCAGTCCGCGTCCGTTTCGCACCCAGTCCCACAGGAAATGTCCACATCGGTAATATCCGTGCAGCCGTCTTTAATTGGCTTTTTGCACGTCATGCCGGGGGTAAATTTCTCCTTCGCGTAGAAGATACCGACCGCGAACGTTCGACGCCCGAGGCCATCCGCACGCTCCTTGAGTGCATGAAGTGGCTCGATCTGAACTACGACGAGCCAGAGACATACCAGAGCGCACAGACGCAACGCCACCTCGCCGTGGCGGCCGACCTCGAAGCGCGTGGCTTGGCCTACCGCGACAACAAGGGTGGCACAGGCGAATGCCTCATTTTCAGAATGCCACAGGATGGCGAATTGCGCTTCAACGATTTGGTCAAGGGTGATATGAAGAAGAAGGCCAAGGATACCCAAGACTTCGTTATCGTCCGCTCCGACAACACCCCCGTTTTCCATCTCGCAAACGTCGTCGACGATGTGGACATGACCATCTCACACGTTATCCGTGGCGACGATCACGTCGAAAACACCTTCAAACACATCGAACTCTTCAAGGCCATGGGTGCCGTGCCTCCGCAATATGCCCACCTGCCGATGATCGTCAACAACATGGGCAAGCCGTACTCGAAGCGTGACGGTGCCGCCTTCGTCGGCGAATTCAAAGAGCAGGGCTATATGCCGGATGCCCTCTTCAACTTCCTCGTTCTCCTCGGATGGGCACCTGGCGGTGACCGGGAGATCATGACACGCGACGAGATGATCGAAGCGTTTACCCTCGAGCGCTGCAAGTCCAGCGCCGCTCGTTTCGACGCCAAGAAGCTCAAGTGGATGAACGGCGAATACATCGCCAAGCAACCGCGTGATGCGTTCCGTAAGGAATTCCTCGCACGCATCGAAGCTGCCGGCGTTCCCACCACCCCACTGTCGGGAGACCTTGATGCCGTGCTTGATCCAATACAGCCACGCACCAAGACTTTTAACGACATCCCCGCAAACTGCATCTACCTCTTTACGGAAGAATTTCCGTTCGATGAAGCGGCGGTTACGAAGCGCCTCAAGCCAGCGGGTACCGCCACCTTCTTGCGCGAGATAGCCGATGCATTTGAAGCACTACCAGAATTCACGCACGAATCGACGGAACAGCTTGTGCATGCCAAGAGCGAAGCTCTCGGCGGTATGGGCACTGTCGTTCATCCTATCCGGGTCGCCGTTTCCGGTATTTCCGAAGGGCCGGGACTCTTCGAGTTACTCGTTCTCGTCGGTCGCGAACGCGTCTGCGTACGCTGTCGAAAAGCCGCTGAAATCGCCGGATAATCCAGGCAGGGGCAACCTCATGGTTGTCCACAAAACCACACGAATCGTAAGGGCGGACATCCACCAAGTCGCCCAATGAACAGTTTTCGACAGGAGATCTCAAATGAAATCACATATAGCAAACGATGCAAACACGAAGGGTCGCGTCGTCGCCATCGTCGGAAGACCGAATGTCGGAAAATCGGCCGTTTTCAATCGAATTGCCAAAAAGCGCATTGCCATCGTTCATGAAGAGTCTGGGGTGACCCGCGACCGCCTCATGCGCGAAGTTTACTGGGAAGACCAGCGTTTCACGCTAATCGACACCGGCGGCATCATGAACATCGACAACGAGAAGATCAGCGACCGAATCGATGCCGGCATCCGCATGCAGGCTGAGGCCGCGCTCAACGATGCCGCTGTCGTTGTATTCGTTGTAGATGCTCAGGAAGGCCTCACCCCGATGGATCAGGAAGTTGCGGGCATTCTCCGTCGAGCTGGCGCAGAAGTTCTCTTAGCAGCTAACAAATCCGACACAGCAGACGTCGACAATGCGTCGACCGATTTCACACGTCTCGGATTTCCCGTCTATCCGATTTCCGCCTTGCATGGTCGCGGCTTCCAAACCCTCATGGAGGACTTGATCAAAAAGCTTCCCCCACAAGTCGAACAATTCGGCGCAGGCCCCGAGGACGAAAAGCACCATCTCTGCGTTGCCATCGTCGGAAGACCCAATGCCGGAAAATCGTCGTACATCAACAAACTCTTACACACCGAGCGCGTCCTCGTGTCCGACGTTCCGGGCACAACGCGGGACAGCATCGACGTTCCGTTTTCCGTTGAAGGGCGCAACTACACGCTCATCGATACCGCAGGTGCCAGACGCGAAGCACGCGTCGATACCGCCGTAGAGCGTTACAGCCGCATGAGGATGCAGGAGAGCGTGGAACGCGCCGATATCGTCGTACTCATGCTTGATGCGACGCGCGGCATTGGCCTCCTCGACAAACAACTTGCAGGCTTGATTTCCGACCTCGGCAAGGGGTGTGTAATCGTCGTCAACAAATGGGATATTGCAGAAGCTCTCGAGAAAGAATTCCTAGAAAAACTTGGCTACGAAATGAAATTCATGGCGTACTGCCCTATTGTGTTCACCTCCATGCAGACAGGCAAGAACGTTGACAAGATTCTCGGCGCGATCGAGCATGTCGCCACGCAATGCCAGGCCACGCTCCCGACAGGCATCCTCAACCGAGTGATAACGAGTGCTTACGATACCATGGGTACAGCGGGAAAGAACGGCAAGCCAGTCAAGATGTACTACTCGACACAGGTCGGCCGCAACCCGATCGTCGTCCGCATCTTCGTCAACGACCCGAAACGCCTCCCGGGACACTACAACAATTTTATCGTTAACTTGCTACGTCGAGAATTCGGTCTGGAGGGTGCCGTGGTGCGCCTGCAATTCCGCGCCCGTGAACGCAAAGCTTTTGTGAAATAATATCGTTCAGAAAGGCCTTCTCGGCCTTTTTCTTCTCTTTCTCGATGGGCGGGGGCGCACTCGGCTCGAAGTCGACTACCTTCAACAAAGTTTTAAGGGTTGTGGCCGAAAGGTTTGCAATACAATTTCTGCTATCCACGAATACAAGGGAAAGCAGGGGCTGTATTTGTCGGCAATGCCAAATGTTTTGACAGCTTTGTTGGACATTGCGAGAATCCAAAGTACAGATGCCTCTAACAGAATCGAAAGTATTTTCACTTCGGATGCGCACCTCAAGGCGATTGTCGAGTCCAGGTCGGAACCGCGAAATCGCAACGAGCAGGAGATCGCTGGATATCGCGATGTTCTGGCTATGATTCATGAACGGAACGGATACGTCGCTTCATTGACCGTCAAATCGCACCGACAACAAAGAAACAGATTCTTTCTGCCTGCCCTGATATCAGTGAGACAACGATTGAGCGGACACTGAAAATGCTGCAAGACGAAGGCTATATTGAGAAGATAGGAAGCCGTCGCGATGCGGCGTATCTGAAGCAGCAATGCTAACGCAAGCCTAAAAGGAGAAAACTGAGGGGAGTGTCTGAAGAGTTTTTGCATGGGTATTGTTCTCGGTTGAGGTTTAATGAGGTAACACGTAGTCGAGACAAGCTTGTGTCATGGTGTAGACTTGGCGGGGCGAGAGGATCAGGAGTTCACAAAACCATTTCCCGGGCCATTTTCATGACTTCGGCTTCGGTGTGCGCCATGGAGATAAAGCCAACTTCAAACTGCGATGGGGGCAGATAAATGCCAGCGTCCAGCATCCGGTGAAAACGGGCGGCATACGCCTGCGAATCACTGGCTTTCGCATCGGCGAGATTGCGAACCGCCTCTCGCCGGGAGAAGCAGGTGAATAAACCGCCCGCTTGCGCACAATGCAGGTCAAGCCCACGTGCTTGCGCCTGGCTGTTGATCGCGTCTGCGGCTTGCTGTGCCAGCGTTTCAAGGCGAGCATAAGGCATGTCACGTTCGAGGATTCGAAGCGTTGCAAGGCCTGCGGCGACGGCTACAGGATTTCCCGAGAGCGTGCCGGCTTGATAGACGCGGCCGAGTGGGGCCAGGCAATCCATGAGATCCGCGCGTCCGCCGAGAGCGGCGAGCGGGAGGCCGCCGCCGATGATTTTTCCTAGGGTTGTCAAGTCCGGAATCACGCCGCATAAGGAGCCGAACGTTGTGGGACCGAAGCGGAAGCCGGTGATGACTTCGTCGAAGATCAGCACCGCGCCGCAGCGGTCAGCGAGTCGTCGCAGACCTTCAAGAAAGCCGGGCTCCGGCTTGACGAGGCCCATGTTGGCGGCCAGCGGTTCGACGAGAATGGCGGCGAGTTCTGTGCCATGCGTGGCGACCACCGCTTCGACGGCGGCAAGGTCGTTGAACGGAACGACGAACACATCGTCTGCCACTGCCGACGGTACGCCTGCCGAGGAGCAGATCCCGCTTGTCAGCAACCCGCTGCCGGACGCCACGAGCAGTCCGTCGCTATGGCCGTGGTAGCAGCCGTCGAATTTAAGAATACGATTGCGACCGGTTGCTCCGCGGGCGACGCGGATGGCCGTCATGACGGCCTCCGTTCCGGAACTCACGAGGCGGATGCGTTCAAGCTGGGGTGCCATCGCCTGCAAGCGTTCGGCAAACTCGACCTCCAGCGGCGTGTTGATGCCGAAGGTCGTTCCCAAGGCGGCCTGACGCTGAATCGCTTCCACAAGCTCGGGATGAGCATGACCCAGAATCACCGCGCCCCAGGAACAACAGAAGTCGAGGAGCTCGTCTCCTTCCACGGTTTGGATATGGGATCCCTTACCGGAGGTGACGTAGATGGGGGTGCCGCCCACGGAGTTGAAAGCCCGAACCGGGCTGTTGACGCCGCCGGGAATCACGCGGCATGCGCGTGCGAAAAGTGTTTTGGAATTCATGCGTGAGGTTCTTTCTTCAGTTGTCCATAATCTCGTGATAGCGGTTCGCCCAGTAGGTGATGAGCAGATCGGATCCCGCTCGCGAAATGGCCGTCAGAGACTCGCGAACCATGCCACGTAAATCACCCCAGCCGCGTTCGGCCGCTGCGATGAGCATGGAATACTCGCCACTGACATTGTAGGCCGCGATGGGCAAGTCCGTCCGCTCGCGCAGCCTGGCGAGGACATCGAGGTAGAAGAGGGCCGGCTTGACCATCAGAATATCGGCGCCTTCCGCTTCGTCGAGATCCGATTCCCGTAAGGCCTGACGCAGATTACCGTAGGAGGCCTGATAGCCGCGGCGGTCTCCACGGGATGGGGTGGATTGTTCGGCATCACGAAACGGGCCATACATTGATGAGGCAAATTTTGAGGAGTAACTCATGATGAGCGATTGTTCAAATCCGGCTTCGTCCAGTGCCGCGCGAATGGCCCCCACCTGCCCGTCCATCATGGCACTCGGGGCGACGACATCGGCACCGGCCGCCGCATGGGAGACCGCGACGCGCCGCAACTGTTCCAGAGCGGCATCGTTGTCCACGTCGCCATCTGCACCCAGAGGGCCGCAGTGTCCATGGCTGGTGTAGGCGCAAAGGCAGACATCGGTCATCACGACCATTTCGGGGTAGTGTTGCTTGATCTGCCGGACAGCACGCTGAACCGCGAAGTGCTCATCTGCGGCCGCGCTGCCGACAGCGTCCTTGTGCTCCGGGCCGACTTGACCAAAAAGCAACACGCTTCCGATTCCGATTTTCGCCATGGGTTCCAGATCGCGGATGAGCTGATCGACACTCAGCCGGTACTGACCGGGCATCGCTTCGATTGCTTCACGCCGCCCCGACCCTTCGACGACGAATGTGGGCCAGACCCATTTGGCGGGCTCGGGCAGTGTCATGTCAAACAAGCGCCGTAGTGCTGCGGTTCGCCGCAGTCGGCGCAATCTTACTTCAGGAAAGCTATTCATGGATCTCCTTCATTTGCCCTTGCACACACTGTGCGGCCAAAGCCTCAATGGCACTCTCGATAGTTGCTTCGCTCGCAATCGCATCGGGCTCACGAGAAGCCTGAAGCAGTGCAGCCGCTGTGGGAAGTCCGATTACGGTGACCCGTTTTCCGAACAAGCCTTCAACACCCCAGGCACTCAAAAAAGTCTCGACCGTCGATGCACTCGAAAAGCACACGGCATCGAATTCCGGCAATGCGTCATAGTGGACTGGAAGGTTTTCATAAAGCACGCAGTCGCTCACCTCGGCTCCCAGACTTCGCAGTGCGTTGGCCAGACCCTCGCCCGCCCGATCGGAGCGGATTCGGAGCAGGCGGTGTCCCTCAATGCCCTGTTCACGGAGGCTCGCGAGTAAGCCTGCCGCACCGAAGTCACGCTCAGGAAGCACATCTGGGAAAAGGCCGGCTTTGTTGAGTTCGGCAGCCGTGCCGGGTCCGCACGCAACCAGTCCGGGGAGTCGCCGGCGGTCGACCTGCTCGGCACTCAGTCCTTCGACAAAGCACCGCGCAGCGCAGGGAGAGGTGATGATGACAGCATCAAATTGTGGCACAGTGCGCAGTGTGGCTTGCGCCTCCGCGCGTGCCACGAGGCGAACAAGCGGTCGACGTATGGGACGTCCACCCAAGTCGATCACGCGTCTTGCCGCGCGATCTTGAAGGGCTTCACTGCAGGTCAGCAGCACCCGGCATCCGGCTAAAGCGCCGCGATGATGCGTCAATTCGTGGGTGACAATCTCGCCGACGATGAGCAGATTTGGAGCCTCGCTCATGGCGGTCGGAGCCAGCTCATGCATGAGCTCGCCCAACGTCATACGGACGACGAGCTCATCCTCTGCGCCGGCGTTGAACACTTGTGCCACCGGCGTGTCGACGGGGCGGCCTTCTTCGAGCAGTTGTTCTGCAACGGCTCTTATAATCTTGCCCGCCATGAAAAAAACGAGCGGAAAGGCAGCGCGGGTTCCGGCATCGACGGCGGCCATCGCACCGCCTTCAGCTCGGGGCGTCATGACGGTAAAACCGCGCGAGACGCCGCGGCGCGTCAGCAACATGCCGGTTCCCGTCGTGGCAGCGGTCAGGCTACTGACTCCCGGTACGATCCGGCACGGAAACTTCCACTGATCCAACTCCTGAAGTTCTTCGGCCAGACGTCCGAACAGGCCCGGGTCTCCACCTTTGAGTCGTACCACGCGGTGTCCGCGACGTGCATAATCCACGAGCTGCGTGCTGATGCGGTCTTGAGGCACGGCATGCTTGCTGGCGCGTTTGCCGACAAATATCGCTTCGGCATGAGTGGGCAGGTGTTTCAGCAACCCTGCGTCCATCAGACTGTCATACAGGCAGATGTCAGCCGCGGCGAGTTCCGCCGCACCGGCAAGGGTGCAGAGTCCTTCGCTCCCCACACCGGCTCCGACGAATCGAACCGCCTTGACCATGAGGTTCCGAAGCGCTTCCATAGCGGGGTCGCCTGCACGGAATGTGATGGCCAGAATTCCTTGTCCCGCGGGCACGGGGAGATCATCCAGAGAAATCCACTTTGTCACGCGATCCTCACGCTTCAAGCGAATTAGAGCTGCACCCGCCATCACGAGCGCATCGTAGGCACCGGCATCTAATTGAGCCAGTCGATCTTCAATATTCCCGCGCACCGGCTTCAGGATGGCGTCCGGAAAATGTGTCCGGCACCACAACTCGCGCCGTTCACTGCTGACGCCGATGACCGGGAAAGCGCTAAGATCGCTCACGCGACAGTCGGGGGCCAGAATCAAGGCGTCGCGCGGATCCTCGCGCCAAGGCAGCCAGCACCAATCCAGACCCGCAGGCATGGGGTCGGGAAGATCTTTGGCACTGTGGATTGCGAAATCAAGACGCCCCTCTAGGACGGCTTCATCGAGATCGCGGGTGAAAAAATCGGCAGGGCTCGCGCGCAGGTCGGTCTGACGATCCCGGTCGCCCGGTGACGATAAGGACACGAGTTCAAACGTCACCTCGGGAAGCCAGGCTCCGATTCGGTCCAGCGCATCAGCCGACTGGATTAACGCCAGCGGACTCGTGCGCGAACCCGCTCTGAATACTTTCCTGAATGCGTTCATACAAATTATGATGCTCCTGAGTGATCGCCCGACTTTGATCCAGGACTTTCTCCAAGACCCCGGAAGTCAGGCGTTGCCAGTGTTTAAGTCCATCTAGATCGACAACTCGCAGACCCGGCACTCGCCCGTTCAATTGCGGATCAATCGTGCGTGGCATGGTCAGGTCGATGACCAGAACGTCTGCTCCCGGTGCGAAGCAAGATGCGTCGGATGCGTGTAAAATAAGTTCAGGCGCTTTCACCGCAGAGAGGACCGCCCGAACGTCGCACAGCCGACTTCGCAGATCGTCCCATGCGCAGATCTCCACCTTGCCCGCCCATTCGGTCGGTATTTCGGGTTGGTTGACGTGGTAGCACCACACACAGCGCCGGTTTTGCCGGGTTGCCTGCTCGATAATTCCGCGTCCGACCACGCCGGTGCCGATCACCAGAATCGGCTCGACGGCTTGGCCGGGCAAGTGCTCATCCAGATAGGCGAGGCAGGCTTCTTCGATCTCGCCGTTTTGGAGCAGGGGACTTATCGCCGTCCGGATGGCCTTCGAAATATGAAGCGCGCTGTCGGTCCACTCACGCAGCAAGCTTTTGGCCCATCCCTGGGCTATCGCTTCGCCTACCGCCTCCTTCACCTGGGCGGTGATGTGCGTTTCGCCGACCGATTGGGACAGCATACCGGCGGTCATCATGCAGAGATGTTCAAAGGCGGTGTGGCCGGATTTCCGGTATCGCTTGGTTTCTGGGAGCTCCTGGAGGTTCATCAGCTTTTCGAGGAGGAGCACCGTGATGTCGTCATCGGCGACTGCGGCGACGATCTCGATGCGGTTGCAGGTGTTGAGAATGAAAAATTCATGGACGCCCCAGAGCTGGCGGATCTGTGCGCCGATCTGTAGCCGGGCTTCCTCGGTCAGATAAAACTTTTCCCGCTCGGCCGCGGAAAGCAACTCGTGACTCGTGCCCAGCACCACCAAATTCGAGTGCTCCAGAGATGCCAGGTGACGGCTCAGACTTTCTTTCAGCAAGCGTGACTGACGGCAGGAACGTCCGCCTGTTGAAACAGACACTTGTAAGCCGCCCCGACGAACCGATGCCGGCGTCAGGAAATCGCCCTTCGTCCAGTTGGCATCTGCTGAGCAGCACAGCACACCGAGGCGGTGTGCTGTATCCAGAACCTGCTGATTGACGACACCGTCGTTGGTGGCCGCAAAAACAAGGACAGCACCTTCCAGATCTTTTGCTTCGAATGGCTTCGCGTGATAGATCACCTGTTTCGTTTCGGCTAAAGAAAGAATTTCAGGACAAACCGTAGGCGCCACAACGGAAACAATCGCCTTGGCCTCCAGCAGCAGTCTCGCCTTACGCAGACCGATGGTTCCGCCTCCGACCACAACAACGGAACGCCCCTTGAGCAAGAGGTTAATCGCCAGTCCAGTGTTTGTGTCGGGTTGATCGTTCATGAGAAATAGGACATACTCGTTTTCTTAAACTCTCTCAGTGAAAAGAGAAGCTGGCCTGCCGGGAGTCCGGCATCGCGGCCAATGCGCTCAAAAAGCTTCCGGGTTGACTCCGGATTGTCTGTGTGAATCATAGCATAAAGGGTGAAAGGGAAACACCCGGATCTCGGGCGTTCGTAACAATGCGAGACCTCCGGAGCTTCTGCGACGCGGCGGCCAGCTTCAAGCACCGCTTCCTTTGGAATATCCCAGACGCACATGGCATTCGCCGTAAAACCGATCTTCCGATGCTGTACAATCAGCGCCATGCGACGCAGAATACCTTGCTTCATCCAGGAATCCAGACGCACGAGTAAATCGCTTTCTGTCAGGCCAAGTTCATCCGCTATCTTCGCAAAGGGTCGTTCAATCAGGGGCAGCTTGTTGTCCAGCGCGCGGACTACCGCCCTGTCGGATGGCGTAAAAAGTTCCGTTGACGGTTCTGTGGCGAGGCTGGCGGAAGCTGGCGATGACGGCACACGTTCGTCGCGGTCTCGGGTGCGGGGATCAAACTTCACATCAATCTTGAATCGACGGAGGGCCGGAAGTGTCAGCAATTCGTAGGGTTTGACGTGATGGCGAATACGATCAAGTTCCCGATCAAACTCGTCCTGCGGCACGGCGAGCGTAAACCAGAAGTTCGGCCAGTGTTGACCGGGTACGCCACCTCGCTCATACCCATGGGTCACGCCGGGGTGGTTACAGACTGCGGTGGCTATTGTTTCGAGCACCACCTCGGGCAGATCAACCGCGCATAACACGCTGCGGTATCCGAGACGCCGCGCATCGAACACGCCGCCCAGGCGCCGGGCCTGCCCAGAGTCAAAGAGGTGTTGGGTTTGCGTTAAGACCTCATCGGCAGACAGCCCCAGTCGCTCACCAACCTCGCGAAAAGGTTCAGAGACGAGCGGCAAGCCCTGCTGGAGTTCCCAGAGGAGTTTGGCGTTGAGATCGGTCATTCGATTGCTCCTTCAGTGCCTTGCGGCTTGGTAGCCGCGATCAAAAACAGGTTGTTTGTTCCTCCCTCTCCCGCTGGGAGAGGGCCGGGGTGAGGGTTGCAGGTTTTGCCCACATTAGGTCTGTAGGGACAAGAGGGCTCTTCGGCCAGATAGTCTCCGGCAACCGCCAATGCGCGTGCACGGCATCCCCCGCAAACCGTCCTGAATTCGCAGATTCCGCATTTGCCGCCATACCCGTCCACATTCTGTAATTGTCGGAAAACCTCGGAAGCTGCGTAGGCCGCCGGGAGATCATAATTGAATGATTGTAGATCCCCGGACGGGACGTCAAAAAATCCGCAAGGCTGAAGGATGCCGACATGCGAAATGAAAGCAAAACCGCGACCCGCCATGCAGCCTCCGAGCGGGGGTCCGTGTCGCCCCGCGTGTTGGGCGTCCTGCAAAGTCCCCTTCAGCCGATGGCGAACCCGAACCACTTGCGGCGCACAGGTTGTCTTGACCGGTAGCGGCCCGCTTGCATTTGCCTCGACAGCCCATTCCAAGGCCTGCTCGCTCTTGGCGGCGGATAGCGCGACATCCTTCATCGCAGCACCGCGTCCCACAGGAACGAGAAAGAACAGGTCAAGCTGCGTTGCGCCTTCACGCAAGGCGAAGTCGCGAATTGTCGGCAAATCCTCTACGGTCTCTCGTGAGACCAAGGCGTTAATCTGGAAGGGTAAGCCAGCCTCGCGAGCGCAGTGGATCGCCGACAGGTTTGCGGCGAAAGCACCCGGGACTCCGCGAAAGGTGTCGTGTTTTTCGGCCGTCGCGCCATCCATGCTCAGGCTGATCGCTTTCACACCTGAGGCGAGCATGCGGCGGACGGATTCGGCGTTGACCGATGCTCCGCAGGGTGCCATGACGACCCGCAGGCCGCCATCGGAAGCGCGTTTGGCAATGTCCCAGACATCCGTGCGAGTCAGCGGTTCGCCACCGGTCAGGATCAGCAGGGGTTTGCTGCCGTGGGCGATAAGCGAATCCACCACGCGAAAGCAGGCGTCGGTGTTCAACTCGTTTTCATCGGCGGTAGCGCGTGCGGACGCGCGGCAATGCCTGCACGACAAGGGACAACACCGCGTGAGCTCCCAGGCAATGACCCGGGGGCCGGCTTTCGGCTCTGGTGGAGAAACATGCATTAGCCGGAAATCTCCTCGTCTGTTAAATAACATGCAGGGTCAACACCCCATCGCTCGCCGGTCAGCGCTTCCGCGCGAGCCCGGAAGTTGCCTCCGCAGACATCGAGAAAACGACAGGTCTTACACCGACCGGTGACATGCTGCGCCTTGTGGCGAAGCTCGTTGAGTAAGGTGGCATCCGGATCGCTCCAGATGGCACTGAAAGGCTGTTCCTGAGTATTGCCCAGCAACTGAGTACGCCAAAACTGATCCGGAAAGACATCGCCATTCCAGCCGATGCTCGCGATACCGTGCCCTGTGCTGTTGCCGCCATTCATGCGCAGCAGTTCCATGACACGCGCCGCATCGTCGGCTCGTCCTTCGCGCAACAGGCGAAGATAGAGGTAGGGGCCGTCGCAGTGGTTGTCGACCGTTAACACTTCCTTCGCCACTCCACATCGGGCAAGTTCGACCGTGTGGTCGATAATCTCGTCGACCACGCGGCGCGTCTGTTCGCATGTCAGATCGAGCACCGCCTCATCGGCGGCGCGGCCTGTTGAAACCAGATGGTAGAAGCAGATTCGCGGAATCGCTTCCTTCGCCATCAGATCGAAGAGAAAAGGGATGTCGTCTGCTGTTTCTGTTGTGATCGTGTGGCGCAGTCCGACTTTAAGTCCCACCGCCTGGCAGGCGCGGATACCGTCCATCGTCCGGAAGAATGCGCCTTGGACACCACGGAAGCGGTCATGGACTTCGGGCCGACCATCGATGCTGATCCCGACATACCTTGTCCCTGCTGCCTTGAGTGCCTGAGCCGTGGTTTCATTCAACAGCGTGCCATTGGAGGACACGACGGCACGAAGTCCGAGGCTCACGGCGTAGGCAACCAGCTCCGGCAAATCCGGTCGCAGCAGCGGCTCTCCACCGGAGAAAAGAACCACGGGGCACTTGAACGCCGCGAGATCGTCCAGAACCCGCAGTGCCGAAGGCGTATCGAGATCGCTTATGTTCGTTGCATCGCACATTGCCGCGTAGCAGTGAACGCAAGCTAAATTGCAGCGCGACGTGACATTCCAAACCACGACCGGCTTTTTGTCCGATGAAAATTGAAGCAAGTGTGATGGCAACTTAGAAGAGTGCCGTCCATACCGCAAGGCGTCAGACGGCTCCACCTGTCCCAGATAGAGTTTTGATATTCCGATCATAATTTTTTAGGGTGTCAGCATAATTGAGTAGATCACAGATAATCTTCAGCCGCTAAAAAGTTCCGCCCGTCGAGAGTTGCCGGATCGAAGGAGACCGTTGCCGTCGCCCCGGCTTTACGATTCATCTGGGCGATCACGTAGTCCGAGAAATGCGCCCTTTCGACGTCAGTGTTGCTAGCATGGAATCCTCCTGCTCATCATAAATAGAGGTAAGATACTAACTCCTTACATTTCTGTCAAGATTGCTGCGTAATCGCCTAGCAATTCTAATTATGGCAAATCTTCTCTGAAGCGGCGTGCTCGGAGAGCCCGCCCTACCCTGAAAACAGTGCAAAATGATGTATTCACGAGGTAGGGCGCGATCTCCGAGCGCGCCGTATCCATGAGTTGTGACCATAATTAGAATTGCTGGTAATCGCCATGGATTCCAAATCATCCCCCCTCGCGACCCTATCCGGCCGACTTTCCACCTAGGACAGAAGAATAACCGCAGCACCGCCGCCTTATGACCGAGCGATGCCGACCGTCGCGGTCTGCGACGGTTGCGGCGAAGCGGATGGCCCGGGCTGGAGCACGCGATCCGCGTGGCGTCTATGCAGTGGAGAATCGCATCTGGAACTGCCGACCGACCGACGGCGGGCCGAGGATGTGCATTGCACATGGTAAATAATTATACTTACCATATCGGCCAAAAGCAAGCCTTTTTAGTCGCGTGCGAAGATTTTTTTCGTCGGGTTCCCGGCTAGTCCGCCTTACGGGTTGAACGTGCGACGTTTACCCGAGGGATTTCTGTGCGAAAAAAACTGCTTTGGAATCCATGGTGGGGCGCATTCACGGTTCACTGATCGGTCACCAACGGCTACAGGCATTGGCTCTGCAGTGGCTGGCCTCGACGAGGCCGGAATCGTCCGCGATCATCGATCGCAGCTACAGGAAGTCAACGAATCTTGATTGCGCCCCGTCACGCGACCATTATCAGCGCAGTGGGTGTTGGGCTGGTTTTGACGACTTGCCGCTTTGATACTTTGACATAGGTTAGGGCGCCAAAATTCGTAATTCGTAATTTTTAATTCGTAATTCTCTCCCCCACTGTATCCGGTTAATCTTGTAGTCCTGGTTCGTAACATTAAAAACGTTTTGCTTACTTTAAAAAGAATGTTGTGCTAAAATGTCTTCCTAAAACCTAAAACGAAGTTGAACTCGACCTCCAATCTCAGCAATTGATTAAACTCCAATAAGGATCAAGACAATGGAAAAACATCTCACGCTCATCATCGTACTGGCGGTAGTGTCCGTCATCATCATCGCCGCTGTCGGCATCTACAATTCGCTCGTCGTCCTGCGTAATCGATTCAAAAACGCCTTTGCACAAATTGACGTACAGCTCAAGCGCCGGTATGACCTGATTCCGAATCTCGTCGAGGCGGTCAAGGGCTACATGGCTCACGAGCGCGACACGCTTGAAGCGGTTGTCAAGGCTCGTAACATAGCCGTCACTGCCGCGAATAACGCCAGTGCCGCTCCCGGAAATCCAGACTCCATGACTGCACTTTCAAATGCCGAAGGTGCGTTGAAGGGTGCCATGTCAAGGCTGATGGTCGTTGTCGAACGCTACCCAGACCTCAAAGCGAACCAGAATATGCTCTCTCTCCAAGAGGAAATCACCTCCACAGAGAATAAGGTCGGTTTCGCACGTCAGTCCTACAATGATGCTGTGATGGCCTACAATACGAAGCGCGAGGTGTTCCCTTCCAATATCTTCGCAGGCATTTTCGGCTTCACAGAAGCGAAGCTCTTCGAAATCATGGACGCCACCGAGCGGGATGCGCCAAAAGTTAAATTCTAAAAGCCATGGACTTCTTCGAAAGACAAGATAAGGCCAGGAAGACAAGCGCATGGCTTGTCATGGTTTATTCTTTCTTTGTCGTCGCCATTATCATCGCGATTCATGCGATTGTAGCCGTTGCCGCCTTCTTCATCAAAAACGGACAGCAGGAATCCGATTCGAGCAGGATAGCCTTCGAATTCTGGGATGTGGCGTTGAATCCCCCTCTCCTTCTCGCGTCGCTAGGAATCGTGTCGGGCATCATTCTTCTCGGATCGCTCATTAAAATAGCCGCGCTCAGCCAAGGGGGCTCGGCCGTAGCAGAGTCTATGGGTGGCCGACAGATCCAACCGGCCACACGCGACTCGAAAGAAAGGCGCCTCCTCAATATTGTTGAAGAGATGTCTCTAGCATCAGGCGTTCAAATGCCGCGCGTTTATGTGATGGACAACGAACTCGGCATCAATGCCTTTGCCGCAGGTTTTTCCACGAAAGATACCGCCGTAGCCGTAACCAAGGGAGCCTTGGAACTCTTCAACCGAGACGAGTTGCAAGCCGTTATAGGCCATGAGTTTAGCCATATTCTCAACGGAGACATGCGGCTCAATATTCGCATGATTTCCGTTCTGTCTGGGATTCTTTTCATCGCGCTGTTGGGCAACATCATTCTTCGCATTGGCAGCTCGGTTGCCCGATCCCAACGCCGCTCGAGTAAGAAAGACAACAGTGCTGCGGCTGGTTTAGGCCTCATGGCCTTCGGTGCCGCGATCTGGGCCATTGGATCTATTGGCGTTCTCTGCGCTCGCATCATGCAGGCCATCATCTCCCGCCAGCGAGAGCATTTAGCCGATGCCTCATCGGTGCAATTCACCCGAAACCCATCCGGTATGGCAGATGCCCTCAAAATCATTGGCGCATCCGTCAATGGCGGCATCTTGACCACGCCACATGCCTCGGAAGTTTCCCACATGCTCTTTGCCAATGGCCTCAAAATGAATCTCTTTGCGACGCATCCGCGCCTTGAGGATAGAATTCGCGCCATTGAGCCCACCTTTAATGGACGCTTTGACGATGCCGTTAAAACCATCCAGCGACGTCGTGCGATGCAAGCAACTGCAGCCGAAATTACAGAAGAAGACGATCTCCACGAATCCATCCTCGCTGGTGCCGCTATTCTTCGCGCTGGTGCCCACGAAGCATGGCAGGGTGAAGACTCTGCCACCACTTCTACCCAATCGACACATAAGCCTGATGCGGCCCGTGGCAGAGTCCCTACCCCGCCCCCAATCCCCGTCGCAGGGTCTGGTTGGATGTCCGAGGAACAACGCGAAGCGTTAAGGACAACCCTCGGAGCCCAAGCCTGTCTTTGTGCCGCCGTTTTTTCCGGTGATCCAAAAATCCGCATGAAACAGGTTAGGATGATTACGGAAAGCGCTGGAACTCAATTTGCCGACCGCGTTGACGCATGGCATGGTGCTCTTTCCAAACTGCCTATGAGCACGAGGCGAATCACGTGTGGGATGGCGATCAACACGCTACGCATCCTTCCAGAGAACGATTTGCGCAAGACATTGAAGGTTATCGATGATCTCGTTTCTGCCGACGGACAGATCGATGCCTTTGAGTTTGCACTGACACGCATGTTCCGGTGCCGTCTGCTACCCGATGTCCTGAACTCACGCCGAAGCACTGTTTCAGCCGAGGCACTCAGCAAACAAGCCGCCTACGCTCTCGGTGTGCTGGCTAATTTCGGGTCACCTGACCCTGTTAAGGTAGCTGCCGCCTACAACGCAGGTTTTGCAAAATTGACTTTGTTCGGCGATATCACTGCTCAGAGCGCACCGGCTTCAACCGACCTTGAACGGTTTGATGCCGCGCTCGGGACGCTCGTTCGTCTCCAGCCAGTGGCGAAGCGTGAATTCATGGAAGCCTGCGAAGCGGTTGCTCAACACGATGGTGCGCTAACGCATGTTGAGGACAACTTCCTGTTCGCTATCGCCGATGTCATTGAGGCCACGGGCTGGAATGCGACCGAATCCACGGCAAACAACGTCTCTCCCATACCCTGCTAGGCCTTAGGTTTTAGGCCAGAGCCAAGGTGTTAGGTTTTAGGCATGAGGTGTTAGCCAATTCCCGTGCGAAGTTGCAATGACCTATTTTGGATAGCTATTCTCTCTTATCTTATCGAAAAGGATTCCACCTCCGTTTTCTTTGTTTGCTCATCATGCCGATCTATTATACAATTTAACTAAAATGAGATGCTAATGCGGAGAATGAATTGAATCAACCAGTACCCCCGACTCCAGCTTCTCATAACCTTGGTTTTCCCTCATGTATTCAGACAAAGAATTTGACATCATCGTCGTTGGCGGTGGTCACGCAGGCAGCGAAGCCGCTTTGGCGGCGGCGCGCTCTGGTTCCCAAACCCTCCTCATCAGTCTAAACTGCCAGAAGCTTTCATCCATGCCTTGCAATCCCTCGATTGGTGGCATTGCGAAATCGCATCTTGTTTTTGAGATGGACGCTCTTGGTGGGTCTATGGCTATCAACACCGATGCCTCTGGGCTTCAATTTCGCGTTTTAAACACACGACGTGGTGCTGCAGTTCGCGCGAACCGGGCGCAATGCGATAAATACGTCTACTCGAAAACCATGTCGATTCTCTTGCACCTGACGCCAAACCTGAGCATCCTTGAAGACGAGGTCATCGCGATTCTGGTGGCAGGCGATATCATAAAAGGAGTTGGCACGGTCAGGTCTGGTGAGATTCGATCTAAAACCGTAATTATTACTGCAGGAACGTTTTTGAGGGGCACAATACATATTGGACATCAAGTCACTTCTGGCGGTGGCGATGGAGAACCCTCAGCAAATCACTTGGCGGACCAGTTTCGGCGCATGGGATTCCGTTGCAACAGACTTAAAACAGGAACTCCGCCACGCTTAAAGCCAGAAAGCCTCGATTATTCGGGCATGAGTCTACAAAAAGGGGACGTTCCGCCACCTTTTTTCTCGTGGGAAGGCCGTCGCCGACTGCGCAATCAGAGATTGTTCCACGTGGAACAACTCAACAACAGCCATCTCGATTCACGGTGTTTAAGCGCTGAGGCTCATAAACGCAGGGGCTTGCAGGGGTTTGAAATGTTCCACATGGAACATTTCAAACCAGCATGGCAATCTGGCGTTGTCCAGTCCCCTTGCTACCTCACGCACACGACGCTCGAGACTCATTCCATTGTTCGAGATCATCTTGGGGAATCTTCTTTATACGGAGGCGACATTATTGGCACGGGCGCACGGTATTGTCCTTCTCTGGAAGACAAAGTTGTTAAATTCCCAGACAAAGACGGCCACCATGTTTTCGTTGAACCCGAGTCCGCTACGCCGTCACTCAACCTCGCTTATCCGAACGGGTTGTCATGCAGTCTTCCCGAGGCGGTTCAAATAGCGATGGTGAGATCCGTTCCGGGTCTTGAAAAAGCGGAGTTTGCATCCTACGCCTACGCGATCGAATATGATTTCTACGACCCACGGGATTTACAGGTCTCGCTGGAAACAAAGCTTGTTCACGGACTCTTCTTTGCCGGTCAAATTAATGGGACGACAGGCTATGAGGAAGCGGCCGCACTCGGATTTATGGCAGGCGTGAATGCTGTTCGTTTGATTCGTGGAGAAGATCCTTTCGTCTTATCAAGAAATGAAGCCTACATAGGTGTCATGATTGACGACCTCATAACCAAAGGAACGGATGAGCCTTACCGTATGTTCACATCGCGGGCAGAACGTCGACTCTTACTACGTCAAGATAATGCCCGGTTCCGGCTTCTCGCTCATGCTAAATCCCTCGGCCTCATTCATCCGGAGTATCGTCAGGAAACACAGGATTATCTTGAAATCCTGACAAAAGAGCTCGAACGCTTGGATAAGGAGAAGATCTCTGGAGCAACGCTTGCGACGCGGCTCTGTAGTCAAGATGTCACGTATGCGATGCTTCCTGGAGCCAAGGAACTTCCCGACGAGGTTGTGAACGAGATTGAACTTTCCATCAAATATCGTGGCTATATAGACCATGAGAATAAACTCGCTCTCGAAACGACTCGGCAAGAGCAGATGAAAATTCCTGCCTGGATCGATTACCACTCGATTTCGACAATCCGATACGAAGCGCGTGAAAAACTTAATACGGTCAGGCCTGAAAATCTTGGTATGGCCTCGCGAATCCCTGGCGTGAACCCGGCTGACATTGCGATGCTTGCTGTAGCGGTCAAACGCAGTCCGCGGCAGCCGAAGTTGTAGGCAATTCCGCCTCTTAGCACGACCGCGAAAATACGATGGGATAGCTTTGTAGGCTAAAAAACTTTGTCGTGAACTATTCGTGATAAAGCGGCCTCCTATGTTCTTTCTGTCCGCAACAAATGCTTTCCTCAGATTTGCCTCTTTTGAAAGTTATGCACAGCTTATCAACAGACGGGTTATCGCTTAGAATGAAGCGTTTCTTCTGTTTTGATGCACTTTTATGATGTTTTAGCCTCTTTGCGACATAAAACTAGCTTTAATTGAATGTTATACGAGCCTAATGTTTTTTGGCCTATTTTATAAACATTTTATTAACATTGGCTGTCGACTGTTTCTTGATGTCTGATCACCATTAATTGTCTAACACGTCGCGAAGCTTGCGGGCCAGATCGTATGTCGAAAAGGGTTTCTGGATGAATTGCACACCCTCTGCCAGCACGGTGTTGTGGGCGATCCCATTGTTCTGCTTAACGATGCCGTACACGGTAGCCAATCCGAGGCCGGTTCCTTCGCCGACTTTTTTAGTGGTGAAGAAGGGTTCAAAAATATGATCCTGTACACCCTGTTCCATACCGCAATAAGAAGCCGAATTTTGACATCGTTTAAGTTGCCGCGTCGCACGACGCCTTGTCCTGACGTGGTTGCTTTCGTTTCAGTCGTGAAAGTTCCAGAGCTAGCTCAATCCAGCTTTCAGTCAGATGCCGGAATTTTCGGAAGTTCGCCAGTTCCGTCCGGACGGCGCGGAGGTGTTCCGCACGAACATATTCCGAGCGGCTTCGCATTTTGTGCGTGTAGCTGATCTGCCAGTAGGCGCCTTGCTTTTTCGTCGGTTCCTTGTACTGGCGATTGAGGGTTCCGGGACGCATCGGCCCGAGCACTGCAAGGGTACGCTGAATGCGCGTTATTTGTTTTTCAATGGACGATATTGTTGTTGACATGGAAACTCCTTTCGGGCGCAATATATAGCATAAGTATGCTATATATCAAGTTAAAAACGAAAGGGGGTTTCACGATGCATTTGTGGTCAATCTGGTTGGGTTTTGTCGAACCGTTGCGTCCTGCATTCAGTCGCCTGCGTATTGTTTTTTGTGCAAATCGTTGCACGATGCGGGATCGCTTTGAAAAGGACATCTTCTAATTGAGTTCAGACCTTTGGGTCCATCGCGTTCTTAGACACCGCGGGTGGGGGAGTGCCTGTGACCAGCAATTCTCATGATGACTCAATAGGCGCTTGACGGCTCGCCTCAGTCTCGCCCTCCAGTATGGCTTTAAGCGTTTTCGACATATTTTGGAGGGCTAAGCTGTGCTGAGCCGTCTTCGAGAGAAGGTCCGTATGCCATCTCTAGAATTGCTGGCCTGTGACAGCGGGGGATTGTAATCGGTTAGTGACCGGGGGTGTCGGCATTGATGTGCGGATCAGCGAGCCG
>CAZKJH010000024.1:0-34405 GCA_964553035.1 uncultured Lentisphaerales bacterium | reverse complement strand
CATGCACAACCGGCAGCCAGACATAGCGCGAATCACGAAGATTGTCAGGACTCCACCGGTCCGCCATCACGATGGCGCAGCCCGGCCGCCCGGCGACCGGCAGGACGAAGGTGATCTGGGATTGGAACGTGGTGTTCATCGCTTCGGGCGTTCCCTCGCACGGGTTCCCCAGAACCCGCCAGGGTCCCGGCAGTGCGGCGGCAACCGCGCACTCGGCCGCATTCGGGAACCAGCCGCTGCAACCCGAGGTCAGAAGGAAGTACTGTCCGTCGTGCTTGTACACCGCGGGGGCTTCGCGGCAGGCACCGGGAAAACAGACTTCATATTCCGGAACCGTGCCGAGATAGTCGTCCGTCAGCCGGGTGATGTGCAGATCGAGATTCCGCCGGGAGGCGTAAAGCAGCCAGGCGCTGCCGTCGTCGTCCTGGAACACCGTCATGTCGCGGCTGTCGCAGCCGTTCGGACGGAAACTCCCCAGATACCGGAAAGGGCCGGCAGGCGATGCACTGACCGCGACCCCGACATGCGCCATGGAACGTCGTTTGTCAGGGCCGAGCCGGTCCATGTGCGCCCACATGACATATTGCCGGGCTTCCCGGTTGTAGATGACCTTGGGGCGTTCGGGCAAGGCACTGGTATGCAGATCGTGCGCAGGATCGTCCAGCACCGGGGCCAGGACCGTGCCCAGGTTCTTCCAGTTGAGCAGGTCGTTCGAGGAATAGGCGCTGAACCCGATAAACGGGACTTTCTTGTCAACCGTCCCGGCATCCTTGTTCTCGCCGTACCAGTAATAGGTGCCGTCGGCAAACAGGATGCCACCACCATGGGCCTGGATCGGATGGCCATCCGTATCGCGCCAGATTTCCCCGGGCCTGAACTCGGTATTGCTGTTTTTCATGCAGTTCTCAAGGGAATGTGGGTTTCAAATCCCGTGAGTTTTCCAGCTTTGCATCGGCCCCCGCCCCGGGCGCATAGAGGATCACCGGTGCCACAATGCCACCCGTGCCCACCTCGTTTACCTCAAGATTGGCCACGCAAAAGACCACCACATTGGTGCCCGGCTTTACCGCCGCCGTGGCATCCATCTCGAAAGGATAAAACGCTGCGCCGGGACTGATGCCGATGACTTGTCCATTAACCCAGACTTTGGCGGATTCATCCACGCCGCCGCACCACAAGAAGATCCGCTTGCCAGCGTCTGCCGCCGGCACGTCCAGCACCTGGCGGTACCAGGCGAGACCCTTGTAATAGCGAAGCCCCTGGTTGCCCCAGGAGGAACTGGAGGTCTTGATCGTCTGCCAGTTCCCACCCGTGATGTCCGCCCGCCACAGGCCGATGTCCTCGCCGACCTTCAGCGGGTCAATCTGGAACTCCCATTCGTCAGCGGCGGCCGCCACCAGGACATTACTCCCCGAGACCCGTGCATAGCCCTGCTCCGTGGGCTGCCGGAAGAAGCGCCGCATGTAGTTGACATAGGTGCTGTGGCGGCCCGCAGAAACCATCGGAACAGGCTTCATATCCATGAGCGTCTGCGCCACCGCGTCGCAACGGTCCAGCGCCGCCTTGGCTGCGGCGAAATTACCCTGCGCCCGGGTGTCCATCATCTCGATGAACGCTTCGGTCATGTCGAACGTGGAGGTAATCATCTGCACCCGTTTCTCATACGCCCCCTGGCCTTGCGCCAACTTCACGCCGGCATCGAGCAGTGCCCGTGCGGTTTTGCGCAGTTCCGCCGGATAGAAATGCGGCATATCCCAGGCGGAGCCCGTGCAGTGGTCGCTGTCACGCAGCGCCGCATCCATCAGGGTGATGTAGGCGCCCATCGGCCCGGCGGCCGGACCGAAGAACTTCTCATAGCAGTCTTCCAGCAGCGCATCCACGTCGGCCTCGTGATTCCACATCAGCTTCGCGGCGATGTACATCGTGGGAAACTGCGGGCCGTAGTTGGGAAACGTCTCCACCCGCCAGCCTTTCAACCCCATGGCATAGCAGGCTGGGATCTCGTCGCGTAACCGGTCAAGGATGATGAACGTGAACCCTGGACAGGCCAGATTACTCCAGTACCCGCGATCATACAGCTCCGGCATGATCTTGCCCCATTCCTGAAAGAGCCACTTGACGTAGCTTTTCTCCGGCGCGACCGGATTGGAGAATCCGTGGACACGATCCAGCGCAATCGGAGCCAGCGCTCCTTGGATCGCCTGGTGCGGCATTTCGCGTTTCGGCGGCCGCATATACGTGTGATAAATATAGAAGGCCAGCTTGGTGTCGGGATACTCCGGCAACACTTTTTCCAGCACACGATTGTAAAACCAGATGTAACGGTCCGTCACCGAAATTTCGTTCGAAAACGGGTCGAAATCATCCGTATCCAGTGCCCGGCAGTGCTCGCACTCGCAGAATCCGGTTCCGTCATTCGGCCCACAGCCGATCACTGGCCCGCCGCCTTTTTTGCGAATCGCCTTGATTGCATCCGCCATGTACTCAATCAGCTTCGGATTGGAGACACAATGTTGACGGGGGGTACGCTTGCCTTTGTAAAGGGCGTAGTATTCGGCGGCTTCTGCTGGCTCGATCAGTCCTGTTTCCTTATTGACCGTGGCGGGGGGGGCTTTCATCCCGTGTGCGCCCTTGAAGACATCGCCACCACACCGCACTCGCATCTGCCAATCCCGGTGAGGCATCTGGAAGTGGCGCGAGGGGAAGGACGGAATTTGCACCGTTGCCTGGAGCTTCACCTCCACCGTCTGCAGAGATGGCACCACTTCCCCGAGATCTCCGGGCATGAACCAGCGGCATCCCAATTGTTCCAGCAGCTCAATAACCCCGTAATAAACGCCCTCGCCGGCCCCGGCAATCCGCAGGGCATCGCGTTCGGCCTTCAGCCCAAACGCGCCGCGCGTATCGACCGCCTCTCCGAGGTCTTTAACGAGACCGGGCATCGCCAATTCCCCCAGAAGGACAAGACCCTGCTTGTCCGCCTTCGTCTTGCGCTCCAGTTCTTTCAACCCGTCCTTCAGCACGGTCACGACCTCAAGCCGTACTCCGGACATTTCTTCCACCACGTCGGTGAGTTCTTTGACCGCCAGCGTCGTGTACTCATCAGCCCCGTCGGCCACCGCAATGACCGCCGCGGGGGCTCCGTCACGGACGAGTGTCAGTCCACCGGTTTCCTTCTCTTCTGCCGCTATTCCAACATCGGATCCCGCTAGCATCCCAAGTACTATCATAAGATAGACTCCACTTTTACACCTTGACTTCATCGTGTTTCTCCTTTTATAAACCGTGCAAAAATACCCCACGCGCCGCCTTGGTTGACATCCATGGCAAGCATCAGTTCATTCCGGCCCGCCTGTAGTACCACCTCGACCCTGCATTTGTCGGCTGCACTTGGATTGGTCAATGTCGGCCAGGCACCCGCTTCCTGCCCGTTGACCCATGCCTTCAACGGCCCGTCTGCACCCAGAAGCAGGGTCGCGGGGCCTGCATGCGAGGCCTCCTGCAGCGCCTTGAAGAAGATCACCCCGGATTTACCGGCGGCAATGGCATGCACGTTCATGAAGGCTCCACTGGCCCGCATGGGTTTATATGTGACGGCACCGGACGGGTACTCCGTGGCGGCGATATCGCTCGCCTCCGGGTGTACATCACTGACTTCATAGGCCCGGATGAATTCGGGCAAAGGAATCGGATCATTCCAGGCGGGTGTGGGGGGGTAATCAGGAAGCTGCAGACCGCTGACCAGTTGCTCCACGTCAATGCGACGCCCTTCCTGCATGGATCGGTTCGCGGCAATTCCCGCCAGCACCGAGTAGGCACCCCCGCGCCAGTCCGAGCGGCGACCAAGAGGATCGGGAGACGGCACCGCCTCGAACAGATCATTCAGCAGCAGGGTGTCGCCGCCGCCGTGGCCACCCTTGCCCTCCTGCACTGGAACGAAGTAACCGCTGGTGAAGTGGGGAAGCACACGGATGACCGTGCCGCTGGTGAAAAATTCGCCCGGAACGCTCCCATCCCCGCTGATGTAGGAACTTTCCTGACAGGCATGTTCCAGTCGTCCACGAGTTCCGTTGAAGGCGATGCGGTACCCTTCCCATGGCGAAAATGCCGTCAGCGCGTATGACATCCGGACGCCGCTGCGGTACTCCACCACCACATTCATCGTATCTTCAATATCCACCTGCTCACTGAAGATGCATTGGTCTCGGTGATACCCGTCGTAGCCCTCCTGATCGAGATACATCTCGCGCATTAAGGTGTTGCCTCTGATATCCAGAAAAAAGGGGCAGCGTTCCGATTCGGAGCACGCGAGACAGCGCTCGCCGCGGCGGGTTAGCCCGTAGGCATTCGCCTGCTGCGGTGTGTAAAACACGCGGCCCCCCGTGGCGGATACATTGGCGGGAACGCTGTTGATCCACCAGTTGACCAGATCGAAATGGTGGGTTGCCTTGTGAACCAGCAGTCCGCCGCTGTTGGCCTTGTGGCGATGCCAGCGTCGGAAGTAGTCCGCCCCGTGAGCGGTATCCAGCAACCATTGGAATTCCACCGAAAGCACACGTCCGATTACCCCCTGCTGCAAGAGTTCCTTCACCTGCGCACGGGCAGGGGAATAGCGATAGTTGAAGGCGACCCGTAGCGACCGACCCGTCTGCCGCACGGCGTCCACAATCCTCTGGCACTTGGCTGCATCGGTAGTCATCGGTTTTTCGGCAATCACGTCGCACCCGGCATGGAGGGCGCGGACAATAAAGTCGTCGTGGGTATTGTCGCGGCTGCAGACCACTACCAGATCAGCGTGGAGCCGCAGGATCATATCCTCAAACTGTTCGGGCGCGAATCCTGGAGCGTCCTTGCCGCCGCGTTCCGTGATCTTGCGCCGGGCCAGCTCCAAGCGTCCGGGGTTGATATCGCACAACCCCACCAATTCCGCAGTCTGAGGATAGTCGAACGCGGCGGCATCCCGGTACATTTCCGAGCGCCCACCTGTTCCCACCAAAATAATCCGTCGTCTGGTCTTCACAAAGCGCCTTCCGAAAAGACAAGTCCGCCCGCCAGATCCGTCCGGTGATTGCTGCCGAACATGCACAACCAGCACGATACATCCCGTTCCACCGTATTCCGATAGCGCAGGATGTTCAGGCGCCAGCGATCACCGGCCTTCGGCGGTGCCGCTTTCAGCGCTGCAAAAGGAACGGCCAGTTCCACGGTCCACCGGCCCGGCGACATGGCAACCGCCGCCTGCCAAGTGATCGTTTCAATGGCATGACCGCCACCGGCTTCCTTGCTAAAGTAGTTGTGCGCTAGCCGCCCGTCGGCGGTCACCATCAACTGGTGGCAATAAAGACCATGCTCCGGAGCACTCAGGCGAATCTCCAGTGTTTCGTCCCGTGCGTATTTTACCGGTCCTGTGCCCTTAATTTCCGCCACCTTTGCCCACTCCGGTTCGTCGCATTCCGCCGCCATGTACAGCGTTTCGCCATCATGCGTAAAGCGCACCCGGGTTTTTACCGGTGCCGTCACGGAGGCATCAAACGCCACGAAATCCATGGCCGTGCCGGTGTGATTAAAATCCTCCCAGCAGGTGTCATCCAGCACACCATCCGTCAAAGGAGGGGATGCGCACCGACCGCATCGCACCGGCTCTGGCTCCAATGGTGCTTCAAATAATGCCTCTGGCCCTGCTGCCCGGAAGGAAAAGATTTCCGCCCGCTGCAGGGTCAGCCGCAGTCGCAGCATCTGCCCCCGTAGAAACGCCAGATTCGAGCTGCCGCCCCAGGACAGCGGCACATCCGTTGCATCTCCCGAGAACGAGTCGTGACGTGCCAGCGTACAAGCCTTGATCACGTTACCGTAATCGCTCAGCAGTTCCGCACGGATCTCGCCGCCCGGCTCCGTCCGGGCATTGATGCGCAGTTCGTTCCCACGCATCAAAAACCGGTGGGTAACCAGCATGCCTTGCGTTTCCGTCGCCAACGATACAAAACCGCCTTTACGCATTTCCGCCAGCCCCACTGCGGCGATGCCCTTGCTCGCGTCGTGCCGGTGCGCACAGCCTTGGTAATAGAGCCACCACGCCTCGCCGCGATCCACCATCGGACATCGGCTCAGGATCATGCCGGCATCAAAGCTTCCAGCCTCCCCCGGTGCGAGCGCATCCTGTTCTGGGAAAACCGCCTGCCAGATTTTTCCGTCCCGGCTCCATGCGGCTTTCAGCCGCATGCGCTGCCGCCTCGGCTCCTCGAGCGGCTCATCGCCGCAAAACACCCAGGGCAGTGCCCAGTAGACACCACCGTCTGTCCAGACGTTCATCCCGTAAACCTGCGATCCAAAGCCCCATTCCGGCGGTGCCTCCCAGACGATCCGCGGCCCCTCCCACTGCAGCAAGTCCGCGCTCGTGCCCAGAGATGTCTTGCGTATCGTCTGATGCCGCCGCCAGACACGCATGTAGCCGCGGTATTCCTTCGCCAGAGGATCGCGCATGAAAAAGAAGGTCTCCTCAAGTCCGTCGCCGGCGCCGTTGCACCACACCGGATCGGCCTGTGCCGGGCGCCAGTTCACGCCATCCGCAGAGTAGGCAAGATGATAGTTCGGGCGGTAGTAGATCAGCTTGTAGCGTTTGGAAAGGTCTGTCTCTGTCTCATCCAAGAATACACTGCCCATGCCGGGGGCGGCCATGCCACCCGGAAAGGCCGCAATGTGGTTCGGCTCACTGCTGGGCAGCGAAAAGAGTCCCAAAGGTTTCTTCTCCCACCGTTCCCCGTCGGTGGAAGATGCAACCGTCATGATCCAGTTGCTGGTTTTCCCCTCCACCTTCGGTCCGTCACTGGCGACCCACATCCGCCAGGGTTCGCCAGAACTCTCTTGGATAACGGCACTTGGCCCGTGAAACTGCCCTTCCCAGGGTTCCGTTTCGGCCAGCACTGGACCGTTGCCGCGCTTTTGAAGCGGGTGAAAACGCCGCACCAGCCCATGCGTATCCGCCAAGGCCTCGTCATCCACAAAAAACAAACTACGCGCCCTCTGGTCCAGGACAATCTGCTCCATATTTCTTCCCTTTTACTAAATAATTCGTACCATTACCGGACGACAAGTACGGTGGCTTTCGGGGTCTCGGGTTCGGGTGTCTCATAGGCACCCATGTTAGGTTCCGAGCCCTGGACGCGAGGATCTCCCAGAATGTCAACGGCTCCAGCCATCCATGACAGGTTAGTCCCTGTATTCACGCAAGGCGATTCGAACTTCAGACGGTATACGCCAGCCTGCATCGTGGGCCCATACCCAATGCCATTCTTCCCAAACTTCGGATCATCATTGATATTGCTGCTGGTGCCGACAACGAGGTCTGGGCTGCAAGAATAATCTGCATTGATCGCAAATGAACCGTCAATGTTGCTTTTACCTGCGCTGTTCGTGGCCTGATTATTCGAAAGAATGGTGTTCAGAATAAGGTGGTTCGCCGTGTTGGCGAAAAAACCGCCAGCATTACTGGCCGTGTTGCCGGAAATCGTGCAGTTCTGGATCTGGAAAAGCGCCGTGCTGGCCGCATCCACTTGAATACCACCCCCGGTACCTCGTGCCTGGTTGGCGACGATCAGGCAGCCGCGCACCGTCGCCTCGTAATTGTTGTACTTCCAGATGCCGCCTCCATTACCATCCGTGACTGTGTTGCCGGAGATGGTGGAATTGACCACGGTTCCTTGCGCCAGTCGTATACCACCACCGTCGACCTTGGCTTGGTTCCCAGTGACCAGACAGTTGCTCACAACCGCAGCGGATCCGCTCAGGAACACGCCGCCGCCGCCATAAGGGGAAACGGTGTTGTTCTGGATCGTGCAATCTGCAACCAATCCTTTAGCGATGTAAATGCCGCCACCGTATTTGCTATTGACGTCCAAGGTGTTTCCGGTGACAAGGCAGTTCCTCACCGTTGCCACAGCCGTCATGGAAATCCCCGCGCCATGATCAGTAAATCGCCCGTTGGTGATGGTAAACCCCTCCACAACAGCGCCGTCACCGGTAATATTCAGACACCGGTTGGTCGAGGCCGGATGCCCACCTCTGATCGTCGTGTCGTTCCAGTTTGTGCTTACACTGCGTAACGCAATGCCGTTGGTGATGGTGATCTCGCTGGTCACGGTGTAGATCCCGTTGCTGACCAGCACCGTGCATTGCGCACCGCCAGCCAACGCCAGATCGGACGAAGCCTGGTTCACCGCGTCCTGGATGTTCGTGGCGGCATTAGCCCACGTATCAAAGGGCGACGCCGCCAACGAATTAACCGGAACAACGTGATAGGCGAGTGCCCGCGCGACCGTCAGATAACCGGTCGTCAACTCAAAGATGGCGTCATTTTGCTGAGCCGCAATCGAACTGGAAGACCCCCACGTGCCGGCGGCCTGTCCAAAGCCGCCAATCGTGAGGATGTTGACCGGGATGTCAAGACCGGCACCGATGCTGACGTTGACGCTTCCCAATCGCCCGATGCTCAAGATGCCACTAACCGAGGTGCCGGAGATGATTGACTTCACCCCGCTGCCGGACAGGATAAGATTCTTGTAGGCGGCCGCGGCGATATTCTGCGAACCCCCGTTCCATTCGACCGTACTGGTTCCGACGGTAAATGTCCCACTGCTGGCAACCGCCCCACCCAGGGTTAAGTTGAAGTTCCCGGTGTTGAGCGTGGCACCGCTGTGAATGACGAGCGGCACGGCCGCATTCAATACCTTGGCGGCATTCAGGGTGATGGCCCCGATATTGGTGATGATCACGCCGCCCGTACCTGTAAAAGGGGTTCTCCATTCCACGCCCGCCGTGCGCGAAGCCGAAGTATTATATTGCAGTACAGCATTGGCTCCGTAGGTCGGAGCGGCAGAGGCGGTCGCCGTTCCTTCCATTGACAGGACGCCGTTGACCGTGACGCTGTTCATGGTCTTCGCAAGGCTGCCGGAGAGTGTCAGATTGTGGTAGGTGGTCGCCTTCACCGTCTGCGCGACTCCTGCGTAATTGACGGTGTTCCCGCTTCTGCTGGCATCCAGAGTGAATGTGGCCGATGTCCCTCCAATATTCAGAATCGCATCCTCGCCCTGCGTCAGCGTCCCGCCGGTCCCGGCCAATGTGGTGCTCACCGTTAACGTGCCGGTGTTCGTATAGGATCCTGTGAGGGTAACGAGCGGAATGGCGATGGTTCCGCCGAACGTCTTGCCAGTGCCGCTGAAGGTATGGACTCCTGTACTCGATTCATAGATCCCGTCGTTCCGGAAACTCCCAGCGAATGACATGGTGCTGGCTCCATTCCCGATCATCGTGCCGCCAGCATTGATGGTGACGTTTCCGCCGTAGCTTATCGCCTCAAGGACGGTGTTAGTCCAGACGCCAGCGCTAAGAATTGTAACGTCGCCAGCAAAGGTCTTTGTCCCGGACGCGCTACTAAGCAGCAATGTTCCGCCGACTGTTGTGGTTCCATTGACCGTCAAGGTGTTTCCCAGATCGATCAGTCCTCCCGCAGTGACCGTCAGGGGCCCACTGACCGTCAAGGTGCTATTTAGATCAAACAGCCCTCCCGCATTAATCGTGATGCTGGCCGGGGAATTCGCGACACTGGCGGAAACCGTCACCGAGTGGCTTGTATCAATGACGACATTATCGTCGGCCGCAGGAACCGTGCTGTTATTCCAGGTGGCTGTCGCATTCCAGTTGCCGGAGGCGACGCTAAACTTCTCGGCTGCCCGGACATCTGTGGCACTCCAGAACGCGAGCGCGATCACCAGTAGCACACTTGGCCACCGTTTTGCCAGCTTCAGCAACGAATTTACGTTTACTCCCTCTCGGAGCAATCGATATGATGCATTCATGTTATCTCCTTATGATTTTCTTTCTGTTTCTGGATTCCAACTATTACGCCATTCGATCGTGACCTGCCCCTCTCGCACCGACATCGGCAGCCAGATGTAAGTGGAAGCCCCCAAGTCTTCCAGGTTCCATCGGTCGCCGATGTAAATAAACCGTCCGTCCGCCCCCCCCGGCATCGGAATCACCCAGGTACTCTGGGAGCGGAACGACGTTCCCTCCGCATCGCCGACAAAGGGATCGCCCAGCAATGTCCAGGGCCCGGTCACGCTTTCTGCCACGGCCATTTCGGAAGGATTCGGGTTCCAGCCGGTGCAGCCCGAGGTCATCAAGTAGATCCGCTCCCGGTTCCGGAACAAGGTCGGTGCTTCGCGCCTCCGACCGATCATAATGCGGGTATAATCCCCCGCTAAATCAAGATAATCATCAGATAAACGTCCGACATGCAGGGTATTGTTTTTTTCTGAGGCATAGACAAGCCAGGCACTGCCGTCATGATCCTGAAATACCGTCATGTCACGACTGTCGCAGCCGTGGGGACGAAAACTGCGGAGGTATTCAAACGGCCCCTCCGGATAGTCCGCCACCGCCACGCCCACCCCGATCAGGTCTCGCGTATGGTTATCCATGTTCATCCACATGACATACCGGCCGGTGGCTGGGCATTTCAGCACCTTGGGCCGTTCCAGCGTGTTGCGGGGATGCAGGTCGTGTTCGAGATCGTCTGGACGGGCGGGCAGGACTAAGCCGGCGTTTCTCCAGTTCACCAGATCGCTGGAGACGTAACAGGACACGCCCACCAGTTCCACCCGGATTTTCCACATGGCATCCGGCAGGGTCGGGGCCCCCTTGTTTCCGCCGTACCAGTAATAAAGGCCGTTTTCCTCCAGTAACCCGCCGCTATGCGCCTGAATCGGGTTTCCATCCGTGTCCATCCATTTTTTTCCAGGTGTAATCATGATGCCATCATCTCCTTACGCACTTTGCCGCACCACCAGGTGCGTTTTCAATGTTGTACTCAAAGCCCCACTGGGGCGGGAATCCCCATCAATACGCCGCAGCAGGATTTCCGCTGCCGCTTCGCCCAGTTCCCGGTTGGGCAAGGCCACCGTCGTCAAGGACGGATACGCCATCGCCGCCGCTGGACGATCATCAAAGCCGATTACCGCGAGTTCTCCGGGAACCTTCACCCCTAATTCCGCAAAACGGTTCAGCAATCCCAGCGCCAAAGGATCGTCATAGGCGACGACGGCATCTGGACGCGGTTGCATGGCGAGAATCTGGTCTGCCGCCGCCCGCCCGTCTTCAAAGTTGTGCCCCTGCGTAATCAGCGCCGCCGGAAGGATGCCGGATTCCTTCAGCCCCCGGCAATACCCCTCGTAGCGCCCACGCGAGTTTGCCCGGTTCAATCCCGCATAGAGAATCCGGTGTCGCCCCCCTGCCACCAAATACCGCACCGCCTCCTGCATGCCCCACTGACGGTCAATCCGGATTACATCCGTCAAATCGTTGCCGGCCTCACCCGCGCCGTTCTCCGGGCGATCCGGTGGCGACAAGCCCGGATCGACCAATACGCATGACATACCGCCTGCCTGCAACACGTGGACCAAACTTCCGAAATCCGGCTTGTCTGCAAACACTGCGATTCCCTGCGCCCGTACGCCGAAAGCACCGTCTGCGAACTTCGCGTGCGATCGGGCATCGCTACCCGCTTCGAACATCACGGTGACATCATAATCCGCCGCGCGGCACGTCTCCACAAAGGCGGAAAGCCGTATAAAGTGTCTTTCTTCCATGTTCGCGCACACAGCGCACAGCATCCGGCTTTGCCCGGTGCTCAGACTTCGTGCGGCCAAATTCGGACGATAATCGAGGCGTTGCGCACAGGCCCTCACCCGGGCTTTGGTGACCGCGCTCACCGGCCCGTCTTGGCGTAATGCCCGGCTGACGGTCATCATCGAAAGCCCCGTTTCCGCTGCGATGTCTTTTAACGATGTCATTCACAATCCTAGCTGTTGTTAGCGCTAACATCTCATATTCTCACTCCCCTGTCAAGCTTTTCTTTTCTTCAGCTGGTAACCGTTCACGAGGTGGAGCGGCGGTTCTTAATTAAATCCAGCAGCACGCATCATATCTTCATAAAACTCATCACTCGCCCGAAGCGTGTCTTCGAAGCCGGGAAGTTGACGTTCTGTCTTCCCTTTAAAAAATTCAACCATCTTACCGTAGAGGCTTCTCGCCTCAGCCTCCTGGCCTTCTGCTAACTGAAGGTGCATTCCTTGGCGCAATAGTCCCATGTAGGCGAAGCGAATTCCGCTAAAATCGTGCATCGCCATCGTGTCTTCAATAAACTTCAGCGTTGGACTGATGAGCGCGGCATTCGGGCGAGCACGAAATTCTGCGTATTCGGGGTCTAAATCTCCAACCAAGATTCCGTTTCGGCGAGCCATCTCCATCAACGACGCATAAATCATTCTACGGCAAGGCAACTTTTCATTATCTCGCGCTACTTTCAAACCCGTCCATCCCCAATACAGCGAATGTGCCATCGGCATGCGCCAATCAATTTTGCCAAACTCAGCCTCGATCTCAACCATCGTGGCGGCGTCCATCTTCAGGCTCGCCTCAAGCTCGGAGGCGAGAATACCTTCATCATCTGGGATTCCTCCGTCTTCAGCAAGATAAGCAGAAACAGTTCGCACCCACTCCCGGCGGTAGTACCACGAGGCACGATCACCCTCCATGCCGAGTTTGTGCTGAAACATCCACCCCAGTTCGCGATGCAGCATCGCACTACGAGGATTCAGTACCAGCCCTTCGTCACGCAGGAGCTCGATGCCGTTCTGCACCCAGCGCCACTTATCTTCAGGACGCGACATCAGCACACTGACGTTGTACGACATATTCCAAGCATGAAAAACCCACACCTCGGCCATGTGAGGCTGTAGCTTGGTAATCCAATCGGAGAGTTGCACGAGTTCAACAAAGCGCTGTTCCTCCTGCATCTTGCTCACACGAAGCCAGAGCAGATCGGCAATCACCCCACGAAAACCTCCGAGAGCTACGCTCACAAACGTAATCATCGGCGGAACATCAGCGCTGTACCCCGCGCTATAGTATCCCAACGCGCCGTGCCGCTCCGTGCGTAACGAACGACTCTGAAGCCCACTGGCAATAAGAAGCCCTGCGGTCACCAGACCCAATAAAATTACGTTCATCGCTGTTTTTTGACTCGGTTTCAAAATAGCCTCCATGCACCGCATCCTTAGGGTTCGTGACGAATCTGGCCGTCTAAGCTCACACAAATAGTTTGTCTGCGACACGCCCAGCAACTGTAAGCAACCGTCACAAAGTACGATGCGGGTAGTCGTGGCAGAGTCGACACCTTGACACCGATCAGAGTCGTCTTGCCGCCAAGACCCATCGGGCCGATGCCAAGCGTGTTGGCCTCTGCGAACACACGGCGCTCTAGCTCCGCCAGCTCAGGTGAAGGCGAAATGTCGGTAAGTTGACGCAACAATTGTTCCTTCGCCTTACCATAGCCATTGGCACGGTCGCCGCCAATGCAAACACCAAGAATGCCAGGTGCGCAACCGTTGCCCTGCGCTCGCCAGACTGCGTCGAGCAAACAGCGCCGAATGCCGTCCATATCGCGTCCGGCCTTGAGTCCGGTATCAGGAAGGCTGTACTGTGTACTCACGTTCTCACAGCCCCCGCCCTTCAAAAGCAAACTTACCTTCACTTCATCGACCGCGCACTGCTCGATATGGATCGTGGGATTACCTGGGGCCACATTGTCGGGAACCTGCGTGCCCGAAGGCACGTTGATTACATTGAGGCGCAGCCAGCCATTTTCAGTGGCTTTTCGGACAGCCTGACATGTCGCCTGCTCATAAAACGAAGCGTCGGAGCCGTGAGGCACCTCAAACCAGAAGGTAAGCGTCCCCGTATCCTGACACATGGGAATGGTGTGGGTACGCGCCAGATCGGCATTCTCGAGAATCGTCCTTAGCGTGGGGCATGCACTGCCGTCGATATCTTCAGCCTTGAGGCTGACACGAAGTGCGGTTGCGACATCCTGTGGCAGGTCGGTGGCCGCCCAGCGAATCAGGTCGGTTAAGAGAATAATCCACTTTTCACGTTTTTCATCACGCATTGCAAATCTCCTTGAGACATCACCGTCCCTCAGCAGGCACGACCAAGTCTTTGTAATAGCCCATCGAAAATTTCATCGGGGATGCAGAGCGACCCGTAGGCCGACCCGATTTGTATCCCCGGCGACATATCGCCATGGAAGTCACTGCCTCCCGTAGCAATGAGTCCGAATGTCTGCCCATAACCAAGGTACTCCGACACCTCCACTTCACCGTGCCCGGTATAGTAGGTCTCAATCCCAGCCAGCCCGTATGACACCAGCCGACCGACGAGAGCACTCAACTCGACTGAAGAAAGCCCGCAAAGAGAAGGATGAGCCAGCGAAGCAATCCCCCCAGCCGCTGTGATGAGGCGGATGGCCTCCTCCGGATGAAGTCGATAGCGGTCGGCGTAAGCTGCCGCACCTTTGGCGAGGTAGTGATCGAACGCATCTTGCTTGCTACGCGCATAGCCCTTTTTGATGAGTGCCTGCGCAAAATGGGGCCGAGCCACAAGCCCCTCTTCACCAGCAAACTTCAGAACATCGTTCCACGCAATGCTGCAGCCGAGCTTGCTGAGTTTTGAGAGAATTTCTACGTTCCGACGATGCCGTCCCTCTCGAACGCTGGCGAGGGCATCGTTGAGTGCCGTGTATGTGGGGTCGCAACCGTACGCCAAAATGTGAACGGTCGCGCCAGGCACATCGACGCTCAGTTCGATGCCTGAAACCGAACGGATCCCCTTTGCCGCTGTTGCCGATAAAAAACGCTGAACGCCACCCGTGGTGTCATGGTCGGTTAGCGTCATCGCGGTCAGCCCAGCGGCGGCACCCAGCTCCACCAGTGCTTCAGGACTAAGCGAGCCGTCAGAAAAAGTGGAGTGGATGTGTAAGTCTATCATTGGGTTGGCGGCCAGTCATAGGTTTCGGCAACCGCTTCCGGCGTCACCGCAGCAAAGTACGTGGCAATAGCGGAATCGTAAGCCGCCGTGTGCGCAAATGCTTTCTTCATCAATTTAAAACGAGTATCAAGACTGATAGAACCCTTGTTCGTACGCACCTCCTCGATCAAGCTCGCATAGTCCTCGACTTCTGTAACCGAAGCCACGCGGATGTAATTTTTGGCTGATGCCCGGATCATGCAAGGCCCACCGATGTCGATATTGGTTCGCGCCATCTCGGGTGTAACTCCCTCCAGTGATACCACCTGCTTAAACGGGTAAAGATTGACGACGACCATGTCAAACGCCACAGCACCCGTTCGCTCCAGATCAGACTGATGATCAGCATTGTATTTCTCGCTGAGGAGTCCCAGATAGATCTTGAAGTCAAGCGTCTTGACAAGCCCGCCTTGCATTTCGGGCTGTCCCGTGTAGTCAGAAACCGAAATGAGACGTTCCTTTGCGGCTTTTCCTAAAATTCCGGCAATCGCTTTATAGGTACCACCCGTGCTATAAAAGCGAACGCTCGGACACGTCTTCATTAGCCCCTTGACGAGAACATCGAGCCCACTCTTGTCGAAAAGGCTGACTAACACATTGCAAATTTGAACGCGACCATCAATTTGCTCCACGATATTAAATGACATTCCCAATTCCCCCTTCTGAATTGTTCTTATAACCGAACTTCACGCCCCGTCTTCGCGGACTCATAAACGGCGGAGAGAATCTTAATCATGTCGACGCCCTGCTGCGGTTTGAAGCATGGCTCCTTACCGTCGAGAACAACCTCAACGAAATGTTTCAAGTTCCGAATATGTCCCTCGTTCATCAACTTACTCGACGGTTGGATGTTCACGAGCTGTCCGTCTTCTTCCGAATACATTTCGACAAAACCTCCGTTTCGCCATGTCATTCCCGCCTTGGAACCCCGGAGTTCAACGAAGATGCACTCTTCTTTAACATTAGATGCCCAACTGAATTCGATCTGTAGCACAGCACCATTGTCGAAGCGGATGAAGCCCATGGCGAGATCCTCAACATCGAACGTTCCATCGGCAACGGCATCGCCGAAATTTGAATTGACGGAATCACTCTTACCCGATTCGTTTGCAAACTTGCAGAAGGTGGCTCCGCTGACTGCCACGGGACGCGGATTGCCCATTAACCAAATCGTCAGATCGATCATGTGTACACCGAGGTCAATGAGGGGTCCACCACCGGATTGTGCTTTGGTGGTGAACCAGCCGCCCTTACCCGGGATGCCGCGACGACGCTGCCAGCCACAGCGGGCCGCATAGATATCGCCCATTTTGCCGGCATCGATAAACTTCTTCGCATACTGTGAGGGATCAGAAAAACGGTTATTACGCATCACCATCAAGAGTTTACCAGCCTTTTCAGAGGCTTCCTTCATCGCAATTGCCTTCTCGGGGGTGACGGCATCTGGCTTCTCGCAGAATACATGCTTTCCTGCAGTGAACGCAGCAATCGCGATTTCGGAATGCAAGTAATTCGGGGTGCAGATGTCTACTGCATCGATGTCTGCACGCTTCAGAAGCTCATGGTAGTCTGTATAGATGTCGGCCTTTGGAAACAGCTCATCACGAAATTTTTCTACACGGTCAGCCAAAATATCGCAAACGGCAACGATCTTAATGCGCTTCTCGTCCTTGTAGTAGGGAGCATGCGCACAGCGTGCAATTCCACCGCATCCAATAATACCAATTTTCAGAGTCTTCATGTTTTGTCTTCGTCCTATCGTTTAACGTTTCACTAGTCAACTAAAATAGCCAATTAATACGGTAGTATTCTACTGGAGTGCTCTTAAAACGGCAACTCAAAAATCCTACTTACCTGCCAACCGGTCGTGGAGGGGACGGACCGGATATTCGTGCTAACGAATGCACTTTTGACAGAAGAGTCCTGGGCCAAATTATTTATCCCTACGTGCGCCCTCGATTCCTTCCCTCCGATAATCTTCGATTGTTCGAGCAAGTCCTTCTTTGAGCATAATGTCGGCCTTCCAGCCAAGGCCCTTGAGTAACGAGCAGTCGAGCAGCTTGCGCGGGGTACCATCCGGCTTCGTGGGATCCCACGCGATGTCGCAGTCCACGCTGACCGCCTCACGCACTCTCTCGGCAAGCTGACGGATTGACACTTCTTCGCCCGACCCGACGTTCACCCAGTCGGGCGGATTGTCGAGCCCCATTGTGAACAGCACCGCATCTGCCAGATCATCGACGTGCAAAAATTCACGTAAAGCAGACCCTGTGCCCCAAAGCGAAACGGTCTTCTGTCTCGCCACCCTCGCTTCCTCGAATTTTCGAATAAGCGCTGGTAATACATGCGAATGCTTCGGGTGATAACTGTCCCCGGGACCATAGAGATTCGTCGGCATGACGGAATGATAGCAAAGCCCGTATTGACGCCGATAGTACTGGCAGAGTTTCATGCCCGCTATTTTTGCGATGGCATAACCTTCATTCGAGGGTTCAAGCGTTCCGGTGAGAAGCGAATCCTCACAGATTGGCTGTTCTGCCATGCGTGGGTAGATGCATGAACTGCCCAAAAACATCACGCGCGGGACACCGATACGGTAACAGGCCTCGATGACGTTGGATGCCAGCATGAGGTTCTCGTACATAAACTCCGCCATCTGCGACCGGTTTGCCTCGATTCCACCGACCTTGGCTGCGGCGATGATAACCGAGGTCGGTTCTACCTTCGCGATGAACTCGCGCACAGCCGCTTGATCCAAGCAGTCCAGTTCGGCACGGCCAGCGAGAACCGGTACCGGAAGACCACCATCCTTCATTCTCCGCACGATGGCTGACCCCACCATGCCACGGTGTCCTAAAACCAATGTCTTATCAAATGTATTACTCATATTTTGCCCCTTCGGGCACGGCATGCCGTGCCCCTACTCTTTAAAACGGGGTCTGGGGTGCCCCCAGCCTGAACTACGCACTTCGCACTCAACGAAGTGCCCCTACCGCTGTTCCAACATCGCGCGTTGTTGACGCGCCTCCGCCAAGTCAGCCTCGACCATCATTCGAACCAAGTCTTTAAAAGCAACCTTCGGTTCCCAGCCTAGGACTTTCTTTGCCTTCGATGCATCGCCAATCAGCAAATCGACTTCCGTCGGACGCTCATACCGTGGGTCATAGCGGACAAACTCACACCAGTCTAAATCCAGCAACGCGAATGCCTCTTCACAAAACTCCCGAACCGTATGCGCCTCACCCGTAGCGATGACGTAGTCATCCGGATTATCCTGTTGCAGAATCCGCCACATTGCATCAACATAGTCGCCCGCAAAACCCCAGTCGCGCTTGGCCTCTAGATTGCCAAGAAACAGCTCGCTCTGAAGGCCAAGCTTAATGCGCGCGGCAGCCATCGTGATCTTGCGCGTTACAAATGTCGGGCCGCGACGCGGGGACTCATGGTTGAAGAGAATGCCATTCGAGGCGTGCATCTCATAGGCTTCACGATAATTACGCGTAATCCAATAGGCGTAGAGTTTAGCACAGGCGTAAGGTGAGCGAGGATGAAACGGCGTAGATTCAGTCTGCGGAACTTCTACCGCCTTGCCATAGAGTTCCGAGGACGATGCTTGGTAGAAGCGAACGCCGTGCCCGATGCCCGCCTCGCGAATGGCATCTAGAATGCGCACCGTACCCACACCCGTGACATCCGCCGTGTATTCCGGGATGTCGAAGGAAACGCGCACATGGCTCTGGGCTCCGAGATGGTAGATCTCATCCGGACGAAGCTCGTAGAGGAGTTTCGTAAGACGAACGGAATCTGCCAAATCGCCGTAATGCAGAAAAAGACGAACCCCCATAATATGCGGATCCTGATACAGATGATCAATTCGCTGGGTATTAAAGCTGGAAGATCGCCTGATGATACCGTGAACCTCATAACCCTTGTTAAGCAGAAGCTCAGCAAGATAAGATCCGTCTTGCCCTGTAATACCCGTAATTAGTGCTTTTTTCATCTCGACTCCTGTTGAAAATTGAATTGGTCTTGATACTAACGCCGAGGTTAACGTTTTACATTGCGTAAAAGCGCAATAATTGATTATAATTTAACGCAAACAGATGAGAACTATTAGCGTTTTGATGGATTCCGATCTCTCGAGGTCTTTGCGCCTTCTCGCTGGCATTCAGGAAAAGCTCGCAGGGTCCTCTGCTGTACGTATCGTTCCGCTTCACTACAACCAAGCGGACACGTTGGCGCACCTCGTTTCCATCGGCAGTGTAGACGGCGTTGTTGGCGCCTTTCTGGGCGACCGCTGGCTTGAAAGCTTGCTTTCGCATCACATCCCCATGGTCAATGTCGGCATTATCTCCGATATTCATTCAATTCCCTCAGTGGGTGCGGACTTCCGCGCAACAGGGGTGATGGCGGTGCGTTACTTCGCCGAAAGTGGGTGGACGAACACAGCCATCGTACACGAACAGGCTTCGTACGCATCAAAGATGATGTACGAAGGGTTCATTCAGGAATCGCTGTCACACGGCATTTCTCCACTACTCCCACCGAGCGGTGCCGTCTTCTCTAAATCGACAGGTCTCGAAGAATGGCTCATGTCGTTACCTGAACACACCGGTTGCTTCTGCTCTTCCGATTTCATTGCCAGACAAATCGTGGGTGCGTTGACGAAAGCCGGACGCTGCGTGCCGGACTCCATCGGTGTCGTTGGCGTCGGTGACTCCATGCTCGATTCCGTCCTCTCGCCCGCTACGCTCAGCACCATCGTACTACCCGAGCGTGAAATCGGGCTTCGTGCGGTCGGCATGCTGCTCGACATGATCGAAAACCCAAATCGCTGCTTTCCATCGGAACGGATTCCTCCAACCCGAATTATCGTCCGCGAATCTTCAGCCGCCTACAAGTATTCCGATCCTGTGGTCAACAAAGCCATCGCGTACATGGTTACGCATCTCTTCTCGCCGTGCGGAACAGACACTCTGGCGCAGACCTGCGGCGTATCAAAACGAAATTTGGAGATGAGATTTAACGCGACACTCAACACGTCACCGGCTACAGAATGGAAGCGACGACGTCATCAGGAAATCTGCCGTCTTCTAGCAGAAACTGCCATCCCCATCAAAGACATTGCCACGATGTCAGGACGAGCCGAGGCATCGAACTTCTGGAATGCCTTCAAGAAATCAGAAGGCGTCACCCCGGCAAAATATCGGGAGACGCCAACATCGCGAGAAAACGACATTGCCAGTTCACGGTTCTTCATGTAAACTTCTCTCCTGCTTAAATCAGACATTAAATCGCTTCAAAAATATGGACCGCGCACTTACTCGAAACGCAAACAAAACCACTATTGCCAAAACCCGAAAAATGACTTCACTAGTATGGGAACTTGCTCGAAACGATTTTCGTGCACGCTTTGCAGGGTCATACTTCGGAATGATGTGGGCATTCGCACAACCTGTTGCAACAGTTCTTGTATTCTGGTTTGTATTTCAGGTAGGCTTCCGAGCTGCACCCATTGCCCAAGGCGTTCCCTACGTGTTATGGCTGGCTGCGGGGCTAACCCCATGGTTTTTCTTTTCTGAAGGATGGATGACAGCAACTGTGGCCTTCATCGACTACTCCTATTTAGTAAAGAAGGTTGTCTTTAAAGTTGAACTCATCCCTGTTGTGAAAGTAATCTCTGCGCTGTTCTTCCATCTCGCCTTTATTATCGTACTCATTTTACTTTCGTTGATCTTCGGCCAATACCCCACGCTGTATTGGTTGCAATTGCCCTATTATGCCGTGTGTTTAATTGCCCTCGTTTTAGCCCTTGGCATTCTCACGGCTTCCATTCTGCCTTTCTTCCGTGATCTGGGCCAACTTCTCGGCATTATCCTCCAGTTTGGCATGTGGCTTACCCCCATTCTTTGGCAGGTCACCATGGTTCCAGAGCAGTACCGTTGGATCTTTAAGCTGAACCCCGTCGGCTACATTGTAGAAGGGTATCGCGATTCCCTTTTTGGTAGAACCTGGGTTTGGGAACACGGGCCAACCACGATCGGATTCTGGGCCGTCACAGGAGTTTGCTGGGCGTTGGCCCGTTATGTCTATCGTCGAACAAACCCGCATTTTGCAGATGTATTATAGGGCGAACATGAAACCAGAATACGCAATCCATGCCGAAAATTTAAACAAGGTATACAATCTTTATGCCCGTCCAATTGATCGTCTTAAAGAAGCATTGGATCGAAGGGGGCGGAGCTACCACCAGGCGTTTCACGCCCTACGCGACATTTCGTTCGATGTCCCATACGGAGAAACTCTCGGCATCATCGGACGCAACGGCTCTGGAAAATCTACCTTACTGAAAATTTTGGCAGGTGTGCTCACGCCAACAGAAGGACATGCTATCGTCGAAGGGCGCATCTCGTCACTCCTTGAACTCGGAGCCGGGTTTAATTCTGAATTATCTGGATTAGAAAATATTTTCTTTCAAGGAACCCTCATGGGTTTCTCTCGGGATGAAATGGAAAAGAAGCTCCAAGACATCCTTTCGTTTGCCGATATCGGCGACTTTATCGAACACCCAGTCAAAAAATATTCCAGTGGCATGTTTATCAGACTTGCTTTCGCCTGCGCAGTCAACGTTGACCCTGATATTTTAATCGTAGACGAAGCGCTAGCCGTAGGCGATATCCGTTTCCAGATGAAATGTCATCGCAAAATGGCGGAATTCCGAGAAAAAAAGAAAACCATTATCTTGGTCTCACACTCCGGAAGCGACGTTGTGCGTTTATGCACTCGAGCCATCTGGCTCGACCAAGGTGGAATTCGTGGGATCGGCCCAGCCAAACGCATGATCGAAGAATATTCTGCATGGATGATGCATGATGTCGGCGTTCTGAAAGCAAGTGCCCCAACGTCAACTCCACAAGAAAATGGGATCTCGAATCAGCTCGTCCCGATTCCGTCCGATGCGATGATTACCGGCGAAGGAGGTGCCGTCATCGAGGCGGTCGGCCTCTTCACTACCCCATCGACCCGGACAACGGTTCTTAACGGACCCACCGCCGTCAAGTTGATCATGAAAGTCACCTCCTCTACGACGATCAATATGCCGTACTACGGATTTCAAATTGTCAGCGCTAAGGGTCTCCGTCTAATGGGCAGCAACACCGATGTCCTCAATGTCAATCTGCCCACGCTTGAAGCAGGAGAAACCACACTCGTACACTTTTCTTTTACGATTCCCGAGATCGAAAACGGCTCCTATCTCATCGCCATCGGCGTCGCCGATGGAACCTCAGACAAACATATTCGGCACCAGTTCATTGCAGATGCATACGAGTTTCAATTCCTGAGTACAAGTGACTTCCAGCGTCAAAGCGTCCTTTTTAAGCTGCCCGAGTGCAAGATTAGCGTAACAACTGAAGACAGGAGCCTTGATGAACCTCACTGACCCCAAAGAGCAAATTCCTTGGATAACCGATAATGCACGAGAATGGCTTGACAAGCATATCCATGCGGAAATGACAGTCTTCGAGTGGGGCACAGGCGGATCCACTCTTTTCTATGCTAAAAAAGTAAAGAAAGTCGTTTCTGTCGAGCACAATCCAGAATGGCATGAAGCCGTGAGCAATGCTCTTGAACAGGAAGGTGTCCGCAACTGCGATTATTTTCTTGTACCCCCGCAACCCTGTCGCTTTGCTAAATTCCTCCCTTACAGTTCCCGAACCTATGTTTCCAAAACTTTTCCTGAACATGCTAGTCTGCTGTTTCGAAACTACGTGCGCAAGATCGAAGACTATCCCGACCGATCCCTCGACATGATCATTGTCGATGGGCGTGCTCGCGCTGCCTGCCTACGTCATGCGGTGCCAAAAGTCAAACACGGCGGTTACATCATGCTCGACAACTCCGAAAGACCCAGCTATCGTCCTGCTATGAGCCTGCTACGCAACTTTTCACGAACCGACTTCTCAGGCCATGGACCCCGGCTTGCTGAACCGTGGATGACGACTGTTTGGCAGATTTCTTGATACCTGAAACACCCAGATCCTACTATGAATGAAGACCTGAAAGACGATTATAATCTCGACGTACTCACCTTGGTCAGACCCGTCGGCGACGAATTCGACATGTATGTGACGCCACGGTTTGTCGATGCGTACGCGCACGGGTACGAAACACTTTCAACACGGATCACCCGACAGCAGGTCGCCCGACAAGAGCTCTTCATTGATGTCGGTGCCCATTACGGCTATTATTCCCTACTGGCTGTAAAGGCGAACCCCAAACTCAATTTGGTCGCAATCGAGCCTATTGTAGAAAACCTCAACGTTCTACAGAAAAATCTCAAATTCAACGGCATCGAAGGCGAACGAATTACCTGCATCAACGCCGCTGTTTCCTCCAAAGCGGGCCATATCCAGTTTTGCAAATCAGAAGCTTCCGACAACGGGAGCATCTACCCGCATCCAAGCTCAGAAACGCTTGACCACATTGACATTGCCACCGTCTGCCTAGACGATGTTGTCGCCGCTCACCCGGTCGAACGAATTTTCGTTAAGACCGATACGGATGGGCACGAACTAGAGGTTCTAAAAGGATTCTCAACAACACTTGATTCTGGTAAAGATGTAACAATTCTGCTCGAAATGAATCCGAAGATGATGAAAATCGCCAACACAAGTGCGAAAGAACTCATCGACTTTTTACATGGGAAAGGCTTCAGCCTGTTTGCAATTGACGACGAGGAGGGCATCTTTTATCCGATGGAGCAGCCCGCGAACATCGCGATGATGGAAGCGCGCTACGAAACATCCTATTACAACGTTCTCTGCATCCGAAAAGAAGCTGCCCTTTCTGTGCTTTTCTTTTCTCACTCGTCAGCTCTTTCCGGTGCCGAAAGATCCTTACTTGACCTTGTTTCTGGAATCTCCCGTCGTGGAGCGATGTGTACAGCCGTGCTTCCCTCACGCGGCCCTCTCTCTCAGGAATTAATCAATGCAGGATGCGCCGTCTTCACGCCTTCTAGCAAAATAAACCTAACAGATGGATGGTGGTGGGCTGCTCTAGCCCCTACCCCGTTGAAATCGGAACTCTCCGCTACCCGACACATTGTAGAGTCGATCATACTCCCGCAAATTGCCTCCCTCGCCCCAGATGTTATTTTTTCACAAACGATCGTATCCCCTTGGGGCATATTGTGTGCCGAAGCCTTGAACAGACCCCACGCCCTTGCTGTCCGTGAGTATGGGGAGCTTGATCATCAGTTAACCTTCTTTCCAGACTTTCGCAAAATTCTTGATGCGCTCTATCAAAGTAGCGATGCCGTGTTCTGCATCACCCACAACGTTAAAGAAGCATTATTCCCGACCGACCCAGAAAATAAAATCGCCGTTATCTATAGCCACATCCAACTGCCCGAAATCCAAATAAAAAGGGCTCAACATGAGCTGGTCTCCCCTCCAAACACCATCCCGATTTTCGGCGTTTTCGGAAATATTACCCCGGAAAAAGGACAACTCGATCTCGTCCGTGCCTGCTTGAATCTCCTTGAAAAAGGTGTAGAATGCCATTGCTGGCTTGTCGGAGCGTCAGGCGACACTGTTTACGCCGAAAAGCTTCAAGAGGAAATTCAAAAATCTGGCTTTGAAGATCGATTCCGCTGGACGGGTTACGTGAACGACCCCTACTCCCTGATGCAAGAAGTCGACGTCGTGATCTCTTGCTCGCGAATGGAGGCATTGGGAAGAACACTCATCGAAGCATCACTCCTTGGCAAGCCGATCATCTATGCAAATGCGGGCGGTCCCAAAGAAGTTTTCACTAATTTCGAACATGGCTTAGCCTACACCCCCGGAGATGCGACAGACCTCGCCAACGCCCTAAAGACAACACGTGATGACCCGGCAGCAACCCATATCCGCGCAGAAAACGCAGGCCTGTACGTTAGAGAGCGATTTAGCGAAGCCGCGTATACAGGCACAGTCTTCGAGCAACTAAAGAAGATAAAGAACAAAAACTCACGCCCAATGAGCCACCGCAAAGCTGTTGCTCAACTGATGGCAGGAGCAGACTTAAGCAGTCCCTCTCTCCAATGGGTGAAATCAAAGCTATACTTCTCACACCAACAAGCGGCTTTTACAGAAAAGAAAGCCCTTATTTCCGCCGATATGCCTCTCGGCTCTTTCTCCGTTGTATTCACATTACCCGATTCCGACTGTTCTTTCTTACGGTTCGATCCTGTCGACGCTCAGTTGATTACCCTTAAGATTTATGCCGTTTCAGTTGAAGATACAAACGGAACTGTCTCAGATCTAAACCCACTCGAATTCACAACAAACGGTATCCTTAAAGAAAAGGGCACATGGGTATTCCTGGGCTTAGATCCGTATGTCGTTATTCATTTTCCCCACCCGATAAGACAAATTACAATTTCAGGTGAAACACGTCTGATTTTGCCAGAGGAACTACAGCAACTCACGGCGGAACAAGAAACCCACTATACCCAAAAAATTGTTGAATGCAACTGCCTGAAAATCCAACATGCACAAACAACTGCTGAAAACAACTCCCTGAAAATCCAACATGCACAAACAACTGCTGAAAACAACAGCCTGAAAGCCAAACAGGCCCAAACAACTGCAGAAGTCGACTGCCTGAAAATCCAACATGCACAAACAACTGCTGAAAACGAAAGCCTGAAAATTCAACATGCACAAACAACTGCTGAAAACGAAAGCCTGAAAATCCAGTACCCCCAAAAAACTGCTGAAAACGAAAGCCTGAAAATCCAAATTTCAGCCCTTCGTCGAAGTTTAAGCTGGCGAATAACGTGGCCTCTACGCGCTTTCCTTCAACTGGGATTTAATATAGTAAGCATCGCAGGCACCTGCCGACGGGCGTTTCGACAATACGGCATTTGGAATTCTGCTATCCGAGCCTGCAAGGCATTCCGGAAGGAGGGCTTCCAGTCCGTAGCCTACCAAATTAAAATGCCACCTCCAAATCATGCAGCGGCAGGACTTGGTCTTTCCTCGGGTACCAGCAGTCCTCATGGAAAAACAGTTGGCACTCCATTAGGAATGCAAGAATTTCCCACCAATCTCAACCCTTACACATCCCACACCAACGAAGAACGCTGTAGGCAAATTCAAGAAACAGAAACCGTCAAACTTGAAAACGCTCAAAAAGAAGGCCTTAGCGTTATCATCCTCAATCTTGACCGTCCCGAGTTTATCATCCCGTTGTGCAACCAACTTCTGGCAGAAAAAGAAATGTTCACCGCCCAGAATCTGGAGTTCGAAATACTCATTGGCGACACCGGAACAACCAACCGCGAGGTTCGGGCTTACTACGAAAAAAATCAAAACAACATCCGCCTGTTCTCCGGCCTGAAATATCATTTTTCAAAGAACAACAATCAACTGGCCCGAGAAGCTCAATGCAAAACATTCTTGTTTCTCAACAATGACATCGAGCTACCTGCGCATGACAATGTGAAAAACGTAGAAAGACCTCTATTGACCATGTACAGGGAACTGAACAGCAGACCCCAACTCGGCATCGTCGGTGCCTATCTTTACTTCAAAGACATGAGCATTCAACATGCAGGCATCGATTTCATTCGTGACCCTGCGCTACGGGGATTCTGCTATCATCCACGCATTCGACAACACATTAATCCAGGCAACTGGCCCCGATTCATCAATACCCCCTGCGTGACTGGTGCATGCCTGATGATTAAAGCGCCTCTCTTTGAACAATGCGCGGGCCTGTCGGAAGCCTACGATGCGGAATGCCAGGATGTCGACCTGTGCCTCCGCGTCCAACGTGCGGGACGAACTGTCGGCATCGTCAATGCAGGTGCCGTCATCCACCTCGAAAACGGAACGCGCAAGAAAATGGATGAAAACTGGCAAGATCGACAGCGGTTCATGAGACGCTGGGGATCTTTCATCGAGGCGAAGTTTCTATAAAGGAATTACCATGCGCGACATTCTATTTCTTTCCTGTTTTCTGAAAAAAGGCTACGGAGTCAGCGTTGTCCTTGACATCTTTGCCCGCAAGATGACAGCGTCGGGCTCCCACGTTGCCGTCGCGACACTTGACGCAGACGACTTCTATTCCGGCTTCCCTATTCACAAAGTCGATCGAACGGTTGACAGTGTACGGGAAGTTGCCAGCCAGATGGTCAACCCTATCATCATTGCTGCTACAACGCCATTCTTTGAGATGCTAAGAGAATTATCGCAATCCTACGAGTGCTGGGCTTGGGAGATGGGAGATCCTACACCCGCCTTGTTCCCTGATGATCGCCAGGCAAGGGAAGACATCATCGCCAATAAAAAAATCATTGCCTATCCATACGCGAAGGGTGTGTTCACGCTTTCACATTTCTTGAAGGCGGAAATCGGACTGAAAAATGGCGTTGTCATTCACCTCGGTGCCGATCACGTTCCAGACCTTGGGAGTAAAAATCTCGACAACATTGCTGTTGAAAAAAACCGGCCCCTAAAGGTCGGAACCTTGGTTCGATTCGGCAAAGGAGAGGCGTTCTACAAGGGTAATCACCTCTTCACGCAATTAATTCATACGATGAAGACCCCTGAAGATCGCAACCAATTTGAATATCACGCTGCTGGAGCTGGTAAACCAGAAGATGTCACAGGGCTCGAGCAACAGGGCATAATCACCCATCTGAATTTATCCGACGAGGATAAGGCGAACTATCTCCGGTCGTTAGATGTCTTCATCTCCTTTAGTATGTGGGAAGGCTTCAACCTCCCCCTCGTCGAAGCTCAGGCACTTGGCACGGTAGGGTTGGCTTTTGATGCGGGAGCTCACCCTGAAGTCACTCCCTTTGTCTGTAGAGATCTAGAGGAAATGAAACAGCTCCTTTTAGCCTTTTCGGAAAATCGCTCACATCTGATTGATTGCTCCTCTCTATCCTATAAATTCGTTAGGCAACGTTTTTGCTGGACACGTGCTGTCAACCAAATGACCACATGCTTAGCCATGTAAACGTCATGATCCAAAAAATTTCTGCAATTCCTTCGCTGTTTGCCAAAGGACTGGCCACCTGCCGGAAATTCGGCTTTATTCCTGTTCTGCGTCACGCCTTTGGACGGATCCGGCGCAACGGTTTTCACGCCACTCTCAACGAGGTTCACAACGGACCCATCGCCGAGAAGCCGCTATCAAACCGTCACGATTATGCAGAATGGATTCAGCGTTATGACACCAGAAGCAACTCCGAAAGAGAGAAGCTCCGTTCTCAAGGCGACATCCTCCCCACCAAACCCATCGTATCCCTCGTTGTAACGACTGACGGCGGATGGACGTCCGAAAACCTTGTGGAGGCCATTGCGGCCATCCGTCAACAAGTGTACCCTTTCTGGGAGCTTCTTATCGTCGATACGACCTCTAAAACTTCGGCTCTCCGCACGCTTATCAAAAAAACCGCTAGTCAAGATAAGCGAATTAAACGCCTTGTTCAGAAAACGCCTGCTAATGTCTGCACGGCAATGAACCTCGCCATCGATTTTGCCACAGGAGACTGGGTTCTCTTCTTAAAACCCGACTTACTCCTCGCAGAACATGCCCTCTTCTACGTCGTTAAAGCAGCTTTGCTCAATGCCAATGCCGCTTTTATCTACTCGGACACCGATCGGATCGATACGCAGGGCAAAAGATATTCGCCATCATTTAAACCCGACTGGGACGAAGCGATGTTTTACTCGCGCCAGCTTCTCCTCCCGCTTTGCGTTTATCGTAAAGCACTACTGAAAGAGCTAGGTAGCCTTCGAACAACGTTCGATCCTGTAGGCGAATTCGATTTGATCCTCCGTTGCCTTGAACAAGCTAAACGAGAAGAAATCCGCCACGTCCCTCGAATCCTCTGCCACCAGAAAGATTTGCCTATCAGCATAAAATCGTCTACTCTTCAGCTTCTAGCAGAACTGACCGCTGGGCGGGATGCTTTGTGCGAGCACTTCATGCGAACGAAGGCAGACTGCACGGTTGACATCCTTGATAGCGGGTATCGACTCCGGTACCGCCTCCCAAACCCGCCTCCCCGCGTCAGCATCATCATTCCCGCGCGCAACGGCCAAGCACTGCTTGGCTTATGCATCGAAAGCGTGCTATCCAAATCGACCTATCCCGATTTCGAACTGCTCATTATCGACAACGGTTCCGACGAGTCGGCTATGCTCGATTATTTGCTCGAGCTAGAAAAGAACCCGAGAATACGCATTATTCGTGATCCGCGTCCTTTCAACTATTCAGCACTCAACAATCTCGGTGCCGCTGCGGCTACGGGTGACATCCTCGCGCTGTTAAACAGCGACATAGAAGTGATCTCTCCAGACTGGCTGGAGGAAATGGTTGCACTTGCCTCCCTGCCTGAGACTGGAGCCGTTGGAGCCTGCCTTTGGTATCCCACCGACACTTTACAGCATGGCGGTGTGGTTTTGGGCATCAAGGGCGTTGCAGCACATGCCCCAAGGTGCCTGTCCCGAACATCCATCAAAAATTTGAAGCACGTATTCTGCTTGCGATCAGTCTCCGCTGTTACCGGCGCATGTCTGGTCGTCAAACGCGAACGCTACGAAGAGGTTGGCGGCTTAAACCAAGATGCGTTGGCCGTCGCCTTCAACGATATCGACTTCTGCCTGAGATTGCGTCAGAAAGGCTATCAAAATTTATGGACTTCCTACGCAGAATTATATCACCACGAGTCTGCAAGCCGTGGCGCAGAAGACACTGCGGAAAAGCGAAAGCGCTTCGCAGGTGAAATCGCCTACATGCAGGAACACTGGAGAACGGTGCTAACAAACGATCCCGCTTATAATCCAAACCTGACACTGGATGGTGAGGACTTCACGATGGCGTGGCCGCCGAGAACCACACCGTAAACGGCAGAAACAAGGCTCATCATTTCGAAATGCTAATCGGTCGAACGCTGCGCTTGGTAATCCAGTCTCGACCGATGTGGCGAAGTCTGAACAGGAAAACCGCTGCAACCGCCCCAACGAGAACACCACCAACCACCCCACCCCACTTGAACAGCGAAAGCCCTACGTACGCCGAAACGGCCAGTAAACAACCATCGGAGATCAGCGTCCAGCCCCAGAATAGTATCCGCCAGAAACGGATCCGTGCTTTTTCTCGAAAAGAAGGCGGAGGCCGAGTTATCAACCACTCGGGTTGAAAGTCAGCGTCCTTACCTCCCTGCTGGAGAATCAGCGATCGATAGCCCAAATCAAGTGCCCTGCGATTGTTCCGGAGAAAAAACATCGTTTGCCCGAAGGTGTAGCGCTTCTCAAGTAACTTGCGCTTCACGAAGCCCGCGTGCATCCGGATCAGGGTCTCGTAAGAAAAATCAAACGGAATATCAAATTGATAGAGCGGCTCAAGAACAAGATTCTGCCGTATCATGCTCTGACTCAGCCCTACCTCCATGTTCATCACAGCACCCCAATATTCGCTCTGCTCGTTTTCAGAAAGCAGATGTTCAAAGAACACAGAGATCGCACGTGGCTTCATGTACAAGAAAAACGACTGGAGATGAAACCCGTAATCATTGTTGCTGGACAGTGACACCATGTCGGCATTTTTGGCTTCCGCCCGCTCGAATAAATCCCGGAAAACATCCCGAAAATAAATCACCGAATCATTAACCAGCACCAACCGCTCAAACGCATTACGTTCCGACTCGGGAATGGACTCCAAATAGCGACGCCACATCCCAAAGTCAAACCCACGGTTTTCCGTGACAAACAACGCTATCCGATGCTCCCGCAGGAAGGTTTGCGCTTCGTGATCCAAGCTGGTTTGATTCGTGATCAACACAACATCAAAACCCGTTTTCGCTAACTGCGCAAGAGCGTACCGAACGTAGCCTGGGAGTTTCTCCCCCACTTGGAACGAAGAATAAAGAACGCGATGCGTTCGCTTATCCTTCGTTCCAAGTGGGCTCTCTTCATCCGGCATTTCAGATTCCTTAGCATATATAACGCTGTGACAAGAAAACAGCGTAAACTAATCGAGGGCTATGAGCAAGAAGAAATCACTAAAAAGTAGACGCGGCATCCTCGCCGCGTTTACACCACTTCATCCAACCCGCGTCAAACCTTAGCACGAGCACTTCGCTACGTCTTTCTGGTTGAGGGGCGTCCCCTCCCCGGATTGGACTATAGACCATAGTCCATCGTCGATCGTGTCCCGTGTCTTCTTACCCAGCATTCTCCTCTGTGGACTTGACTTCTGTGGACAAAACCTCTCTACACCACCTTCCGTGAGTTCCGTCTTCTGTGGCTATTCCAATAACTTCAGCCTAAACCGCTACAGCCTACAGCCTTTTTTAGGTTTAACCATGAAAAACATTAAACTCCATGAAAAACTTCACTTCTTCGCGTGAGGAATATTACCCCTACACTTCTCTGTGTTGCTAATCTGTGTATAGAATTTCAGCCTGCATCCACACTACTTTCATGAAGTTTTATGTGTTTCATGGTTAAAATTCTTCGCGTTACCGTTTCGTGTTTTTCGTGGATAAGGATTCCGCTTCACTTCGCATCCACAGCGACATCACCAGTGCATTATCAGTATCACGCCAGCCGCCGACCCAGAACCAGCGATTCCATTCAGGGATGGACAGTTCGACGGTCTCACCTCCCACAACGCCTGTCAGTGTTTGCACAACCCCCTGCGATGAGGAGTAGAGTTTCAGCGTCAGCGTACCGTCGGTAGTGGGTGTCTTCAGTCTTGCCACCGGAGCACCCACGACGCCATCGCCGTCGGACAAGGTCACGTCGCTATTCAGCGTCGGCGGCGGATCAAGTTTCCACACAAAGGAACTTGAATGCAGCGCTTCTGCATCCGATCCAGCCGAATCATCCGACCACACCTCGAATCGGTAGTCTCGATCAGGCTGTACGCCCGTAAACACGGCCTCTGCCTGTGCATTGCTATTGCTCACGACGCACGTCCATTGATCCGCAGTCGCATCATACACGTATGCCTTCACCGCACCGCCTGCAAACGACATCGGGAAAACCATGTCGCCCAGCCCTGTGGATGAGCCATTCAAAGTCTGGATCACATTCACAGGAGCCGCTACTTCAGAACCCGTCACAATAGCGTCTGCCGATTTCTGTACAGCCGCAAAATCACGTTCGTCGAACAACGAGTCCACCGCCCTGGAATCCGAACCCGAGCGCGAAGAGAAGGCATAGTACGCAATGCCTTCGTAAGTCCAGTAGGCCGAAAGCCCCGCAATGATATTGTTCTTTTCCGTTTCGTTGATCGTGAAGAAGTGATGGGCGAAGACCGGAGACCAGAAGCGGTAAACCGGAACCGTACCAGCCACCGGTGTCGGGCAGGCGTACCAAGCAACCCCTTCGTAGGTCCAGTAAGCTGAAAGCCCCGAGATAATATTATTCTTCTCCTCCTCGTTCATCGTGTAGAAGTGACCCGCGAAGACAGGAGACCAGAAGCGGTAGACCGGCAGGGTTCCCGCCGCCTGACCTGTATACGCATCATACGCAACACCCTCGTACGTCCAATAGGCTGAGAGAGTCGCAATAATGTTGTTCTTCTCCGTCTCGTTCATCGTGAAGAAATGTCCGCTGAAAACCGGAGACCAGAACCGATACACAGGAGAAAGAACGGCTGTTTCGTCACCGCCATTGCCCTCGACGTTTCGGGCCACAAGAAGTGATAGAAGATTCGTATTCAAAGACTGAGACGTTTGCATACCTGAGCACGAATCCGCAGCATGGCTATGAAGTTCCTGAAACTGGAGTAACCCATCGACATTGACATCAACCGAGGGATTCCAACACCCGCCAAGAAGCCCCGCTGTATAGATTCCGTGAGAAGAACCTTCCCAGCTTGACTCATCGTAGTCGCAAGCTGTCATGAAAGCGATGTTGGATCCGAAGTCCTTCGGAACCGAAACTCCTAGGCCTTTCGCCGTCTGCTCTTTTGTTGTTAGACAACTCGCCAGTGCATTTTCGGCAAACTTCCAGACTGGAATCTCTCCCTTAAACATGCCGGCAGAATTGCACGCATCAAGGATGACAACAACCTTGACGCCGCTACGGAACAAAGCCAGATCCGCCCCGAGTTCAGCATCAGTATAATGCGCATTGTAAGTGCAGATGAACGTGTTCAAACCACTTCCTCCACCATGGCTTGATTGATAGTAAACCACCACATCCCCCGGCATGCTTTGCGAGGCAAGCGTCTGAAGTGCTGATCGAATGGCGGTCTTTGTCGCCTGGGAATCCGTTTTAAACTGAATATTCCCGGAAACCCACCGAAGCATTGGATCCCCCAGCATCACCGTATCGCGAATCTCTGTCGCATCATTGATGCAGCAGCTTAATGGTTGATTAATGTAGGTTGGTTCATAGTTGTTGATACCAACTACCAGCGCTCGACGAGCTTGTGCCGAGGCGGTACCCAACCCGAGGCCGAAATGAATCAAAACAGATGCCACAACCAGAGCGAATTTTATTATTGTCCTTTTCATGTCAATGCACTTCCTGAATGAAGAAAATGTTAAAGCAAAGAAAAAACTTTTCTACTGCAAGGCAAAAACCAAATTTCGCCTTCAGATTTTATTCCTTTTGAATTTGGAATGCAATGAAGAAACCCTTGGATATTTTTATAAGACAAGTGGGTCCTGAAATAATCGCTTGCTCAACATATCACAATGTGATATATTTGCTGTTCTGATGAACAAGGCGGATCGCTTGTCTACACCCCCCGAAAAAGAGAAAAGGAATTTATATGATCAATACCTAGAAGGCGACCTCGACCCCGACGGGTTTTTAGGCATTTCTGATGCCAGAAATGGTTTCCAAGAGATTCGTTATCAGATACATTTCAAAACGAAGGAAAGCCAAGAAAAGACAGAAGCTTTTGCAGCCTTTGTCGAAAGCCGATGCCCTGTCGGCGATTGCCTCGCCAATGGAGTGAAGTTAATTAACTCCGGCGTTGTCAGAGACTAATTAGACTAGAACCATTCATCGTGGGTAGGCGGCGGATGATGTCGAGCAGGTAAGCGTAGGGATCGACTCCAGCTTTCATGCCCACAGTATGCGGCACGTGGAAAAATTTCGGAAGATGGGGTTCGCCGACTTTCAGAGAAGTTGTGAGTGGAGAGCGTGTGCCGAATGCGGCTGGTCGGGACGACCGAGCCCCACCTTGAGAGAGAAATGGGGCGAGGATGTCTAACGACTAGCCACTAGTGTGCTGAGTTCAAAATAAGTTACCCAAGCATATTAATGGGCGCGGTAGAGTCGATTCATGATTGGGGGCTTGAGTTGTTGTGCGGCTTCGCCGCAAATGTGCGCCCGTAGCGGCGCCTCTACACCTCGTTTGAATGGCGTATCCGTCGTGCACCTCGCGGCGTCCCGCGGGGCGGTGACCCGCCTGTTGAAATATGGAAAAGAATCTCGCGCAGAGTCGCAGGGACGCAGAGTAA
>CAZKJH010000023.1:0-34737 GCA_964553035.1 uncultured Lentisphaerales bacterium | reverse complement strand
AGGCGCAGCTTATCAACTATTTAAAGGCAACGAAGATGAGGCTTGGCTTCCTCGTGAACTTTTGCCATTTTCCGAAGGCTGACATCTGAATGCGACCCATGCTTTTCGGGTTGCGCCGACGGCAACTGCGACGCCATCGAAGGCGACAGCCTCAATTCGCTCGCCTTCCGCATTCCTCTCGGCATACCTCGCGACGGACAAGTCTCCGGCTTCCTCTGGTTCCGCAGCGACGAGCCGTTAACCATTACGCCATCCATATTCAATTTACTCGTGCGCGACGACGCTTCGATCTCCAGTAATACCGTCGGCACGGTTCGCACCATCACCTGCAACGACGAGCGCGAACGCACCGCTGTCATCGAAAGCATCGTCAACGGCGTCCGCATCACGCTCACAAAAACCGCCGACAGTTCGCTCGAACACACCTGAGTCATCACCAACGAGAACGGCAACCCCAATCAAGTTCGCCTCCACAAGATCAGCCGTCTGAACAACGATATGCGTGATGTCACCTACACTTACGCTGATGGCGACTGGGTAGTTTTCGACAACATCGCTCAGTCATCGGAACAAATCGTCCTAACCGATACGCTCAATTCAGGAACGAACGGCGTCCTGCGCGAAGTGCGTACCATCCGTGATGCCAGCAACACCATCCTCTCACACACCATCACCGACTCACGCCGGTACGGATTCGGCGAAAGTGCCGTCATCCGGGAAATCTCCCATTCTGTCCTCGGCATCGGTGAGGATAGAATCGAAGACTATGCCACCTACTGGGGAGGATAATGAAAACCCACGCCGCAATGGCCGTCCTCGCCTCACCTGAGGCGAATCCCGTGCATGGTCTTACCAGACGCACGATACCGAAGGGCGTGAAACCCTCCGCCTCGATCAACTCGACGGCTCTTCCGTTCCTTTCGAACTTGAGAGCAACACCCCTCCAGATTTTCATGAAGTTTCATGTGTTTCATGGTTGAGTACACTCTCGGTCACCGCCCTCGCCACCGACCCCGGCAACGCCGTTTCCACCGAAACGCACTTCGACTCCGATGCCCCCAACATTCCGCTCCTGCTTCGCGGCCGTTCCATCTCTTCAACAGACGAAGACGGCCTCACCACCAACGCCTACTCCTGCTGCCGCCTGCTCTGGTGGATCGACCGCAACGGCACTAAAACCCTCCGTTCCGCAGAAACCGGGAAAGACCATCTTTACTATGCCATGGAAGAAGTGATTCCTATCCAAAACCACAAAATCTCAGAATTCCGGAACGATTGCCCCCTTGGCCAAGGAAGCGTTCGCGTAAATAATATCGATCAGTTGCATACTTTTCACTGCGTCCTCCAACCTATTATGAGGGGGGCATCCCGTTCGAACGGCTTTAATAAAAGCCTGATTCTCCTGAAGGAACCCGCCATGATCCAGAATATCATCCGAGTCGACCAGCCCGATGCAAGTATTGTCGAAAACAGGTTTCTCCTGGTTATTCTTCCAGACGGTTCCACGACCATCAATATTGACGTATGCGCAGGCGGCTGGAGTGTGAAACTCGAACTTAAAAAAGCGTCGACCGCTCGCCCAATCGGCATCGATTCCCGCAACAACGCCGTTCTCGAATAAGACCAGAGCCTGAAAACAGTTATCGAACGGAGCTCTAACTTTCCGAACGACACTTTGCACCTCCTTGACATCGGAAAGCCCGGCGTAGAACCGAGCGGCGTCCACGGCATGCACGGCATCACATCGCAGGATGTCAATGGCTCCCTCGTAATATGGGGAAATCCTCAGGTCTGGTGGCATCCACTTATGATAGCTTACCCGCAGCCGATGAAGGGGCTTTTCCGCCGTGACTACTTCCCAACAGGTACGCACGAGGGGATGGTATCGTCGCTGGAAACCCACTGCGGTTACCAGTTTCTTCCGGCTCGCCATCTGTGCCATGCTCTCTGTCTGAGCCGTTGACAGGCCGGGCGGCTTTTCGATGAACAAGGGATGACCCCGATCCAGAATTTCCAAGGCGACCTCAGATATGCGGTGTGGTGCCATGATCGCGTATACGGCATCAGGGCGCTTCGTTTCCAGCATTTTGCGGTAGTCTGTAAAACAATCCTGTGGGGTGATATGAAAGAGATCGCCAGTTTCCCGCAAGCACGCTTCGTCTAGGTCGCACAATCCAACCAGCGACACGCCTTCGATTCTGGCAAGTGCCTGCAAATGCCTATCCCGACTGAAGGGCCCCGCACCAATCATGGCAACCGTAATTAATTTCATAATTTCATAATTCTCCGAGATGCTCTTCTCGATGTCGGATAGTCTCCGCATAATAGTCACGCCAGGGGATAATGCCGAACTCCTGCATGATGTCCTGAGCCGTAAATTCGTCTGTTTCGCTACTCAGCAAGGCTTGTCCAAAGGCATCAGGTATGCGTATCTGAACTCGGGAGCCATACTTTTGCTTGATCGCCTCAAGTTTCTCCCAATGCCGGTCGAGATGAATCACCTCCCGATCTAGGTTGATGCGCCCGATGACAAAGGGATGGTACGCCGTCGAGGTTCCCAGGACTTCGCCCAGCGGCGAAATCATCACCGAACTCAGAAATCCCCCCATGGCGGCAATCAGATAAGCTTGGCAATCATAAGCCCAGATGCGCTGGTCAAAGGCATTGGGGCCGCAGCATACCATCAACAAGTCTGGGTGTTGAGCCTTGTATCGCTTCCGAAGTTCCTCGAAATTCAAGTCGAAACAGGTGACGCAGCCGACAGTGCCGAAATCGCATTGGATCAACGGCGCTTCGGTGCCGTACCGGATGCCTGCCGCGTATTCGCCCTGAGTCACATAATTTTTCCAATAGACGCCAGCAGTCTTGCCGTCGCGGGCGATAATCTCAGTGGCGTTGCGCCAACTTCCGTCGGGCTGTTCTCGTGCGGCGGAATACCCGATATAGCAATGATGGGCGCACGCTTCTTCTGCAAAAAAATCGCGCATCTGATTACCACGGAAACGGTAATAGTCGAGTCTCCGAGACAGGGAGAAAGTGCTGTAGCGATCACAAGCTTCTGGCAACAGGATCAGGTCTGGCGCATGAGGCCAGACCATGCAAAGGTGAATCTTCCACCAGTCGATCATCCGTTCCAACGCCTCCTCATTGGACATCGCATCGGTGGCGTACTGAAAGTGGAACCCACTTGGAGGTCCCAGGGCACAAACTGTGGCATAACGTGACATGAGGAATTCCTTTCTATCAAAAAAACAGGGTTCAAAATAAACGACGTGTGCTGTGCAGATAGTTTACACACGCAACGGCCAGTAAGGCAATGCAGATTCCAGCAAGAAAGCTACACTTTCCTGCAAGCTTGGGTTCCTTCTCTGCATCGAGTCGACGTGATCGCTGGCCCATCCGACGCCAACCGCGGCGTAATTCCATCAGGTGGGTAACCCACATCCCTCACCCCAACCCTCTCCCAAAGGGCGAGGGAGGAAACAACACCTTGTTTTCCGGCCTCGCGCAAGCGCAACTAGACCGTGTGATCACCGCACCAGCAATACCGTACCGCGGTAGACATATTCGTAGCAGCCCATGTCCACCGTGCCGGTGAGCTTGTCGAGGCGTGGATTGCCAATAAGGTCCGTCGCGCCCACCATCTCGGGCGTGTTGGCACCTGCGTTCAAACAAGGCGAAGTTCCAGAAAGCCGGTAGTCGCCAGCGACATGGTTAGTACCGTACCCGCTACCGAGATTCACGAGTTTGGGATCGATCACTAGGTTCGAGGCATCCCAGCCGGACACAGCGGGAAACGTACAGGAGTTGCTGATGACATTGGCTGCAATCAAATATAGATTCGGACCATCCGTCGGTGCATAATTCGCATACACCACACAGTTGACGACGCGCACGGACTCAGACAAGCCGCCACCCCGCGAGAGTGCGTAATTGCCAACCACCGTGCACTGATCATAGCTTCCGCCCGCTCCGCCGCCTCCCATCCAACCTCCGTAGTTCCCGTAGATGAGGCAATTGTCGTAATTACCCAAATAAGCGCCTCCGGCGCCGACCGAACTGTTATAGGCCAGAACGCAGCGGCGATAGGTACCAACACAAGTTCCACCTCCTCCGGATCCCGAATAATTCGCTACAATCAAGCTATCGTAGATCGTAGCCTCGCGAGCCCCACCTCCGGTGGAGCTGGCGGTGTTGTTGCTGATAACGCTGTTGTACACCGTGGACGCTAGGACTCCCCCACCATTACCATTGGTCGCCGCGTTCCCGACGACCCAGCAGTTGGACAAGACGCCACCTTGGGCACCGCCGCCGGCGCTGGCCCAGTTGTCGACGATCAAGACCCCGTGCAAGGTGGCACCATTGGCACCGCCACCAGTCCCTCCCGTCGCGGTATTATTCGAAAGTACGCCACCGTACATCCGCGCCGCACTGCCATACAGGCCGCCGCCACCATCTGCCCTGTTTGCATGCACACGGCAGCCCCACAAAATAGACGCAGAAGCAGCACCGCCACGGGAGCGTCGGCCGACGACTTCTCCCTTGCCAGCGGGAAGTGCCAGATTTCCGGTGAATGTGCAATTGTGGAACGTTCCGTAGTAGGCACCGCCGCCCGCGCTTCCATAATCATACCCATGCGCCGCGTTCCCCGCGATTACGCAGTTCGAGACGATGGCGTCGTTCGCGGCTGCAAACACCCCCCCGCCAGCCACGTCGTTCTGCGTACCCGTCCTGAGCGTCGCGCCGTTGGTGATGGTGAAACCGATCAGCTTCGCTTTGCTCGCCAGATAAACGCATCGAACAGCGGCAGGACCGTTGGTCATAACATCCCAGACACCCCGGATGACCGTGTCGGCTGAGTTATCGCTAAGGCTACGAACCGTGATGACCTTGTCGATCACGACCCGGTTCGTCAGAGCCATCCCGGGGTAAGGGCGTCCGCCCGTATCGTACACACCTGGGTTGACGATGACTTCGTCGCCGTTCGCAGCGTTTGCAGCATCGACGGCTGTCTGGATGTCCGGCGCGGCGTTGTCCCAGGTGTCATAGGGCGACTCCTGCCCAGCATTATCCTTGACGACGTAGCGAGTCACGGCCTGACCCAAACTCGTGTTAGCGCCGACACCCACCAGAGCGGCACAAAGAATCTGTACATATATTTTCATGAATCCTCCTTTGCGTTACGGCATACAACGGTTCGTTGCTTTCGCCCAGTATAACCGAGGAAGAGCCTGCGACGCCATGCAGATTCCTGCAAAAAAACTGCACTTTCTCGCACTTTCTCGCAAAACAGGATACTTTCTGATTTTCTGTGTAGTTTTTCATCAGGAACTCAGCCTGCCGCGTATTCGCTCTGGTTTACATAATTTTTCGAATAGACGCCCGCGGTCTTGCCGTCGCGGGCGATGATCTCAGTGGCGTTGCGCCAACTTCCGTCGGGCTGTTCGCGTGCGGCGGAATAGCGGATGTAGCAATGATGTACTGACGGGGCGGCAACCCAAAGCGTAGAACGAATTGTCGGGACAGGTAGGCGGCTGAGTAAAATCCGACCTTATCGGCGATCGCTTCGAGTTTCTCGTCAGTCCGTTCCATCAGGAACAATGCGCGCGAAAGGCGATAGTGTGCAAGATAGCGCATGGGTGCTTCGCCAGTCATCGCGCGGAACGAGTGGCTCAAGGCGCTGGCACTCATGCCGACCGTCCGTGCGAGATCATGGAGACGGAGGGGTTCGGCATAGTGCTCTCGGATCCACTCCATGGCGGCGCGCACCTTGAGTTCATTGCGAATAGAAAATCGTTCTGGGCGGGCGGATCCTGTGTCGCGACGGTTACTGAGGCTGCGAGCGAGGATCAGAACGAGATGGACCAGGTGGGTCCGCAACATCTCGTCCCGCAGCGGGCGATGCATGGTCGCTTCCGCGACGAGGGACTCGAATACGGTTTGATATTCGAGACGCGAATCGACCGGGAAAACGGTGGGCCAAGACCAGCAGAGAGAACGGTCGATCTCGAATTTTACGTGCAACACCTCGGAACGGTCGTTAAGAAGGTTCCAAGCAGGCCCATGAAGCTGTCCGGGAGGCACGAACAGCAAGTCCCCTGGACGCATGAGAAAGGAGCGTTCCTCTACTTGGATGCTGCAAGCACCAGCAACCAGGTAGCTCAACTGGTACAAATGCTCGTGCCCATGGCTATGGGTCAGAAACGGTTCGGGATAGAAACGCGCGTGCGAAACCAGATCAAAATGCGCCGACCCCAGAAGGGCCTGCAAAATTTCCGGCAACAACATCGTAGAGGTGGAGACTAATGGGTCAATCATTTTGGAGACTGTTTCAGGGAGGCGCGATCCGGTACGCTTCCACCCTCCCGTCCGAGGTGCTGGCGATCAGTTGTTCGGGTTGCTCTGCCGAAGGATACACGGCAACATCATGAAAGCTCCCTTCGGCAAGCCGGACGAGGGTGTTGTCCGACTCAATTCGAAACAGCCCCTCCCGCGCGGCGCCCGCGACAGATCCGGCCTGGCGATCAAGCTGTACAAACTTCTGGAACAGCGGTGTTACGGGCCAAGAATCCACCCCTTCCGGAGTGCCATCCGGCTTGAGCCGGATGCGCCAAAGGAAGCCATCCCGTGTGGCGCAAAGAATTTGCCGCTGGTCGGGAAGCGCAACCGCAGCAGTCACCGGAGTCGTCGGCGTCCAGGCCAGCGGCCAGGTCTCGCGCTTGAGATCGTACAGAGCCACCACAGACCAGCGCGCGACGAATAGCAACGGGCTCTCTTGGTCAAACCGCTGAAACGCAAGGGTTGGCATTCCGCTGAGCAATCCTTCGTCGGCTTTTCCGTTAGGTAATTCCCGTGTTGGAAACTGTCCGTCCACCACGTCCTGGGAGAGAAGAATGATTTCCGCCGTGGACATGGCCACACTGTCTTCAAGGCCGTCGCCGGTGAAGTCCAGCCCCGTTTCGAGTACATCATTAATCCAATACGGGCAACGCGTCGGCTTTGCATGCCCCTCAACACGCCCGTCGCGATCCAGAAAACTGATGTAGTGATAGCGAGGAAGCACGAGTTTGCGACGCCCCGCGGGATCCGGTTGCCAGAGACCGATACACGAGGCCAGCGGGAAGCCGTAGGTTCCATGGTGTCCGGGAGGAGAACCAATACGTGCGTTGCCTTCGACCGTCAGGGTGTCGGTCAATTGTCCATCGGCGTCGTAAACGTACACCTGATTGTCGAGCGATCCCACGAAAACCGACTGGCGTCCCGTCCCGTTCCAATCCAGCGTGCGCGTAAAAAAGATCCGCCAGGGCATTTCTTGACGCCAGCGTTCCTCGCCCTTCGGCGTCAACACATGAAGCGCGTGCGTCAGCCGTGTCACGTCTCGGAATCCGGGCCAGAAGTCCGGCGTCACAAGCAGATCCGGACAGTCCTGATCGCGCAAGGGAACAACCTGCACCCGCAACGGCTCCCCTGAGTCGGGGTTCGCGGCATCATAAAAGAGAAGCTGCTGTGCCTGAAGCGGTACGTCAGCCGTCACCCTGACGAAGCGGGCCTTTTGCGGGATGCCGCACAAAACCTGATATTCGTTTTCCTTCAGCGTGATCCGTCCATAGCCGCCCATCACGGGGACGCCGATGTTCGCCACCTCGCCCTGGAATGGCACAAAGGAGCCCACCTGACCGTCCGGACTAATCTGGACTGGCCACGGAAAGCGTCCGTCCGCAGAGCCCTGCAGGCCCTGCGCCCGGCGTTTCCAGCCGACTTCGCGGTTGAGCAACACACTGACCTTGCACAGGTCGGCCATGCGCCCCAAATCCCAGGTGTTGCTTGCAACTAGGGTTGCACCGGCGATGAGACCCGGTTGTTGTGCACCGGTGTAGACCCATTCGCGCACCAGCGGCTCAACACGAATTTGCGAGGATTTCTCCTTGGCGGCCGATTCCGGCATCTGTTCCGCGACAGCGGCATCCCACAGTCTCTGCGGAAGCGTATCGGCCTCGTGTTTCGTCCATTCGAGTTCCCGGGTTGCGGGCGGATCGCCGAGGATCTCCGGATACCCAGATATTTTCAGCGTTCCGGCAGCAAACGCCGTTAGGCGGTCTGCAGTCAGCACAACCAGCGGTGCGTCGCTGACGCCCAGAGCGGCCGGAAGCGGCCCCAAATACGTGTACCGTTCTTCCCCGTTTTGAAGTTCCTTCACGACCACGCCACCGCCGCCGACAAGCCGTACTTCACATTCTTCGGTAGAATCGCGCTTGCGAACGAACAACAGATTGACCACCCGCGCGGAATCGCCGACGTCCAAGGAAACGGTCATGCGTTGGCGGAAAACCGGGATCGATTTGCGGGTTACCGGATCCAGGTCTTCGTCGGCATACCGTTCCAGTCCCACTCCGTCCGAGACCTGAAAGTACTCGTGAGTTTCGCTGCGGGCCCGCCAGCGCGATCCCTCCAGAAATCCGTTGCCGCCGTCGCTCGGTTCCAATTTCGAATCCCGCCCAGGCACATAGTGGTTAGGGCGCCAGTTCGCCAAGATCCGGAACTTGTCGGGAATCCGGGCCGTCACCGTATCCAGCACGAGTAAGAAGTGCCCGGACAGAGCGACGATCTGCCGGTTCCAGTCCGTTCCCGAAACATCCGGCAACGTCGCACTGAGATAAGCAGCCTCCGCCGTCGAAGCGGACGCTTCCAGACGGGCCGCAGGCGGCAACAGCGGAGGGGTCAACTGAGTTGCGGACGCAGAACGGATCAAGAGCGCATTTTGGTTGAACGGCGATCTATCCGTCGTATGGGAAAGCCAGATAGCGCCTCCGGAGGCCATCCGGACGAGACTATTGCCCGGCAGATCCGCGCCGCCGCAAAGCAGCAGGTAGTCCTCCTCATTGAATCCAAAACGGACTGTGCCAAAATTAAAGGTCTGCTCGTACGGCACGTCCGTATGAATGCGCTGGTAGTGTACGGGCTGCAACGGGACAACTCCGACTCCCGTCAGCGATCGCGGGGGCATTGGCAGCAGTTCGGGGCCGGGCTGGTAGCGATGCACACCGTTGATGCGTTGCCCGTAGAAGCCAAAGGAGGCACCCGGCAACGTGTCGAGAACCTGCCGGAGTTCTCCGTCGCGTTCGTACAACGCCACAGCACCGGCATAAATGCCGTAGTCGACGTAGCGGCTTGTGGCGTCGCGTTGCAACCCGATGTCGAGTGCGGAGGGATTGACCGTGCGTGCTAACTTGTACACGACGAGCCGCCTCGCATTGCCGCTGTCGAAAAAAAGCCCGTAGCGCTCCATTTCCAGGGCATACCGAAACAGAGTCATCATCGGTGTCGTGTCGTGGCCGTCTTCGCGCCAGCGGCTCTTGACGAGTGCATCGAATGCCTTGACATACAATGCCTGCCGGACGCGCGCCTCCTGATGCACCGACGCAGTTTCCGCAGTCTCGGGAATCGCCCCCAGAATAAAGTCGGCATAGACCTTGTCCGCCAGCCACATCGAATTGCTGTGGGATTCCATGCGGATCGTCTCGACCGGCCGCATTTCATCAGGAGCGCCGCCGGATAGTTTCAAGCTCTCGCGATACGATGATTCATTGGGGTCGCGGCCAATGATGTTGTCGAAACCATCTAAAATGGCCTGATCGACCCGCCGGATTCGCGAGGGATCGAGTTTGCCGCTGTCGTCGAGCATATTGTAAGCCCGGATGAAAAACTCCGCCGCATAATGGCCGGTGATGCCACGTTCTCTAGGCTCCGCGATGGCATCGTCCTCCTTCAGAAGATCGTCTAAAAACCGCAGTCCCAATTCCAGATAGCTCTCTCGACCTGACCAGTACCAGCTCTGAATATTTTCCGTGAAGCGTTTGACAGGATGAGATTCATGCGGATCCTCCCCCGGAGCACTTGGAAAAACGCGCGCCATCTGCCGGAATTCGTCCGCATCGAAGGTGCGCTGGCACTCGCCGCCCAGTTGGACATCGAGCAGCCAAGGCAGGACAAGGCTGCCGTCGGGAGCGAGCGGTGTATCGCCGATGCACACGATCAACCGTTCGACTGCACACGCCGCACCTGTGTCAGACGAGCCGCCTGCAATGATCGTGTTGGCTCCCGTACGGTAGACGTTGGCGGCGGTACGCAGTACGTAGCCATCCCCGCCGGGATAATAGCCATCCACTGCGCAGAGAAAGCGGTTGTAGACTCCCCAGATCGCGCGGTTATTGCCAAGGCGTCCCAGCAGAATCAGGTTCCGGCCGCGAAACTCTTCCAGTAATACCGGATGCTCCGCTTCCGTCACGGCCGTATCGGGCAGCACGGCTGGACGTGCGCCGCCATGCGTCTCGATTGCACCGGCGATGCGTTCTGCCAGCTCGCGATACCCCGTCGCCGCTGACGGATAAACCACCCAGATCGCCGTTTCACCCGCACGCACCAGAGCGGTCTCCGCGTAGAGCCGGCGTTCGGCGATGGGTTCGGAGCGTACAATTCCAAACCCCAACATTACCAGAACCGCAATTCCAAGCAAAATGTATTTCAACGGTTTCATAACAGAGGATTTTTCAACAGAGGATCGTGCAAAATCTCAACAGGTTCATGGGGCGCGACGATATCCATCGATTCGAAGGACGCTCGAGCCCGATAGATGGGGGATGACCAAGCCATCGGCTGTGCGTTCAAACTCGATCAGTTCGAGATCGGACGCGGCATTGACGCAACGCACCGTCAAGGTTTCCGCTGTCGCCCCCTGGATACGTAGCACGAGCCGCGTCATCTCCGGCTTGAACACGGAAACCAAGATGGCACCTTCGCCCGCGTCGTTCACACCCGCTAAGCACCAGACTCCCTTGGCCTCGGATTTCGCGGCAACGCGACGGTCAAACCGAGTCATTTCACCAAAGGCCACCAACCCGAAATAGTTTTTGCCGGGTATCGAATCGCCGTCATCAGTATGATGAAAAACCCCAACAATATGGGATATGGTGTAGTAATTTGCCATGGTCAGCGGCGAATCCTGCCACCCAGTAAGCACTGCGGCTATATAGGCCGCGCCATCCGGCCCCAAGCGCCCTCGCGGCCCTTCGCTCGCCCATCCGACACCAACTCCAGAGTAGTTCCACTCCCCAATATGAAATTCGGTATCCACGAAACCGTAGTCGTCCAAAACGCGCTTAAACATAGCCGGGAAAGCGATAGTCTGATCTGGGTCGCCACTGTACGAGCTACAGGCAAAGAAATCCAGAGGCACCTTCTCGTCGCGGCAATAGGCCAGATAATCCGCCACCCATTTCGTTTCGTAAACCCAGGAAGAAGGGTCATCCCCCCGTGCCAACGCCATACAGTGATTCACGTCCGTTCCCAGCTTGATGTTCGGGAAACGCGCCTTGAGCCGCCTGACGGCCAGTTCGAACAACCGGTAGAACGCGATCGGATCGCCGTCCCAAAGCCGCTTCTGGCAGGGCTCCTCCCAGATCGTCCAATACCGGATGTCCCACGCAAACCCATTGTTCCAGCCCTCGTTGTAGTGGCGGATGATGTTCGTGCAGATTTTCACCCATTGTTCGTAGTCTTCCGGAGGGTAGATAAAGTAATGATCCGCTGAATGCTCGATGGAAGGCCCTAGCCGATAATGCAGCTCGATACCCTGATCAATGGCCCGATCATAGTCTCGGCAAATCCCCAGATAGTCATCGGTCTGCCGAAAATAGTAGTTGCGTGGATCATCGGCATCGGCATGAAAATTGGCGAAGATCAGGTTTGGGTCGACGAGCCGCATGCCAGGATTGTCCAGCGGCGCATCGTGAAACCGAGTCATCGGAAGGTTCAACGCTCTATACATGGCCAGAATCCGCTCACGTGCCGGACTGGCACTTCCGTACAGGCGTGGACCGAGATTCGCGCCGTTCAAGGCTCGGATTTGACCGTTCTGACGCCCAAAATCAATGGTCATCATCTGCTTTTATCCTAACTTAAGAGGTTCTTGCAAATTCGTTTTCTGCGGAGCACAATTACCTCGCCTAAAACATTTAGTAACCCTTCACGGCTTTTTAAGTAGCTCAAGAATCCACTTGCCGTGTGCGAATTTATTAGTGGACTTAACTAGTCCAAATCCACTAAACTCAAATGATAGCCTCAGTTCTTAAAAAATACAAGCCCTAAAATATATTTTAAGCTTATTTTTTAGCTGAACTCGTGCGAGTAACTTGTAGTAAACTTTGAGCCATAACAACGACGAGGATTTTACAAGGGCGTGAGGTTGGCGATGCGAATATCGCAGGTTCAGAGTTTTTGATGAATGCTGAGGAAAAGGATGTGCTAATGCGGCTAATTGTTACTACTCAAACCCAATGATACTATGCCAGATTCGATTTAAGTTGTTTAACACGAACTTGCGAAAAAGTTTTTGACGCACTCTCGAAAATCCTCACTAATGCTAGCTTTCATAATTCATGCGTCAGCACTGTGTTTCCAGCCGGAATCTGTGAGAGTTCAACAAAGTTGACTCGCACCCATCACAGGTCAGAATTGTGCAAGAGGAAAATCGGTTTTGTGCATGGCTTTTCGCCTGCGTTCATGGTAATATATGAAATATACATCAAACCCATAATGGTTGAGCTAAGGAGACTCTACAGATGAAAGTTGCCGTCCGAAATGGAAAAAGTGTCCGATTGATTGAAAAAACGCTACGCGCCATTGAGCCGCATGAGATCCGAGTGAAGGTGGCGGCCTGCGGCGTATGCGGTACGGATCTGCACGTTGATCCGAACGCCTCCGGCGAGATGGAGTTCGGTCACGAAATCGCTGGAACGATCTTGGAGAAGGGCCATGCAGTCTCGTGGTTGGACGTTGGCATGAAGATTGTTCTGGAATCGGCGACGGCGTGCGGACGTTGCGAAAACTGTCGCAACACGCGTCAGGAACTTTGTACCGATATCCAGAGTTTCTTCTTTACGGAAACCTTTGGTTTTGCTGATGAAATGATTGTTCCGGCGATCTGTGCAATTCCCTGCGACGATCTGTCGCCCGAAGTTGCCACGCTGAGTGAGCCACTCGGGGTGGCGATCGATTTGGTGCGTCTTGCTGATATCACGATCGATTCGAATGTGCTCGTGATGGGGCCGGGACCGATCGGTCTCATGGCGTTAGCACTGGCCAGACGCCAAGGCGCACGCCGGGTTTTCTGTTCGGCCTTCGCGTCAGAGAAGGCACGCGTGAAACTGGCTCGTCAGTTCGGTGCCGATGACGTGATTGACCCGAGTGCACACGACCTCAAAACTTACGATTTCGGATGTAAAATTGATCGTGTTCTGGTGACGACCCCGCCTCCGACTTTGAATGATGCCTTTGCCCTCGCCTGCAAGGGAGGCATTATCTCGTTTATTGGTATCGGGCAAGGTGCGGGGGCTCGCTGTGACATGGACGTGAATGCGTTTCACTTCAAAAAGCTTCAGCTCCGTGCTTCGTTCGCTTCGCCTGCTATGTGTACTCCTATGGCCTTGAAGTACCTGCGCGAGGGTGTGATTGATGGCGAGGCACTCATCAGTCATCGTTTCCCGCTGAGCCGAATCAGTGATGCGTTGGCGATGGCGCATAATCGTAGCGAGTCAGTTAAGGTAATTGTAACAGGAGTATCATGATGAGTTTAAGAGCAGTTATTATTGGATGTGGGAATATTTCTAAGTACCACTTTGATGGCCTTGCGAAGGCTGGCGTTACTATTGCCTGGGTTTGCGATCTCTCCCGGGAGCAGGCTCAACCGTGGGTCGAGAAGTTTGGTGCTCGTTTTACGACTGATTATCGGGAGGCCCTAGCAGACGATACGGTGGATCTGGTGGTTGTCACGCCGGTGTCAGCCGTACACAAGACAATGTGCTGCGCGGCAATCGAAGCTGGCAAGGCGGTGATCTGCGAAAAGACGTTGGCTGAAAATGCCGATGATGCATTAGCGATTGTGCGTCTGGCGCAAGAGAAGGGAACGATCTTCTACACCTCCTATATGAAGCGGTTTATTCCTGCTATCGAGAAGGCTAAGGCCTTGTTGCCCACCTTGGGCCCGATTGTGAGTACGCATATCCGCACGTACCAGAACTGGGGTTTGGATTGGGTTACGCCGCCGGCAGATGGATTTTTCCACACGCCGCCGGGCGGGAAATCTCAATTGTTGAAAAACTATGGCGGCGGCATTCTGGCTTGCGGTGGTAGCCACATCCTAGATTTGGTTCTCCATTTTTTGGGTAGACCGACCCGGCTTTACGCATCCATGCATTCTCTGAAAGGTCTGGATTATGATCTGCAGGCCGCTGCGTTGCTGGAAACACCCAATGGCGTAGTCCATCTCGAAGCACTGGCGCACAACATGAGCAACATCGGTTTCCTTGGCGATGGCTGGGACGAGCGTATTGAGATCAATGGAGCGAGTGGTCGCCTGCTGATTTACAGTGCCCTGTGGGATCAGGTTGAAACCAAGAGCTCAAAGCTGGTGCATTATGACAATGGCGCGGAGCAACCAACCGTTTACGAATTCGCTCCGGTTTCCCCCTTTGCACGTGCCTCCGCCTACTTTTGCGGAAATATTGAGCGAAAGCAACAGGGCGACCAGTCGCGGCTGACCGGCTATGAAGTCGATGAGCTGATCGCCCATATTAAACTCAGTGCTTCACAGAAGCAGGCGGTGGATGTAAAATGGCGGTGTTAGTCAGAAAAAAGGGCGCCTTGCTCCTCTTTTTTGCACGGGAGTCCGTATGAAAAAAACGATCCATCTTGTCTGCAATGCTCATCTCGATCCCGTCTGGTTGTGGGAATGGGAAGAGGGCGCGGCGGAAGCGGTGAGCACATTTCGCGTGGCTGCGGATCTGTGCGAGGCGTGCGAATCGTTCATCTTCAATCACAATGAGGTGATCCTCTATGAATGGGTCGAAGCGTACGAGCCGGAGCTGTTCCGGCGGATTCAACGGCTGGTCAAAGCCGGGCGGTGGCACATCATGGGGGGCTGGTATCTGCAGCCGGATTGCAACATGCCAAGCGGTGAATCGTTCGTTCGGCAGATCCTGTTGGGGCGTCAGTACTTTGACGAGAAATTTGGTGTGCGCCCGACCACGGCGATTAATTTCGATCCTTTCGGCCACACGCGTGGACTCGTTCAGATTCTGCGCAAGAGTGGTTACGACAGCTATATCGTCTGTCGTCCCGATCCTGCTTCCGTTGACTTCTTAAAGGATCAGATGACCTGGGTGGGTTACGACGGCTCACAGATTGCCATGACGCGGTGCTCCGATTCGTACCTCTCGCTACGCGGTCAGGCACGGGCGAAGGTTGAGCGGAAGCTGGCCGCTGCGCCGGAGGGTTCATGCCAGGTGGTCTTGTGGGGCGTTGGCAATCATGGCGGCGGTCCCTCGCGTCAGGATCTGCAGGCCTTGTGCGATTTGATAGCCACAACCTCGGACGTGGAGATCAAGCATTCCACGCCGGAAGCCTATTTTGCGGAACTCGCTAAAGGGGGCGCACTGCCGCTCCTGCAGCGAGACATGAACCCCTGGGGCGTCGGGTGCTACACCTCACAAGTTCGGATCAAGCAACAGCACCGGCTGCTGGAAAACGAATTGTTCGCTGCAGAGAAAATGGCGTCGGCGGCGTGGGTCAACGGGACGATGGCTTATCCTGCAGATGCACTGCGGGAGGTCAGCAGGGATCTCGCAACAGCGCAGTTCCATGACATTCTGCCGGGGACATCGATTCAGCCAGTGGAGGATACGTCGTTGCGTGGGATAAGTCACGGACTAGAGGTGGCCTCCCGTATTAAGGCGCGTGCGTTTTTTGCCTTGTCGGCGGGACAGTCCATTGCCAAAGCGGGTGAGATCCCCATCCTCGTTTATAATCCGCATCCCTTTTCCGTACGGACGACCGTAGCCTGTGAGTTACAGTTAGCCGACCAGAACCGTAGTGGAACGTTCACCAACATTGAGGTCTTCCAGGGCGACCGGTTGCTGCCCTCACAGGTCGAACAGGAAGCCAGCAATATCAAGATCGATTGGCGCAAACGGGTTGTATTTGTCGCGGATTTGGCACCCTCACAGATGAACCGGTTCGACTGCCGTTTGACAGAAATGAAGCAGAGGCCGGTTCGTCGTACCTCGCTGAAGGCATCAGAGATTCGGTTCTACACGGATGAGCTTCAGGTGACGATCAATACACGGACTGGCTTGATTGATCGCTTTGCTGTCGGAGGCAAGGCCATTCTGGCTCCGGCTGCTTGCCGACCGCTGGTGATGAAAGATAACGCGGACCCGTGGGGAATGACCGTTAAGCGATTCCGCACACTTGCCGGACGATTTCGATTGCTTTCACGTCAGGCGGCGGGGGCGTTTGCCGGACTCGACGGGCCACTTGATGCGGTGCGGGTGATAGAAGATGGCCCTGCTCGGATGGTTGTAGAAGCGTTATTTGGCTATAACAATTCATTCATTTGTCAGCGTTATCTGTTGCCGAGAGTGGGGCGTGAGATCGAGATTGAGATTCGTGTGCTGTGGCATGAAAAAGACCGGATGCTGAAGCTTGCTCTCCCCACGCTACTGGAGGATAGCCTGTTCGAAGGGCAGGTGGCGTATGGGATGGATCATTTGCCGGCCAACGGGGATGAAGCCGTTGCTCAGAAATGGGTATCGGTAAGCTCGCAGACGAGCAATCGTACGTTCACCTGTATCAACGACGGCTCATACGGTTCTGATTTCTTTAGAGGGGAGTTGCGCCTCTCGCTGCTCCGCTCACCGTGTTACTCTGCGCACCCGATTGAGACAAAGCAACTGATGCCGGAGAACAGGTTTTCGCCCCGGATTGACCAGGGTGAGCGCCTGTTTCGCTTTTGGATCAGCGGTGGGGATCGGGCAGAATGTATGGCCTCCGTGGATCGCGAGGCGCTGGTTCACAATGAAAAGCCGATGGCACTTTCTTTCTTCCCGGGCGGGTCTGGGCAATCACCAAAACCGCTCGTGGTTCTCGATGATGACACCGTGCAGGTTACTGCCGTCAAAAAGGCAGAGAAAGGGGATGCCCTCATCGTGCGCCTGTTCGAACCGACCGGATGTCCTCGTACCACGACGGTGTCGCTACCGTTTGTGCGCATGCGGAAGAAGATTCGACTGGGCATATTTGAGATCAAGACGCTCAAAGTAGACCTTAAGAACCGCACATGGCAGGAAACGGACTTACTGGAATGATTTAATTGAAACGTAGGGTTCCGAAGGCGGAGGTGTCGTCGATGGCATCCGTGTTCGGGTTTGACGACTTCTAAGGTTAAGAACTTCACCACGGAGCCGCAGAGGTTTTACGAGTGCGTAGTGCGCAGTGCGTAGTTTCCGCAGGGGATCTGCCCCAGACCCTGTTTATTACTGACTTGAGTAGCACGTGGCAAAACTAGCGGGACCCCATCCGAAAAGGGTTTAAACTATGGAAGAGATGGAATATTCAATCTCTGAGCCCTCTGTGATCTCTGGCTAAATCTTTAACGCAAGGGACGCAAAGGGATTGCGAAGCTTTTCGTGAAGATTTTGAATGTGGATTAAGAGAATTAGTCGCCACTACCGTGGCTGAGAGAGTTAGGGGCTAGCTTTTAGGAGTTAGGGTTACGCTGCTTGGCACGAGAATTGGCTAGAACCCCGGGCCTGAAACCTAACACCTTCCCTGCGGACTTTGCGTAAACTTAGCGATCTTTGCGTTTAAGATTCTATCACTACCGAGGACACCGAGGATACCGAGCTTTTTGTGTTTCACGCGCAACCACACCGCTTTTATTGCTAAAACTCGGTATTAAGTTGGTCGACCCACACCACGATAGCCGTGACTATCCCCACGGGGTGAATCGGTAACGCAACATACATAAAGATCACCTCGAGCGAGATGGAATCAGAGCGTCTCTTTACACGTCTCTTCTTTTTTCATACCAATTCCTCCTAGTCGAAACACACCCCTGGCTTTGATGCTTCAGCGAGAGAAAGACCGGCAAACCCAGTCGCTTGCACGGCGAACTGGCCGTATGAGGTTTCGGGGTCAGACATGGCACCCGCCATCTTAGCCTCTTCTCGCCGACAGAGGAATCCAACCCCTTGATCGAGAATAGCGCGCAACTGAGGATCTTCCTCGATCTGATTCAGGTAATAAGAGAAGCCATACAGAATTCCACAGCTTTTCGCCAACTCCCAAAAGAGCCGAATCCCCATCCTTGAAGAGGGCAGTTGCGTCCTTCGATGATCCCGCTCTTGCTCCGTCTCACCCAGTGCCGGGAAACGCTTCTTCCATGAATCCTCACTTTCCGGGGCGGTGTAGGGATTAAAGTTAAACCAGTTCCCCCGCCACTGGGAGAGAATTCCATTCGTGCTGAAAATCCATTCTTTCAATCGTTTCGCAATCAAAGACTTCAACTCGTCATCCTTCGTGACGCGATGCGTCCAGCACAAACCTTCTAAAAGGTAGAAGATTCGGCTGTAATCCTCTACGACATACTCACTCGGAAGGGGGTAGACGCTTAGGTTGACAGGGCGTCCATCCGGAAGCCAGTGATCCCGACATTGGAAACGCATGCAATCTTCCGCATGAACTCTATATTCATCCTCGCCGGTCAGTTGATAAAACATGGAAAACGCCGTGGCCACGTTTGACATCGCCATCGTGTAAGGTGTATTGACTTTATGTCCAACCCAGATACCGTTCCCATAGCCACCACCGGGAAGAGCCCAGATGGAAACCCAGTTATCAAACCAACTTCTGATAGCGTCGATATATTTTATTTTCTTGGCGGGATCGAGGTACTTGACAGTCTGAATTACAGCACCTAAGTTCGAACCGTTGTCGGCAAGATTCACTTTGCCATTTCGCAAAATATCCTGGAACTCAGCTTTACTCAGGGTCCCGGCAGGCTGCTGGCGAAAATTTGACGTAAAGCCACCGTTCGGCAACTGTTCCGAAAGATAGAGATCCGTGGATTGAATCACCGCATCTAAGTATCGCTTATCGCCAAGAATATCGTATGCGTAGAGTAATGCCCGGGCAGGATAGAAGATCATATACCATTCACGGCTTGGTGTTCCACCCTCGACACAGCGATAGAACCCGTTTTCGGTTTTTCTTGCAAGAATCCAGTCGCAGTATTCCTTTAGCATCGTTTTCGAGACAGATTCTTGTTTTTCATTTCGAGTATTCATCATGATTTCCGTATTGTTTGATCACTCATAAGTTGTGGTGTCGTAGTTAGTAACGTGTTCTTTGATCATTGCGTTATCACTTTTGTTGAGTCGTAATCGCGTGTAAGCGTGGGAGAATTTCCTCTGTCACAGCCCGGCGCGTCATTTCAATTTTCCAACGTAATTGCTCGGACGAGGCACAATAATCAAGCTCTTGCGTGTACCCCAACCGAGAATCGGTTTCGACGAGCAGGATGGTTGCCTCGGCATTACGAATCTCTGCTTCAGCAATGTCGATCAACTCTCGCAAAATGGCCGCATGCTCTTTCTCTGGAGCCGGTTCGGGAGCTGTCAAAGGATCGAGGTCTATCCCTTCTCTTCGACCACCCTTCCAAATCAAACCGTTATCGATGCAAATGCCAAGCCGCCATTTCAGCGCATGCCAACGCTTGACATGAACCGTTGTGCGCGCCGTATTCTCGATGAACCGTGCGACACCCAGAAGGCCTTCAAGTTTCTCGCGCGAACGACCCTTCAATTTCGCGGCTACGCGTTCGAGCGAATCGCAGCCCTCCTTGTAAAGCTCCATCATGCGCGTGTATTCATCCGTCTCCCAGAGCAGTTTCGCCGCTTGATCCGGGCTATAGCGATAAACAGTATCGCAGGTGAAGTTTGGATTCCGCATCGAACGAGGCCCGATCGGCAGCTTCTCGCTTCGCTCAAAAAAGAGAGGGTACGAGGGGCCGATACGGCAAGGTCCATACTGCTCATGGTTCGTTGGAATGCAATGACCGATGCCGTCGCTGAACCGTTGCAGTGCCTCAAGCACAGCATCGGCATGAGCGGCTCCAAAATCTCGCGTCACGATACGCGCCAGATACTCGGTGAGATCAGGCATCGGCTCATAGAATGCAACCTTTGCCAATTCCGGAATTATTGACGGCCAAAAACCGATTGTGTGCGAATCCATCACCCCATCAAGTCGCCAATCGTCCTGCGCACGGTTGACAGCCAGAAAGCGCTTGATCCAAGCCTGTGGTGTCGGCAGGTAGGGCACAGCACCAATGTCCCACGTATTGCCCACGGTATTCGTCAAACTGTACATCCGCAGACCACGCCGCTTGGCCGCCTCCGACTCCGAGGCGAAATACGTACCGGGGCCGGTAAACCAAAGCGTGATATCAGAACAGACTTCAGTGATACCCGGTGCAACTTCAATTTTTTCCCACATTTCGAAGGTCGCCATGAACGTAATGTCTGTCGGAAGCCGTTCGATCAGTTTGAGTCGCAAGTCGGCATCAATATAGCACCAGTTGTAAGACCAGAGAATCACATCGGCGTCAGGCTTTACCGCACGCACGACATCGCGCATGAGCGCAATGAAATCGGGGTAATCCTCACAGGGAAACCAGCCGGGGCTTGGTTTCGTTTCACCGAGCGATGAACGCCAGTCACGGCCCGTGGTGCGCGGATCATGCGAGGGAAACTCAGCTGTTTCGCCAAGAAAAATCATGCCCTTTAATCCGGGGCATAACACAAAATACTGGCCCTGCCGAGAAGCATAGTACGCCTGAGCATCCGGATCCGAGGGATGACGGTGGTTTTTAAAGCGCGAAAGGCAATAGACATCGATCCCGAAGGTCGCGGCGCGGCGGATCACGTCGTTGACCGCCGTACGAGCATCGGGATTATCGATCACGTGCCTCAACTCCACCATGATCGCGTCCATACCCGCGTGGGCAATGGCCGAGAGGTGCTCATCAGGGTAGATGCTGTCCCCAATTCCCGAATGGACAATGCGCGGCGAAAAACGGGCAGTCCGCCGAATCGTTCCAGACTCAAAACCGGGAACGCCGCTCATATTCATTTCGTCTTCCAGAAAGTAACAGCCCTGCGCAACCGCGCGTTCATCAACTCCAGCAATGTGGATTCCTTCCTGCGTGCGAATTTCAAACGTTCGCGGGGGTAACTGGGAATCGACGGCAAGCTGAATCGCTTGCGCATAACGACTGGCATCTGTCACGACGGGAACATCCAGGCCCATCGAAACCGAAAAATAGTCGCGGAGATCCTCCGCGACTTGGCGGAGTACAGCACCCGCCTGCTTTGGACGCAAAATGCACCATTGTTGCGTGACGCACGTACCCGTGAAGGCAGTAGCCTTTTCAGGTTTCAGACGGCCGGGTTGATGCACCGTCAACAAAACATTGCGAAAATCGTACAAACTTTTCATCTATTTTATAATCCTTAGTCGTGCTCACATTCTCCCTAATTCCTGCCCCCTCGCCCCTAATCCCTAACGGATCTGGAACAGCGTTCCTAAGCTCTCAATCTCGTAAGCACCCATATCTACAGTGCCCATAAAAGCGCAGAGCCGCGGCTTTCCAGCGAGATCTTTCGCGCCGAGCATCCAGTCTTGATTCAGCCCCGCGTTACGGCAAGGCGAAGCGCGCGTCAGGCGGTAGTCGCCGTTCAGCGAATCGACAAACAGCGGATTAACATCAAGATTACCCACCAAGTAGTAGTTGGCGTTAGCATCCGTGATCGGCGACGTACAGCAATACTCGTATGTCTTGGTACCGCCCCAGCTGTTACCGTTGTTTGGAGTGTTGTTTCGAATGATCGAGTTTCGTGCGAAGATACTGCAGGAATTCCAAGCAAAAATTCCGCCACCGCCGCCGCCATCGCCACCGCAGCCGTTATCGGAGACCGTGCAGTTCTCAGCTAGAATCCTTGCCGTTCCGAAAGCAGAGAAACCACCTCCCCAAGAGCTCCCCCAATTCCGGACGATCAGGCAATTGCGGACGATGTTGGTATTAGAAGCGCTGGTGTTTAACCGAAAAGCTCCCGCGTAGTAAGCCTGATTGGCACGGAAAACCGAGCTCTCGAGTGTGAGCGCAACTCCTGAAACATCCAAGGCACCACCGTACGAGCCGCCGCTGGCGCTGAGTGCGGTGTTGCCTTCAAACCGACAAAAACTAATCCGGGAATCCAGCGAGGTATTATTGGCGATACCGGCACCGCCGCCGGATCCGGAGTATATGGAGAGTTCCTGCCTCCGCAGTCCACCGACGATATTCTCGAGCAGGTCGCTATACTCAACGGTGCTGCGTCCGTATACAAGGTAAAGACCAGCACCGTAGCCATCACGGCCAATGCTAACATTGCCTTGAACCAGACAGTTGGAAACAATGACATGAAACACCGAGTTGCTGACACCCAGAGCATAAAGCCCAGTTCCTGAAGTGCGGTCGCCATTGGCACTTCCAATACAACGGTTACTGGAAATCACACAATTTTGGATGATCGCCATGCCGTTCGTTACGTTAGAATGAATAAGGCGTATACCCTGCCCATTGCTGCCGTATGTCATCTGTTCGAAGCAACGGGTAACAGTGAGGTTCTCGAGGCGCAGCAGCGGCGCGGAGTCGATCGGTGCGGGCAGCGTGGCGACAATGCCCTTTCTATTACCAAATGCACCGTCACCGCCATCAAGAATAACTTCTTCGCGTGGGTGCGCCCCAATCAACTGGAGTGCATTGGTAATCGAGACGATCTGAGTGCCGCTGCCTTGGTAGGTGCCGCGGGCGATGTAGATGGTCTCGTTCGCTGTAGCTTTGTTCACGGCAGTCTGAATGTCGGAGGCGGCCGTCGTCCACGTGGAATAGGGGGACGCAGCGTTCTTGTTGCCGATCGCGACATAGCGGTCGCCGACCGGTAACGTACTCGTGATCGCCAGGGTCACCGTGCAAACCGAGGATGTAGCCACATTGCCAGCGGCGTTGATCACGCGCAACGCAAATGAATAATCTCCTGCGATGGACGGAAGTGTCCGATTCGTTTCACTAGGCGTCAGATCGGCGGCCGGCATCGTGAGGTCCACCAGTTCGATGCTGTGAATCGGGATGGCCTTGCCACCGGTCGTTCCGCCGGTTGACCCGAGGTCGAACTCGGTAGGCAGGAGCCGCACCGTGAAGCCGGCGGTCTCGCGAGCCAGCGTAGTCGGCACCGCAGGAAGCGGTGCGGCTGTCGTGTAACGGATCGTGCCGGACGCACGTCGCAAGGTTACGGAGGCGGCACTGTTGGTGAACCAAGCATAAAGGATTACGTCTTCATCTGCGGCAGGACTGGAGAAAGTCAGCTCCGTGGGTATCGTAGCCGTGTTGGTCCAGGCACCCGAGGCAAAGCTCAGATCGTCTGGATCGGGCGACTGCGTGATCTGGTATAAATCGACGTTCAGTGGAATCGGGAAGGTCGCAACCCTAACGCGGTTGGAGCTCGTAAACTCAGTGCTACCTGTCTTAAAATTGGCCAGCGTTATGGGAGTTGAAGGCACGAAGGCGTTGTCATTCTCGACGAGGGCCAAGTCTTCATCCGAAGCCCAGCTTGCGCCAGTAAGTGTGCCATGGTTGGCTGAAGAGGAGAGATCTTGCGCCGTCGAGCCCGAGGCATCGTCGAGCGGCCAATAGCCGAGCAAGCCGGATTCTGCACCAGTGAGACGGCGATAGCGGTCGAATGTAATCTCAGCGGCACTACGCGCATGGTTCCAGACGCGGACGTCGGAGACTCCCCCCAGAAGCCCACCGCCGATACGGTCGAATTGTAATTTGCCACCCCACGTTCGGGGGCTACCGGCTAAAACGCCGTTGAGATAAATCTGCAGGGAATTCGCCGCGTCGCGCGTAACGGCAACATGCGTCCAAGCATTATCCTCAAGGTTTTCTGAGACGTAGAAGGTCACGGTAGGCGTGGCGAAGAGCAAGCCTGAGTTTTGCGTTCCAAAGGGGGCCCCAGTTTTCAAAACCCAATTGTAGGGATCATGCCGGATGGCAAAATTATTATTCGTGCTGCAATGAATGATGCCGTAGGCCGTGCTGTTGGTAGAGCGAACCCAATATTCGACCGTAAAGGCGGCGTTGATGGAGATATTGGTGCCCAGTGCCACCGTATTGGTTGTCGCTCTGAATTCAAGCGCTGACAGGGCACTACACGTTGGCGGCACGAGGAATCCGATTATTCCTAAAAACAGACCGACAGTCCACAGAGATCTTTGCGAATGTTGCATAATGTACCTCTTTATAGCCCGATACGGGCTTTTTAACGGTTTAAGCCATACTTATTTTTTTGCTAAGACTTAGGAGTCGTTCACTATTTTAGTATAAAACATCTTTTTTATCCATCGATTTCTTCCTTCATTCGCGGCGCGGTCAAACGCAAAATTTATTGGTTTATTTGAATGGCCGATTATTATAGAATAAGGAGGTTTTTCAACAGCAGCCTTCAGCAAGGCGGAAAGCGCAATTTATGAGAGTCCTTTCAGGGATCCAACCCTCCGGCAAATTACATCTTGGCAATTACTTCGGTATGATGAAGCAATGCGTCGACCTCCAGAAAAAGGGAGATGTGTTTGTTTTCATCGCCAACTACCATGCCCTCACCACCGTATCCGATCCCGACCGATTGCGGCAAGACACGAAAGACGTGGCACTGGACTTCCTCGCCTGTGGGCTTAATCCCGAGCATACGATCTTTTTTCGACAAAGCGATGTGCCCGAAGTACAGGAACTGACCTGGCTTCTTTCGACCGTTTGTCCCATGGGCTTGCTGGAGCGCTGCCATTCCTACAAGGATAAAATCGCCCATGGCAAAGAAGCCACGCACGCGCTCTTCGCCTACCCAGTGCTCATGGCTGCCGACATTCTGCTCTACCAATCCGATATCGTACCGGTTGGCAAAGACCAGAAGCAGCATCTCGAAGTGGCACGCGATCTGGCAGTCAAGTTCAACCTGAAATTCGGCGAGACCTTCAAGGTTCCCGAGCCCTTCATTCCTGAAGAAGTTGCGATCGTGCCCGGCACCGATGGGCAGAAGATGTCCAAATCGTATGGCAACACGATCGAACTCTCCGCCTCACCGAAGGACATCAAGGCCGCCATCATGTCCATCGTCACCGATTCAACGCCGCTCGAAAATCCCAAAGATCCAGAAACCTGCACCGTCTACAACATCTACAAGCTCGTCGCAACACCTGAGAAAGTTGCGGAGATGGCGCAGAACCTCCGTGCAGGCGGTTACGGCTACGGACACGCCAAGAAAGCACTTCTCGAGAGCTTCATCACACGATTCGCTGACTTTCGAAAACGCCGGGCTGCACTTGAAGCCGATCCTGCCGCCGTTGAAAAAATTCTGCTCGATGGCGCGGAACGCGCCCGAGTCGAAGCACAAAAAACGCTTACAACAGCAAGGCGAGCAGTTGGTTTAGAATAAAATACCCATGCAACAGCAACTCCTGCCAGATGACTACAAGGTCAACCTCGAAGTTTTCGAGGGACCGCTCGACCTCCTGCTCTATTTGATCCGGAAGGACGAGCTGGACATCTACGACATTCCGATCGACCGAATCACCGAGCAATACACCGACTACATCGGGGTCATGAAGATCCTCGATCTCAACATGGCAGGCGAGTTCATTGTCATGGCCGCTACGCTTTCCCTGATCAAAAGTCGGATGCTCCTGCCCATTGAAGATCAAGGCGATGGCGAAGACGTGGAAGAGGAAGGCAGAGATCCTCGCTGGGATCTCGTCAAACAGCTCGTGGCCTACAAGAAGTACAAGGATGCTGCCGACGAATTGTTGCAACGCGAACTCAACCAACAAAACGTCTTCTCTCCCTCAGAGCTCCTCGTTTCCGACGATGTGCTCAAAGAAGAACGCACCCTTGGTGAAATTGGCCTCTTTGACTTAATCGATGCCTTCAATGCTGTTCTCTCGCGTGCTGAGGTAGAACCCATCGGCGAACTCGAACCCATCGTCTGGAGCGTGCCCGATAAGATCGACATGATCCTCGAGATCACCTCCAATACGGACAGCATCCGTTTCTCTAAGCTATTCAATGAAATTTCCCCGCGCGGTGAAATCATCGTGACCTTCCTGGCCCTGTTGGAGCTTTTAAGGCTCCGTCAGGTTATTATCAGACAGGCATCACCTTTTACGGAAATCGAGATTTTGAGGATAAACCCGTCGGATGTCGATGGAATGCCGCCGGCAGTCATTGGAGGGAACGACCATGCAGAACCCTTGTGATGAGCGACCTTCGATCCACCGGATCATCTGCGCACTAATTCTCGGCGCCGATCATCCACTCACGCCAGTCGAGATTCAAAAAATCTTGGAAACCGTCGAAGAGGAAGATCGCATTGCCGAGGAAACCACTGCCCTAGACATTTCGGACGAAGAATTGGCGGAGGCCCAAGCCGAAGCCGACCGCAACAAGACTTCCCCTGTAGAGAATGCAGCTTCTGAAGTCAAGCCCTCTCCGTGCGCCGCCGCGGCTGAAAAGCTAGAACTCAAGCCGGAAGCACCGAAAGTTCTCTCCGTAGCAGGTGTCAAAAAAGTTCTTCAGGAAATTCAGATCAATTTCCACAAACTGAGACTCGGCATGGAACTTGTTGAGGTCGCTGGAGGCTACCGTTTCCAGACCGCATCCGACTGCGGTAAATGGGTTCGCAAGATGCTGAATAAAGGTAAACCGACGCGTCTAACACGTCCGACCATTGAAACACTCGCTATCATCGCCTACCGACAGCCCGTTTCTCGTTCGGAAATCGAGGCTATCCGCGGCGTTTCCGTGGGCCACGTGATCAAAGCCCTGATGGAGATGCAACTCGTGCGCATCATCGGTCGGAGTGATTTACCTGGGCGACCTTTCCTCTTCGGAACAACGCCAACCTTTCTAGGACATTTCGGGCTGAGTAGCCTCAACGAATTGGAGCCGATTAGGAAATAGTCCTTTTAAGAACTCAGTTCTTTGCAATTAAAGATAGAGGACAAACTCGTATTTTTCAAAAACACTCATTTTATTGTTGCAACAATAATATAAAATCAATACCTTTAAATCTATGACAGACAAACAGTTTCCTTTCACGCTTGCGACTCTTCTAGAAATCGAAAAGAAGACACCAACCCCGTTTCATGTTTATGATGAAGCGGGAATTGTTGCGAACGCCCAAGAACTTAATGCCGCGTTCTCCTGGAATCCCGGTTTCAAAAATTACTTTGCCGTTAAGGCAACCCCGAACCCTTCCTTAATGGCGGTTTTCAAGAAGCAGGGATTCGGAATGGACTGTAGCTCCATGGCAGAACTCGTTCTTTCCGAGCGGCTCGGGATCAAAGGCGAGGACATTATTTTTACCTCGAACGATACGCCTGATGCCGAATTCAAAAAAGCTTTCGCGCTCGGTGCCATCATTAATCTCGACGACATCACGCATATTGAGGCCGTTGAAAAAGCCTGCGGACATCTTCCCGAATTTGTCTGCTGTCGTTTCAATCCCGGCAAGGCCAAGACTGGTAACACCATCATCGGCAAGCCCGAGGAGGCAAAATACGGTTTTACTCGCGATCAGATGTTTGAAGGTTATCGCCTGCTCAAAGCCAAAGGGGTGAAGCGTTTCGGCATTCACACAATGGTCGCTTCAAACGAGCTCAATTCCGACTACTTCGTTGAAACGGCTCGCCTTCTCTTCGATCTCGTAGTCGAGCTCTCCCAGAAATTAGACATAAGCTTCGAGTTCATCGATCTCGGCGGCGGAATTGGAATTCCCTATCGACCAGAACAAGAGAAAGTCGACCTCGTGGCGGTTGGAGAAGGCATCCGAAAGGTCTGCGATACCATTCTTATCAAAGCGGGCTTGCCCATGCCACGAATCGTTTTGGAATGTGGCCGCATGGTGACGGGCCCCTTCGGATGGCTGGTCTCCCGAGTCTTGCATGTCAAGAAAACCTATAAAAATTACGTCGGCCTCGATTCTTGCATGGCCAACCTCATGCGACCTGCACTTTACGGCGCGTATCACCATATCACGGTTCTGGGCAAAGAAGACGCCCCTTGCGATACCCTGTACGATGTCACGGGCTCGCTTTGTGAAAACAACGACAAGTTCGCTATTGATCGACTGCTTCCAGAAATAGTTCCTGGTGACATTGCCATTATCCATGACACTGGTGCACACGGACATGCCATGGGCTTCAACTACAATGGGAAAACACGATCCGCTGAGTGGCTTGTCCGCACAGACGGAATGCCGGTCATGATTCGTCGTGCAGAAACACTTGACGATATCTTCGCTACCTTAGATTGCGGAAACCCGATTTCCTAGTCATCGCTACGCTTAGACTCCACCACACTAGCATCCCATAGGGGCTGAAAACAGGCACACCGCCCCCTTTCCCCCACCATTTTATTTGGTTTTTTGATGATAGGTCTGACTGCTTCAAAAGCGCGTTTGCCGATGGATGCGTCAGGAATGCCTGAAAATAGGGGTTTTGCGTGTGATTTCTTCTTTGTCGCGAGCTTTGTCGACTCCTTTCCCCGAAAAATTAGGGGACAGGCGTGAATGGCGCTAACTATGGATCTTTTAACGTGGATTAAGAGTATTCTGCGCCACTACCGTGGCTGAGAGAGGGGGGGGGGCGAATCGGTAGACTCGGAATAATTCTCTTACTCTACGTTCCTCTTTTTATCCCCAGAATCCCAGCTTGCGCCTCTGCAGGGCATTTCAGACGCCTGTCTGAAAACGTGTAGGTTACAGGCGGAACGGCCCCGAGGCCAGCGTTTTCAAACTGACGAAATTATAGCGAATCAAGGATTGACTTCTCCCGCCTCACCCCTGTATAATGAATGTCATTATCATAAGGCGTCAGAAAGTTTCTGGGTTAGCTTATGGGATGAAAGTGACTCCACCAAATGAAATGTCCCTACTGCAAGTCAAAAGAATTATGGAGAATGCGACCCCAGCGTTGGATGCAATTCACACCGGGCAACATGAAAAACATGCGTTGCAGTCATTGCGGAGCGGAATTCACAAAATGGCTTGAGTTTATAGCCATGAAGCATTCCAAAGCAATAAAAATGACCACGCTGTGGCATGCTCTGCTGTGGATACTTCTCTGCCTGAGTCTCGGCTTTGTCATCCCAGCATTGCTCTCAGCGATGTCGGATTGACCCGACATAGAGAGCCGATTAAAACCGAGAGTAAGATGGTGAACGACGGACTGAAAGCGAATTTTAAATGTAAGCACTGTGGCAGTTGCTGCCGCATTCCAGGGCTCGTACACCTACGCAGTGACGAAGTCGTCGCGATTGCTGCCGACCTTGAACTCAGCGTAACCGATTTTACGGATCGCTACACATCGCTCAGTTCTGATAGACGCGGACTCGTCCTCAAGGACAATCCAGATGGTTCGTGCATTTTGCTCGATACCAACGATCTTTGCCAAGTGAACAACGTCAAGCCAACGCAGTGTCGTGATTTCCCCTTCTCATGGGCCAACGGCGACTCTGCCACACGATGCCCTGCCCTTGCCGACTTGCAAAGTTAAAACTCTGGTGGTTAAAAGGGAGACGTGGATTAAGAGAATTATTCCGAGTCTACCGCCTCGGCGTTACGACTTGAGTGTTCCAAAACTTCTCCAACAAGAAAGAGAGAGCCGCAGATAACGACAGGGGTATCGTTCGCTAATGCATCCGCCTTCGCCGCCGCAATGCCCTCGGCAAGCGAATGGCACGCCGCTGCCTCAAGGCCGTAGCGAGCCGCATGCTCGACGAGACGCTGTGGCGTTGCAGATCGTGAATTTTGAAGGGGCACAGTCCAGACTCTGCCACAAATTCCAGCAATCGTTTTGAAAAACCCGTCCGAGTCTTTGTCCGCACATTGCCCCACCACAAAGCGCACCTTCTTCCCACACTTCGCATCCGTCAGTGCCTTGACGAGCGCAGCCGCACCGTCGGGATTATGAGCCCCATCGAGAATCACATCCGGGTGTTCGCCGATGCACTGGAAGCGTCCCATCCATTCTGCCGCAGACAGACCTTTCACAAGCGTCTTGCGACCGAAGTCAACGCCGAGGACTCCTTGAAGCACCTCCACCGTTGCCACTGCGGTGGCAATGTTCTCAAGTTGATACGAGGCGGCAAGTTTCATGTTTACAGTACCATAGTCATCATACGCACTTTCAAGCGAAATTTTTTGTCCGTGCAAATTACCAGAGATCCGCCCTACCGTCACGCGATCCCATGCTTTCACCAAGGGGGCTCCCGCAGACCTGGCCTTTGCATCAATCACCGCCACAGCCTCGTCTGGCATCATCGAGCACACCACGGGCACGCCCGGCTTGATAATGCCCGCCTTTTCAGCCGCAATCTTTGCAATCGTGTCGCCGAGATACTCCTGATGATCGAGGCCAATTCGCGTCACCACGCTGACAAGCGGCGAAAGCACATTCGTCGCGTCAAGGCGACCGCCCATGCCCACCTCTGCAACGGCAATATGGACTCCGCTTCGAACAAACCAGAGGACACCCAATGCCGTCATGCATTCAAAAAATGTCGGCACACCCACACCAGATTTCTCAACGCGGAGTGCGGCATCCTCGATCTCCTCGAGAAGAGGCTCCAATTCCCTGTCTTCAATGTCGACACCGTTGATCTTAAAGCGCTCATTGAGCCGGACCAGATGCGGTGACGTATAAAGCCCAGTCTTCAAACCGGAACACGCCAGCACGGAAGCCACGAGGGTCGAAACAGAGCCCTTGCCATTCGTTCCTGCCACATGAACGATCTTCAGGTTTGCCTCTGGATTTCCGAGCTCGGCGAGAAGTGCGTGCGTCATGTCGAGCCCCAGCTTAATGCCAAAGGATCGTCGCGCAAAAATACGCCCTACTCTCTCATCGTCTATCATCGTAAACTCCTGATTCTAAAGTGGCAACTAGAACATGCCAAAACGGAACAAGTTCACTAGTATCATTAACGAAGACACCGTTGTCAAAATAAATGTCTTTCTTCCGAAATTCGGGCAGGTGGTCGGAAACGCCACGCGTGATCCTTTCCGGAGTCCAACACCGAGTCGGAGTAACAAGAAAGGAAGCACAGCGATACAAGCGGTCAGCACTCCTGCAAACATTAACGCCGCAAAAAATAAAACACACCCAGAATTCAATTGAGCATACTTGGAGACGTGCGGTGCAGCGTAACGAATCGAATCGCCTCCAATTTTGTCTGGCCTAAGAATAAGTCGCAAATTCTCGCTGTTTTCTGTTAATTGAAAATACGCCTGCTCAAGTCCGGGCGAAAACAATGGCAAAGCCGCTTGGCTCTTGCTCACACTTACCAAATCCTTTTCGTCTAAAATCTCAACAAAGCAATGTTCTCGAACGGCGTTGAGCGCTATTTCAACCTTGTATCCCGGCACTCGCGAAACAAAAACGGACACAGGACGCTGAATCGAAAAGCAATGCCGCATGGCCGCCTTGATTCCACCCGCCACCGTCTTCGCATCCGGTTGGAGTGGGTCAGCCGTGATCATCACGTCTGGCTTGAAGCGCGGAAGCACGACAGTGCATTGCAAAAGCTCGGGCAAGAGCACAGTAAAAACCGCCAGCAACATGGCGATGCCAACCCCACCCGAATCATGCAAAAACCGCTCAGCAAAACACGAAACAAAAGCCGCCGCCACAAAAGAATAAGATAAGGGGCACATAAGTTAGACTCCTGCAATGCGCCGAATAACCACGCCCGCCATCATCAACCCTGCCACGGAAGGTACAAAAGAAATGCTGCCAGGGAAGATCTTCTTCGATGCAGCTTCTGACTCCTCCAACGCTTCGGCATCAATTTCGCGTGGTGTCTCCGGAGAGAACACCACCTCGAGTGCATCCACACCCCGTTTCCGAAGCTTCTTGCGCATGATTCGCGCCAAGGGACAATTAGCAGTACTAAAGAGATCCGTAACCAAGAATAGCGAAGGATCAAGCTTGTTGCCAGCACCCATGGAACTAATCACGGGCTTCCCTGCATTTTTGGCCTGAACGATGAGTTCAACCTTAGCGGGCACCATGTCGATAGCATCAACAATATAGTCGCACGTGTTGAGCGGAAGCTGATCGGAGGTCTCCGCCGAATACTTTAAGAGAAACACATGGACAACGGCTTCTGGATTAATGTCGAGAATCCGCTCACGCATCACATCCGCTTTTAGTCTGCCGATAGTCGACGTCAGTGCCACGAGCTGCCGGTTCAGGTTCGACTCCGACACGATGTCGAAATCCACCAGCGTCAGGGTTCCCACTCCGCCACGAGCCAATGCTTCTGCGGCATACGAGCCCACGCCACCAAGGCCAACGACGATCACATGCGCGGCCGCAAGACGTTCACAGCACTCACGTCCAATCAACTGCTCTGTGCGTCGTGCTGCGTTGTATTTCATTAGATCCCATAATCTCCAGAATCATCGTCAATAGTGGGACGCTTTGATTCAATACGTTTCGTCGCAGGGGCGACATCAGTCGAGTGCTCGGAAGTGTTGGGGCGGCGCTTCCAGAAGGCAAGCTTTCCAACAATGCTCTTGAATGCTTTCTTTACTCGCGCTCCAAACTTGGGGTTACGCAAGGCATCGAGCCGCTTAACACCTTCTAATAGTTCGTCAGGCGTGAAATCTTTGCGGTAGAGGTTCTCTCCCAGTTCCATTTCTAGACGCTGTTCTTCAGAAAGCCCGTCAACAATCGTAGCATCGATCATTTTCCAGCCCAAACGCTGCGCGGCAGAGAGACGCCGGAACCCTGCGATCAGTTCCAACTCGCGGGTGAGCGTAATCGGGTTAAGCTGTCCGCAGCGAGTTAAACTCTCCATCAATGGCTCTAAGTTTCCCGTTTCTTTGCGAATTCTTTCGGGAACCTTGATCGTGCTTATGACTACCTGCATTGTTTCACTCCTTACCTACTATCCCATTCGTTTGAATCGACTTGTAAAGCATCGTTTCTCCGTCGAAAATAAATTTACCTTCAAAAATAATCCCATCCAAGAGGAGTGGGAACCAGTAAAGGTCATCGGCCCACATCCGCTCGTAAGGAATCGCGCCCACAGAAAACCACTCGGGCAACGCCTCATCGGTCTCAATGGGCTCACCTACCCAACGGTAGGCTTTGTAGATATAACCCGTCAAGTTATAACCATCCGTAAAATGAAAGTGCAAGGTGCCGCAGAACTGAGGATCGAGAACTTCAAGCCCGACCTCCTCTGAGGTTTCGCGAACCGCCGCCTGAACCGGAGTCTCGCCAGGCTCAAGCCTTCCGCCAGGGCCATTAATCTTGCCTTTTCCAAGCCCGCGTTTCTTATGGATTAACAGGACGCGCCCCTTGTCGTCGAAGGCAAACAGAAGCGTTGCCTCCTCCGTGGGTTTCCACGTACTCCAAGCGAAAGAATCGAATTTATTGCTCATGTCGGCTCAAATCTGACTGTTACGGATCACCGTGTTATCATCGCCGAAAACGGCAATCCGCGGCTTATGCGTTTCGATTTCCTCATCAGATAGGAAGCAGAAGGTAAAAATAATCACGTGATCGCCCACTTTTCCCTTGTGGGCCGTGGCTCCGTTGAGACAGCAGACCTTCGAACCACGTTCACCGGCAATTGCATACGTTTCAAACCGCTCGCCGTTGTCCAAATTTGACACCAAGATCTTCTCATACTGGCGGATCCCCACCATATCCATGAAATTTTGATCGACAGTCAGACTACCCTGGTAGTTCAACTCCGCCGACGTGACGGTAAGATGGTGCAACTTTGCCTTTAAAAAAACCGAAAACATAATATCTCCTCTGAGGCCAACTAAAGTACCTTTTATTTGATGATAGTTCAAGAAAGATGTTTAGCGACAGAAAGACGGTTAGCGTGTGCGATTGCAAATAGGTTGACGCCCACAGGAGTCAGAAGCCAGAATTCAGAATCAACCAGAGGTTACCAATCCAATAATGTAATCTTGAATAAAATATCAAGATTACGTTAATGTCTTCCCAGCAATTCTTGTCTCTTGAATTCTAAATCATCTCTCCTCGCGACCCTGTCCCTGCGACTTTTCGCCCGGACCCGTTGAAACCCCGTATCTCCGCCGCCTTATGGCCGAGCGGTGCCGAGCGTCGCGGTCTGCGACGGCTCCGGTGAAGCGGATGGCTCGGGCTGGAGCACGCGATCCGCTTGGCGTCTATGCCGTACCTCCCCGGCCATGTCCGCAGGGACGTAGAGCGTGCGGCTTCGGCCCGCAACCTTGTCGGTGAGCTGGTAGCGGACGGCCTCGCCGCGGTCAGCGCGGCAGAGGCTGCCCTCCAGCAGATTGCCGAGGGCGCCGAGACGCTCCATCGCCTTGCGGCGTCTGGCTTTGCTTGCCCCACGGTGGACGAGCAGACGCTCGTCCTTCCCGAGGATACGTAGCGACGTGTTAACTCTGCCGCACGTAGCCGTTCTACGTAATCTCGAATTCTTTTGCAAGATTACAATCGTCGTCGCCGACCAGCCCCGAGGGGCGTTGCAACGTCTCTCGGGGCGTTTCCCGATTCTCACTGGAAAACGTCATCAATATAGCATACTGGCTGAGACAAGATTATGACTTAAAAACGTACGTTTAAATCGTCCGTTTTTCACTAGTTCAAAAAACCCCCTACTTTTCTTGAAACGCATCTGTTATATTTTGTCTCGTACAGCACTAATCCGTTGTTTTAAACAAGCAGCTAACTTCAACATTATAAAAG
>CAZKJH010000022.1:0-34895 GCA_964553035.1 uncultured Lentisphaerales bacterium | reverse complement strand
TTCTTTACTCTGCGTCCCTGCGACTCTGCGCGAGATTCTTTTCCATATTTCAACATGACGATATTAGACCAACGCATTTCGCCAAACTTTTGGAGATTGGTACTGCTGATTATTCAGACCCTTCAGCAGCACCTTTCGACAAGCCCAATTGTTGTAGCCGATAGGCCAAGGTTGTGCGCTTCATGTTAAGCCGATTAGCTGTCTGGGTTATGTTACCGTCACACGCAACAAGGGCACGTTGCAACATAGCGCGCTCGTGGCATCGCATAGACACCTGATAATCCTCGCTTGTATCCGTCGGCACTTCGCCTTCCCCGGCGGGCAGACGAACACTTTCTTGAATCTCCGCAACTCCGATGCGAGTTCCTGAACACAGAATGACTGCCCGTTCGATCGCATTGCGTAATTGCCGGACATTTCCGGGCCAGTCGGCTTTTTCCATGCGCTCCATGGCAACCGGATCGAACCCTGCCACATCGCACCCGTATTCGCGTGCCGCCGCGACGAGAAAGTGCTGCGCCAGCACGGGGATGTCTTCAATCCGCTGGCGGAGCGGGGGAAGATGTAGCGGGAATACATTGAGACGATAAAACAAGTCCTCGCGGAACGTACCCTTAGCAACCATCGCCTCTAGGTCCCGGTTGGCGGCCGCCACGAAGCGACAGCGCACGGGGTAGTCCCCGCCCCCACCGACCGGACGGGCTAGACGCTCTTCAAGTACGCGCAAAAGCAAGGCTTGGAAGCTGGGGGAAATGGTGGCAATTTCGTCGAGGAAGAGCGTTCCCGTTCCGGCTTCCCGGATGAGACCGGACTTATTGGCATCGGCACCGGTGAAGGCACCTTTGACATGGCCGAAAAGCTCGCTGGTCAATAATGTTTCGCCGAGAGCACCACAGTTGATCGCGACAAATGGCTCTTTGGCACGACCGGACAGCTCATGGATGGCGTGTGCCACCAACTCCTTGCCTGTACCCGATTCGCCGATTAGCAGCACAGTTGCGGGGGTGGATGCCACCTTCTCCGCGAGATCGAGGATGCGGCGCATGCGTGGGGATCGGGTCAGGGTGGGAAGGCCCACTGCATCGCCCGCCAATCGCTGGCGGAGACTGCGGTTCTCTAAGAGCGTCACGCGCCATTGAACCGCCCGTTGCAACGCCATCACCAGATCACGCGTATAGCGTTCAATGGTCTCAGTGTCCCCACCGATGGAAGGCTCCACCACGTAGTCGAAGGCTCCCGATTTAATCAATTCGACAATCGCGCCCGATTGCGACTCGGCTGCGGAGATAACGGCGGGGAGATCAGGGTCGATATGATGAATGGCTGGAAGCAGCAGGCTCGCTGGCATCTGACTGTCGCCGGGATGCCAAGGACGCAGCAGGTCTGCACGCGGTTTAACATTGCCCATAGCCACAGCCAAAGGGAGTTCTGTGCAGTTGCGCAACCACTCCACCGCTTCACTCTGGTCATAAAGATCCACCACATTCCAATGCCGCTTTAACTCGCGCATCGTTGCCGGAAGATAGCCACTGGTTGCTAGAATAGTATGCATGGTCATTTCACAAAGCATTTCTGTCACATAAAAAAATATTTTCCGTCCCTAAAAAATAGAACGTCTCTTTCAAATAGGAGTAAGCTTACCCTGTCCGTCCTTAGGATGTCAACCCTAGACCAACACATTTCGCCAAAATTTTGGCGAATCAATCAACCTTGCCAGAGCATCTTCCGCGAGTAGGCTGAAACAAGAATTTCTGCAAGCGAGGCAAACCTAATCTTTTCACTGTTATTTCCAACTGGGAGATCCTACCCGGAAAGGCCTGCTCCAGAATTGATCTAGAAAAAAACGGCACCTTTTTGCCAGTACGACAAATAATCGGCACTTAACCCGACGAAAATCAGGTTTATTACATGCGAGATGCAGCTAATCTAGGCTTTTCATACGATATCGACCCATGATTCTCATCTGGCACGGGATTTGCATATAGACTTAATGTGGAATCGCAAAGCCATTATATTTTAACACGCACGAGGCTTAACAAACAAACGAAAGATTGAGTGATATGACGAGTTCCCAAGACAATACCCTTGCCCTTTTGGGGGGCGAGAAGGCAGTCCAAAACCACGACACCTCTCTCTTCCATTGGCCAATTGTTACACAAGAGGATGAGCAGGCCATTCTCGATGTCGTTCGAGCAGGAACAATGTCGGGAACCGATATTACGAAAGCGTTCGAAAAAGAATACGCCGACTGGGTCGGCGTGAAGCACGCTCTCGCTTATTGCAATGGAACGGCGTCACTGCTGGGAGCTTTCTGGGCTTGCGGCGTTGGAGCAGGCGATGAGATCATCTGTCCCTCAATGACCTATTGGGCGAGTGCTGCACCCGCGTTAAGCCTAGGCGCATCTGTCAATTTCGCCGACATCGATCCAAGCACGCTGTGTATCGACCCGAAAGACATCGAGCACCGCATTGGGCCTCAAACCAAAGTGATCGTCGTCGTACACTATGCAGGCTATCCATGCGACATGGATACTATCATGGAAATCGCCAAGCGACGCGGCGTCAAGGTGATCGAGGATGTCTCCCACGCACACGGCTCGCTCTACAAGGGTCGTCCTTGCGGAACCTTTGGCGATGCCTCCGGCATGAGCATGATGGGCGGCAAGGGGTTTGCTGTCGGTGAAGGCGGCATGTTGTTGACGAATGATCGCGAGATCTTCGAGCGGGCTATCGCCTACGGGCACTACGAACGCACAGGCGGTTCCAGTCGATTCGCGCAAGCGACGGCAGAAGTGCATGGTGAACTATCGCGCTTCAAGGGCATTCCACTGGGCGGCTGCAAGCATCGGATGAACCAGACGTGTTCGGCGATGGGCCGCACACAACTTCGCCACTTCCCAGAGCGCAGCACTGAGATTCAAAAGGCTCTCAATCGATTCTGGGATCTTTTGGAAGGCGTACCCGGTATCCATGCGCATCGTCCCCCCGCCGGATCGGGAAGCACCATGGGTTCTTGGTATTACCCTCGCGGACTTTATCGCTCTGAGGAACTGGGAGGCCTCTCTTGCGCACGGTTCTGCGAAGCGGTGCAAGCGGAAGGCGTCGGGTCTTGCAGCCCTGGAGCCAATTTCCCACTACACACCCACGCTGTTTTCCACGAAGCGGATCCCTTCGGTCTCGGGAAGCCCACCGTGGTGGCATTCGGTCAGCGCGATGTCCGTCAGGGGCCGGGCAGCCTGCCTCACACCGAGCGGATTGCCGAAACCACGCTAGGAGTGCCCTGGTTCAAGCATGATCGTCCAGACGAGATCGAGTGCTACGCTGCCGCCTACCGCAAAGTGGCTCTTCAAGCCGCCAAGCTGTAAGCATCTTTGAGGACAAGGTCTTTATGAAAAAAAACTCGACGATTCTCTCAACTGCCCAAGTTAATCTTGAACAGACGTGTGCACTGCTTGCGGGTACGGTGTCGGAGGAGGCACTTGCCAAGATACAAGTGGCCAAGGAACGGATTGAGCTAACGCTATCCCCACAACTTTCTGACGGCAAAGTTCACATTGTTAAAGCCTTCGTCGTTCGTCATTCTCAGGCACTCGGCCCTTCGAAAGGCGGGATCCGCATGACACCGAGCGTCACCCTAGACGAGGTGACTGGACTGGCGATGGAGATGACGTGGAAGTGTGCGCTCATCGGCGTTCCCTTTGGCGGAGGAAAGAGTGGAATTGTTGCGGATCCTGCGCTACTGGGGGCAGACGACAAGGAGATTATTATCCGCTCCTTCGCACGCAATGCTGCGCGGCATCTCGGCCCTCTCGTCTATGTGGCAGCCCCCGACATGGGTACCAATGAAGCGGATATGGGGCACCTTCGCGACGCCTTGAGCTTCTCGATCGGGGCGGCGAGGACGGAGGGCTGTTACGTCACCGGCAAGCCGATCTTGATCGGCGGTATTCCCGGACGCCGCGAAGCAACAGGACGCGGTGTCATGATCTGCTGCTTGCGCGCACTTCGCGACTTGAAGATCGAGCCGAAGGATGCGCGCGCCATCGTACAGGGCTTTGGCAACGTCGGCGGGGTCACTGTGCGCCTTTTGGCGGAAGAGGGAGTTTTGGTAGTTGGTGCCAGTGATATTCATGGTGGCCTTTACAATCCGAAAGGCCTCGATGTCAGCGCGCTAACAGCGTACGAGCGCAAAAACGGCACGGTGGTCGGCTTCCCTGGTGGTGAGGCGGTGGATGGGAACGAATTGCTGGAGCGACCGTGCGATGTTCTCGTGCCTGCGGCAGCAGCGGGTCAGATTACGGCAACAAACGCGCCGCGTCTCCGCACGAATTTGATTGTCGAAGGCGCGAACTCTCCAACAACGCCCGAGGCCGACGAAATCCTGAAGGCACGAGGCATTCAGGTGATTCCTGACATCCTTGCCAACGCAGGTGGGGTGTTCGTCAGCTACCTCGAATACACGCAAGAAACGCAACAAGAGCAGATTGCATTGGAGGAAGTGAATAGACGTCTTAACCAACGGATGGCTGATTGCTACCAGCAGGTTCGTGTTCTCGCGAACGAGCGCGGCATCCCGATGCGACAAGCCGCCATGATGCTCGCGGTGCGAACGGTCTGTGCCGCTACGCAAGCTCGTGGATTCCTGCCGTGAGTTCTTGACTCCCCGACAAGAATTCGCCAATCATTCGTCACCTAGCCAAACAATTGGCACTCAAAGGCATTAGCTTCCAGTTCAATTCCATGCCGTTTAGGGCAAAAATACGATAAATCGCAATATTTTCCCAAAATCATCTCGATTAGATGGAAACAGAGGCCCAGAAGACGACGCTGCGAAGATTGGCACGTTGTTTGCTAGTTGATTTGTTTGCTAGTGAATTACTTTAAAAAATCCGCCTATCCGGCGGTAGAGCGAGGAGATATCAATGAAACTGATGCACTTCCGTCCGGCCTTTTTGGCCTTTATTGCCGTCGCCCTCACGGGCGCGGTAACCGTCTCCGCACAGACCTTCACGCTTGAGCACGAGTTGACCGACTCCACGGTCGGTTGGTACGAGGTGGGTACGTGTAAAGAAAACTGGATTCCGGTCACCCCACCCGGCGAGTCCTATCTGGCATACGACAACATCCAAGGCTCCCTTGCCGCTCAGGTGGGCACCTACTCGAAGGCTCTGCCGAAGCGATTCGAGGGGAAGCACGACTGGGCAGTTACCGTGAACTCCTTCATGTTCAAGCAGACGGGTGCGGCGGCCACTTTCAACCATTTCTATTTCGGGGTGATCGAGACGAACGGATGGACCAATTCCGACTTTGCCGGCGTGCGATTTCTTGACAACAACACTGCGTCGGGCAAGCGCGGCTATGCCTTCTTGAGGGACGGAGCGTCGTCATGGGCGGGCGGTGTTGTCAACCTTTCCACCTCTGTGGACTACCGGATCGACATCGGCTACACCAATAACGTCGTCGTGACAACGTTCACCCGGCTTTCAGACAGTGTGGTGGTCGGCACGTCCACCGCGACGGCGACCGGAACGCCTAGTTTCTCATGGGGCAACATTGGTTTTGGGAACGGTCTCGGGGTCGCGTATGCGGCCAACGGATTTTCCATCAACCGGGTGCGGGACATCAACTTCACGGGAGATATTCCGCCCCCAGGAACCTTATTCGTGATTCGGTAAGCATTGGGCTGCTCAACGCCCTTCCCCGTTGGTTATTCATTTGCATCTGAGGAGAGGTTTAACCTCAGACGTTCTAACCTTGCCGGAAAACGAAATGGTATTTTTGTAGACGCGGCATCCGCGCCGCGTTGATTAACTCGAAAGGGTCTCTTATGTTTCTTCGTTCTTCACATTTCGTTTACCTGATTCTCTTGTGCATCGCGGGGTGCGGGCTAATCAGTTCTGCCGCTCCTGTTCCCTTAGTAGCCCCGGGATACTTCCGGGAGACACACGAACGGCTGACGGGCGGCCCCAAGACGGTCCGCGACGGCGCGATCTACCAGGTCACGCTCAACAATGGCTGTCGCCTGATCTTCGACCCCGAAACCGTGACGCTGCGCGCCGAAACGCCGGAAGGCGTCACGATTCTGGCCAACAGCCCCGGTCGCCTCTTTACTCTGAGCTACATTCCTGCGGGTATGGGCGATACTGTGAAAGCCATTCGTGCCGACGTGAAGCTGACCTTTGACCGGCTATCCTATTTCGGAGAAGCGGCAACCTTTCGTTTTTTAATGCGTAGCGCAGATGGAAAAGAAAGCCGTCTTGAATGGACCTTCCTGCCCATCACGCAAACGGTCAACGGCAAGCGCTTCAACGGCGTCGGCGACACATTCTTGATCGACGATCCGAACCATTACCTTCATGAGATCACGCTTCACGGCCTTGCCGCCACGGGCTCCGACTATGTGGGTTCACGATCCTTCCGCTTGGCTTGCTACAGCGGAAAAGAGAATGGATACCGTGAGGTAACCTTCGGTGGCGAGCGCAGCAATCTCGGCGAGTGGGGTGCCTTCATCGACGGTGGCCAATTCTTCCATCTCGTCGGACAAAAGCAAGGGACACTCTACGAATATCTGGATGACGAATGTCACGACATGACATCGCTCGGAAGCAACGACACGAACGACGCCATCGAGATCACGCACCAGTTGCTTATCGGTCGCGTGCCCGCGCTTTACCGCACCCCGATGCGAATGCGTCTGTTCACCGCCACCCCACTCTCGCTGCAACTGTGGATGGAGCTGGCTCGCAGTCGCCGCCAATTTTTCGCCAGCAAGTACAACATTCCACCGACACCGATTCGACCCATCTTCATCGATCGAAACTTCTTCTACAAAACCTCGTTTGAAGAGTATGCCAAAACCAAACTACCGGTCATCCGTGACATGGGCTTCCGTCGCATGGAAATCGGTTGGATTTACAAGCGAGGCGTCGCGCTGGCCGACGGCCAGTCCTGGCCGGTTGAAGCACTGGTGGATGCCAATGGCCAAGTGAACAATTGGAAAGGGTTTCAGACGGAATACAAGGATATCCTCATGGAAGACTTCGGCGGCGCAAAGGCGATCCGCGGACTTGTGGACAAGGCCCACGCGATGGGAATCGAAGTTTATGCCTGGCACCAGACGGCGCACGGTTGGAGAGGGGCAGAAGATGTGCGCCAGCACCCCGACTGGCTCGTCTACAACCCCACAGGCAAAATCGTTGCCGGTTCGTATGCTCACTGTCTCGCCTATTTCGATCTACGCAGCGGCTTCCTCCGCTCAACCTTGTCGCGGATTGCCGACATCCGTCGCGAGACAAATCTCGATGGATTATGGCTCGACATGTATGGCGCCGGTCTTCATCTGAGCGCCAATTACAGCAAGCTGATCGCGTCGCCAACGGTCGGCGAGCGCTTGGAGTACGTGCGCCTCATGCGGAAAATGGGCTTGGGCCTCTATGGCGAGGGCATTAACACGGTCGTGATCGATTCCCCGGAGATGTTCGACAACCCCTTTTGGGAAGGGCACGAGGCTATCCTTTACGGCACGAGCCCTTTTATCTGGCGCACAGCCTTTTTCGACAAACTCGACCTCTTCAAGTTACTCAGCATCCAGTGCATCCCAACCGGCCCCGCCGTCTTTCCGCCAGGCGAAACCGACGCGGAACGCACGCGCCTGGACCGCGTCCGCTACCGGAACCGTTGCTTCAACTTGATCGAGGACAATCTCGGGCAGCCGCTGGGCGTGGTGTTGACCCCTCAAGGCTCACAGTGGGTTCACACCGATGGAAATTCGCTATTTTTCTATGAACCAACAGTCGCTGAAATAACCTTGCCGTCCGCTGACGCGATCATCCTTGCAATCGGTCCGAACGGTGACATCCCCGTGACACGAAAGGGCAGCCTCGTAACCGCCAACCTTCCCGCCCAAAGCCTGATGGTTGTCGTGCGGTCTGCAAAACGTCCCTGATCCGCATGCGGCCCACGTTTAGTCCATCTAACGGAGAGTTTTTAAAACCCCATGAAAACAAAACACTTTCCTCTGCAGCAGCTCATGGCTATGCTCGTCGTCTTCGCGAGTGCCGTGTCCGCCTCTGCAAAGACCTCTGTACAGTCCTACTCGTTTTCGAACGAATTGGCCACTGGCACAACAGGATGGGTTAAGCAAGGCACGTCGAAGGCTAATTGGGTGGTGGCGGCTCCGCCTGCCACGTCCTATCTGGCATTCGACAATATCCAAGGTTCCCTGCAGGTGGGCACCTTCTCGCGTGCGCTTCCTGCACGTTTCGAGGGGAAGGACCCTTGGGCGGCTACCGTGAACTCCTTCTTAATGAATCAAACGGGGAATCCGATTTCTTACAACAATCTGTACATCGGACTGATGAAACCCACAGGTTGGATTGCGTCCGATTTCGCCGGCGTACGAATGAGCGACATCAGCTCTCCTTCCATCAAATTCGCCCAAGCCCACTTGAGGGATGGGAACACAGCATGGGTGGGAGAGGCGGTGCCTCTCTCTACTTCCACGGACTATCGGATCAGCATCGGCTACACCAACAAAGTGCTAGTCGCCACCTTCATACGCGTATCCGATAATGCGGTGGTCGGCACGTCCACCGCGACGGCAACCGGTACGCCTGACTTCTCCTGGAGCGATTTCGGGATCGGGAATGGTGAAGGGCTTGCGTTCGCGCACAATGGCTTCTCGATCGCAAAAATACGAGACATCAGTTTCACGGGGGACATCCGGCCCCTTGATTTCTCAATGTCGGTTTCCGTCCCCCTAGTGGCTCCGGGATATTTTCGTGAGACGCACGAACGACTAACCGGCGGTCCCAAGACGGTTCGTAACGGCGTGAATTATGAAGTTACGCTCAACAATGGCTGTCGCTTGATCTTCGACCCTGATGCGGTGACGCTACGCGCCGAAACGCCGGAAGGCGTCACGATCCTGGCCAACAGCCCCGGTCGCATCTTTACCCTGAGCTATATGCCTGAAGGCATGGGCACTGGTGTCCGAGCAATTCCCGCTGGTGTGAAGCTGACCTTTGACCGTCTATCCTATTTTGGAGAAGCAGTAACCTTTCGTTTTTTAATGCGTAGCGCAGATGGAAAAGAAAGCCGCCTCGAATGGACGTTCTTGCCCATCACGCAGACAATCAACGGCAAGCGTTTCAACGGTGTCGGCGACACGTTCTTGATCGACGATCCGAACCATTACCTTCACGAGCTGACGCTTCACGGCCTTGCCGCCACGGGTTCGGACTATCAGGGCGCACGATCCTTCCGCCTAGCCTGCTACAGTGGCAATGCGCACGGGTATCGTGCGGCAACCTTTGGCAGCGCAAACGCCAACCTCGGCTGGTGGGGTGCATTTATTGACGGCGGGCAATTCTTCCATGTCGTCGGGCAAAAGCAAGGGACACTCTACGAATATCTCGACGACGAGTGTCACGACATGACGCTACTCGGCAGCAACGGCGCCAACGATGCCGTCGAGATCACACATCGCTTACTCATCGGTCGTGTCCCTGCACTTTACCGTAGCCCGATGCGCGTGCGTCTCTTCACCGCCACACCGCTCTCGATGCAACTCTGGATGGAGCTGGCTCGCAGTCGCCGTCAATTTTTCGCCAGCAAGTACAATATTCCGCCGACACCGATTCGGCCTATCTTCGTTGATCGCAACTTCTTCTACAACACCTCGTTCGAAGATTACTGCAAGACCAAACTCCCGTTGATCCGCGACCTCGGCTTTCGCCGCATGGAAATCGGCTGGATTTACAAGCGCGGTGTCGCGCCGGCCGACGGTCAAGCCTGGCCGGTAGAAGCACTCGTGAATGCCAAAGGGCAAGTGAATAATTGGAAAGGGTTTCAGACGGAATACAAGGATATCCTCATGGAAGACTTCGGCGGCGCAAAGGCGATCCGCGGACTCGTGGACAAGGCCCACGCGATGGGAATCGAAGTTTATGCCTGGCATCAGATGGCGCACGGTTGGAGAGGGGCGGAAGATGTGCGCCAGCACCCCGACTGGCTTGTCTACACTCCCGCAGGTAGCCTCGTTGCAGGTTCCTATGCGCACTGTCTCGCTTACTTTGATCTGCGCAGCGGATTCCTCCGCTCCACCTTGACGCGCATTGCCGATATCCGTCGTCAGACGACTCTCGATGGGTTCTGGCTCGACATGTATGGCGCCGGGTTGCACCAGAGCGCGAACTACAGTCAGTTGGTCGCCTCGCCGACCGTTGCCGAGCGTCTGGAGTATGTGCGCCTCATGCGGAAAATGGGATTAGGCCTCTATGGCGAAGGCATCAGCACCGTGGTGATCGATTCCTTCGAGATGCTCGACAATCCACAATGGGAAGGACACGAGGCTATCCTTTACGGGACGAGCCCCTTCCTCTGGCGCACGGACTTTTTCGACAAGCTCGACCTCTTCAAGTTACTCAGCGTCCAGTGTATCCCCACCGGCCCGAACGTCGTGCCGCCGGGCGAAACAGAAGCGGATCGTGCGCGTCTCGATCGCATTCGCTACCGGAACCGTTGCTTCAATTTAATTGAGGACAATCTTGGTCAACCGCTGGGCGTGGTGTTGACCCCTCAAGGTTCACAGTGGGTCCACACCGATGGAAATTCGCTGTATTTCTATGAACCAACAGTCGCTGAAATAACCTTGCCGTCCGCTGACGCAATCATCCTTGCAATCGGTCCGAACGGTGACATCCCCGTGACCCGAAAGGGCAACCTCGTAACCGCCAACCTTCCCGCCAGCAGCCTGATGATCGTCGTGCGGGCAGCCGAACGTCCTTAATCGACTTGCAAACCCTCTTTCCATCGGTACGGTTGAAGAGAATTTAGAAAAACCATGAGAACCCTGCACTTCCGCCACCTCCAGCTCGTCGCGACGCTCGCCACTCTAGCGAGCGTCGTGTACGCATCTGCGGAGACCGATGTGCAGACGGACTCGTTTCTGTACGAGTTGACGACCGGCACCGTCGATTGGTTCAAAACGGGCGTCTTCAATGCCAGTTGGATAACCGCTGCTATTCCCTTCCCCTCCTACCTTGCCTACGACAACATTCAGGGCACCCAACAGGTGGGAACCTTCACGCGTGCGCTTCCCGAACACTTCACAGGCAAAGACACCTGGACGGCAACGGTGAAGACCTTGTCACTGAAGTGCGGCGCGATTACCTACAACCAACTCTACCTCGGGCTCGTGGAGACCAATGGCTGGATCGCATCGTCCGATTTCGCCGGCGTGAGGATCAGTGATAATAACAGTGCAACAAAAGTGAACGTCGTCGCGTTCCTGAGGGACGGGGCTTCGACATCAGCGGGAAACACGATAACGCTGGACAACAATGTCGAGTACCAGCTCGACATGAGCTACGCCACCAACACAGTGGTTACACGCATCACGAGCCCCACGTTCCCCGGCAGCTCCTGGACAACCACGGTGAAGGCAACTGGCTCGCCCAGCTTCTCGTGGAGCCGCATCGGCTTCGGGGTTGGCGGCGGAGTCACCTATCCGATGAACGGCTTTTCGATCGGCAAAGCGCGGGACATCAGTTTCACTGGAGAGAGTCGGTTTTCTGGCTCGCTCATGATGATTGCGGGCGGACTGAATCCTTCAGTCCGTTCCGTATCCTTGGTCGAGCCGGCCTATTTCAGTGAGAGACAGGAACCGCTGACGGGAAATCCCAACGTCGCTCGCGACGGCGCAAATTATCGGATCACACTCAATAATGGCTGTCGCGTGTTCTTTGACCCTGCGACGGTGACGCTACGCGCCGAGACGCCGGAGGGCATCACCATCCTGGCCAACAGCGCGGGGCGAATTCTCAGCCTGAGCTATCTGCCATCGGGCACGGGTGCCGACGTTCAAGCCATTCCGGCCGATGTCGTGCTGACGTTTGATCGGTTGACGCTTTACGGGGAGGCCGCAACCTTTCACTTTCTGATGCGTAGCGCGGACGACAAGGAAAGCCGCCTCGAGTGGACGTTCCTGCCCATCAGCCAGACGATCAACGGCAAGCGCTTCGACGGCGTCGGCGACACGCTCCTGATCGACGACACCAACCATTTTCTTCATGAACTCACGCTCTATGGGCTTGCCGCGACGGGTTCCGATTACGCAGGCGCACACGCCTTCCGCCTGGCCTGCGCCAGCGAGAATGCGCCTGGGTATCGCGAGGCGACCTTCGGGGGTGCCCCCTGCGATCTCGGCGAGTGGGGCGCATTCATCGACGGAGGGCAACTCTTCCATGTCGTCGGACAAAAGCAAGGGACACTCTTCGAGTATCTGGACGACGAGTGTCACGACATGACATCGCTCGGCAGCAACGCCTCCAACAACGCAGTTGAAATCACGCACCAGTTACTCATCGGCCGCGTGCCCGCGCTTTACTGTTCTCCGATGCGGGTGCGTCTGTTCACCTCGACTCCGCTTTCGATGCAACTGTGGATGGAGTTGGCTCGCAGCCGCCGCCAGTTCTTCGCCAACCAGTACAGCATTCCGCCGACGCCAATCCGACCCCTCTTCACAGACTATGACTTCCCGACCAATACCTCATTCGAAGCCTACGCCGAGGCAACGCTACCCGTCCTCCAGGACTTGGGCTTCCGTCGCATGGAAATTAATGGGATTGACAAAGCAAATCTCAGCGTGCTGGAGGATATCCGTGAGCTCGTAGACCAAGCCCACGCGATGGGGATCGAAGTCTATGCCCGGCATCAGATGGCGCATGGAGCTGCGGAGGATATGACCCAGCACCTAGATTGGCTCGTTTACAATCCTGAGGGTGAAGCGGTTACGGTCGAGGATGACACCCCCCTCGTACAATTTGATCTCGGCAGCGATTTCTTCACGTCCACCGTGACGCATGTTAGCGATGTCCGAACCCAGACGAATCTCGACGGCTTCAGGCTTGAAAAATATGGCGCAGGGTTGCGCAACAGTGCCAACTACAGCCGGTTGATCGCGGCACCAACGGTCGCCGAGCGCATGGAGTATATGTCTCTCATGCGAAACATGGGGTTGGGACTCACTGCCGAGGGCATCAGCTCTGTCGCAATCGATTCTTTCGAAATATCTGGCGATTTTGAATTGGAAGGGCACGAGCCGATCCTCAACGCGACGAGTCCCTTCGTCTTGAACGTCGCTTTATTCGACACGCTCGACCTTTTCAAGTTGCTCAGCGTCCAATGTATTCCCACCGGCCCGAACGTCGTGCCGCCGGGCGAAACAGAAGCGGATCGTGCGCGTCTCGATCGCATTCGCTACCGGAACCGTTGCTTCAATTTAATTGAGGACAATCTTGGTCAACCGCTGGGCGTGGTGCTAACTTCCCAAGGCTCGCAGTGGGTCCACGCCGGGGGCAATGCGCTGTTTTTTTACGAGCCAACCCTCGCCACAATCCCCTTACCGTCCACGGATGCCATCGTCCTTGCGGTCGGTCCGAACGGCGATATCCCTGTAACGCGAAATGGCAACCTGGCGACCGCCAGCCTTCCCGCCCGAAGCCTCGTGATCGTTGTGCGGTCCATGCCTTATCCTTGATCCGCCTGAACCCCGTTTCTTTCAAACCATGAACTTCCGTCCTACTCAGCTTGCCGCTACACTCATCGCCCTCGCGGGTGCGATGTCCGTATCTGCACAGACCTACTCGTTTTCGAACGAGTTGACCACCAGCAAAACAGGTTGGGGGGCGCAGGGTACATCGAAAGCCACCTGGGTGACGCGCTATCCGCTTACCAAGTCCTATCTGGAATTCACCAACATCCAAGGCACCCAGGAGGTTGGTGTCTTCTCTCGCGCACTTCCGGCACGATTCGAAGGGAAGCACGACTGGGCAGCCTCCCTGAACTCCTTCAACATCAAGCAGACGGGCACGGCGATTAATTATGCCAGCCTGTATGTCGGCCTCGTTGAAACGAGCGGCTGGATCGCATCCGATTTTGCGGGTGTGCGGATTGCCGACGACAACGCGGCAGCGGTCAAGCGCGGCTATGCCTGCTTGCGAGATGGTACGACGACATGGGAAGGCAGTCCCGTCAACCTCTCCACCGCCACGGACTACCGGATCGACATCGGCTACACCAACAAGGTGCTGACGGCTAGGTTTACACGGATCTCCGACAATGTCGTGGCAGGCACGTCTACGGCGACGGCAACTGGCACTCCCGGCTTCTCCTGGGGCAGCTTCGGTTTCGGAAATGGCACGGGGCTCGGGTATGCGTCGAACGGCTTCTCGATCACGAATATTCGAGGCGTCAATTTCACCGGCGACATCCCGATTATCACACCTTTGGTGGAGCCGTCATATTTCCAAGAGACGCAGGAATTGCTGACGACCACCCCGACCGTTGTCCAGAATGGCGCGATCTATCAGGTCACGCTCAACAATGGATGTCGGCTGATTTTTGACTCGGATACGGTGACGCTACGCGCCGAGACGCCGGAAGGCGTCACGATCCTGGCCAACAGCCCCGGCCGGCCCTTCACGCTGAACTATATTCCAGCGGGCATGAGCAACGGCGTGGGCGCAATTTCCGCCAACGTGGTGTTGACGTTTGATCGACTGACCGTCTTGGAGAAAGCCGCAACCTTCCACTTCGAGTTGCTCAGCGCGGATGGAAAAGAAAGCCGTCTCGAGTGGACCTTCATTCCCATCAGCCAGACCATCAACGGCAAGAGCTTCAACGGCGTCGGCGACACGTTTCTGATCCAGGATTCACACCACTACCTGAACTCCTTTACGCTTTACGGTCTTGCCGCCACGGGCTCCGACTACGTGGGGGCGCGATCCTTCCGCATGGCCTGCTACAGCGGGGATGCACACGGGTACCGCGAAGTGACTTTTGGCGGAGACCCGTGCAACCTCGGCTGGTGGGGCGCGTTCATCGATGGCGGCCAATTCTTCCACGTTGTAGGACAACAGCAAGGGACGCTCTACGAATATCTCGACGATGAGTGCCACGACATGACGCTACTCAGTAGCAACGGCGCCAACAACGCGGTTGAGATCACGCATCAGTTGCTTCTCGGTCGCATAGCCGCACCTTACCGCACCCCGATGCGCGTGCGCCTTTTCACCTCCACCCCACTCTCGATGCAACTGTGGATGGAGCTGACCCGTAGCCGCCGCCAGTTCTTCGCCAACAAATATAGCATTCCACCCACACCGATTCGCCCCATCTTCATCGATCGCAACTTCTTCTACAACACCTCGTTCGAAGCCTACGCCGAGACGAAGCTGCCCGTCATCCGCGACCTCGGCTTCCGCCGCATGGAAATTGGCTGGATCTACAAGCGCGGCGTCGCACCGGCCGCCGGTCAAGCCTGGCCGCTAGAAGCTCAGGTAGGCACCAATGGCAAGGTGTACGACTGGAAAAGTTTTCAGACGGAATACAAGGACGTTCTCCTCGAAGGCTACGGTGGCGCGGAGGCGATCCGCGGTCTCGTGGATCAAGCCCACGCGATGGGGATCGAAGTCTATGCCTGGCATCAGACGGCCCACGGCTGGAGGGGCTCGGAGGATGTGCGCCATCACCCCGACTGGCCGGTCTACAGCTCCGCCGGTAGTATCATTGCGGGTTCGTATGCGCACTGTCTGGTCTACTTCGATCTCCGTAGCGGCTTCCGCATGTCCACACTGAAGCGTATTGCCGAGATTCGGCGTCTGACGAATCTCGATGGATTCTGGCTCGACATGTATGGTGCCGGATTACACATGAGTGCGAACTACAGCCAGTTGATCGCGTCGCCAACCGTCGCCGAGCGTCTGGAGTACGTGCGGTCCATGAGAGAAATGGGCCTTGGCCTCTATGGCGAAGGCATCAGCACCGTGGTGATCGATTCCTTCGAGATGCTCGACAATCCACAATGGGAAGGACACGAGGCTATCCTTTACGGGACGAGCCCCTTCCTCTGGCGCACGGACTTTTTCGACAAGCTCGACCTCTTCAAGTTACTCAGCGTCCAGTGTATCCCCACCGGCCCGAACGTCGTGCCGCCGGGCGAAACAGAAGCGGATCGTGCGCGTCTCGATCGCATTCGCTACCGGAACCGTTGCTTCAATTTAATTGAGGACAATCTTGGTCAACCGCTGGGCGTGGTGCTAACTTCCCAAGGCTCGCAGTGGGTCCACGCCGAGGGCAATGCACTGTTCTTCTATGAGCCAACCGCCGCTAAAATCACCTTGCCGTCCGCTGACGCGACCGTCCTTGCGGTCGGTTCGAACGGCGACATCCCCGTGACCCGAGAGGGCAACACGGCAACCGCCAACCTTCCCGCCAGCAGCCTGATGATCGTCGTGCGGACAGCCGCACGTCCTTGATCCAATTTTATTCCACTTTTCTCATTTCATAAAATCACAACCCAAATGGAGATTACACCATGACAACTCATAAAGACACCCTCGCCCTTGATGGCGGCACTCCGATCCGCCCTACCCCCTGGCCCTCACGCCATTTGTTTGACAACGCTGAAAAACAGGCCGTAATCGATCTCTTCGATCAGGCTATCGGCTCGGGCAACGCCTTCGGCTATAACGGGCCGGTAGAGGCCGCCTACTGTGCAGACTTCGCTACCTATCTCGGTGGAGGTTTCGCCGACGCGGTCAACTCTGGAACCACAGCAGTCTACGTTGCGTTACGCGCGCTCGAGCTGGAGCCGTTTACCGAAATCATTGTTCCCCCCATCACCGATCCAGGCGGCGTGATGCCCGTGCCGCTGATGGGCTGCATCCCCGTGCCAGCCGATTGCGCACCCGGCTCTTTCAACACCGACGCAGAACAGATCGCCGCGCGTATCACCCCACGAACCGCCGCAATCCTCGTCGCGCACATTGCGGGAACGCCATGCGATATGGATCCCATCATGAAACTAGCACGGGCCCACAATCTCCCCGTTGTTGAAGACTGTGCGCAGGCACATGGTGCTCTCTATAAAGGTCAGATGGTTGGTACCTTCGGCGATGTGGCCGCCTTCTCAACCATGTTCGGCAAGCATCATGCAAGCGGCGGACAAGGCGGGCTCGTCTTCACGCGCAGCGAGGCGATATACCAGAAGGTGCGTTGGATGTCGGACCGCGGCAAGCCTTTCGGATTACCACCGGGAGCTGGCAACGCAGTCGCCGCTCTGAACCATAATAGTGATGAACTGTCCTGCGTGATCGGGCAGGTGCAACTGCGCAAGCTACCGAAGATATTGGAGCGTCGCCGTCATTTCGCCAGCGCCTTGGCCAAAGCCTGCGAATCCCTTAAAACGGTTCGTGTCGCCCTGGCTCCAGAGAACAGCGTTGGCTCGTATTGGTTCCTGTTCTTGAGTCTCGATCGATCAACGTTACGAGTCGACAAGGATACGATCGTTAGCGCCGCAACGGCGGAGGGGATTCCCTTCGGTTCGTCCTACCTGCACACACAAGGCATAGCCGATTGGTGCCGTCAGCATCGCGTGTTTGGCAACAGCGGCTTCCCCTGGACTGATCCACAATACAAGGGCGATCCCAACGCACGCTACGAACTGCCGAATGCCATCGAATCGGATGCCAATCACTTCCGGCTGATGATGCAAGAAGGCTGTGGCGAACAAGAAGTCGCAGATACCGTAGCCGCCCTCGCTAAAGTCGAAAAGGCATACTTGGCCTAATGAAAAATACAACTCACTCCTGCCAAGACCCGTTGCGCATCGCCGTTGTCGGCGTTGGCGCCATGGGTCAAGCGCATTGCCGCACCATTCAAGAACATGTCAACGAGTTGCGCTTGTCGGCCGTCGTTGACGCGCATGCCGAGACCGCGCGAGACGTCGGAGCGAAGCATGGCGTCCCCGCGTTCACCTCGGTCAACGAGATGCTCACGGCCGGTGTCGCCGATGCCGCACTGGTGGTGACCCCACATCCGCTGCATCTTCCCGCTGTCGAGGCATGCTTGAACGCCGGGCTGCACGTGCTTTGCGAGAAGCCTCTCGCGGAGACGGTCTCCGCCGTAGATCGCATGCTGGCTGCGGCGTGTGCCGCCGACCGCGTCTTCGCGGTCATGTTCCAGCGACGTTTTGAGCGGGTCTTTGAGGCCGCACTGAAGTTCGTTCGCGAGGGCGGACTCGGCGAAATCCGTAGGACACTTCTGGTACTGCCCGATTTCCGCACACAACGCTACTACGAGGCTAACCCGTGGCGGGCGACGTGGGCAGGTGAAGGTGGCGGTGTGCTCATCAACCAGGCTCCCCACATGCTGGATCTCTTCGTCTTGCTGGGCGGCATGCCGCAAACCGTTCACGGCTACACATCGACGAGCCTGCACGACATCGATGTCGAGGATAGGGCCGATGCGCGGCTCACCTACTCGAACGGTGCCGTGGGTCATCTCTATGCCTCCACCAACGAACCAGACCACCATGAGTTACTTGAGATCGTCGGCTCTCGCGGCAGCTTGACCTACCGCAACAAACAATTGGAATGTCTTTGTTTCGAGCCCGATCTGGCCAGCCTGAGCGCCAAAAGTGAAGAAGTCTGGGCTAAACCAAGATTCCGAAATGTGACACCCGAACCCGAAACGATTCCAGAAAAAAAATTGCAAGGACTGTTAATGGGCAACTTCGCTCGCCACATCTTGTCAGGCGAACCCTTGCGCTGCGACGCGACATCAGGAATGGCCGCTGTAGAATTAGCGAACGCCATCACGCTTTCAAGCCACACGAATGCGCCTGTGACGCTGCCCGTTCCGCGCCCAGCATACGACGCACTGCTCTCCCGACTACGCTTAAATACGAACACTCGCAAACGAACAGTGACCACGATGCGCATCACCGACCCCACTCTGGCGTGAAAGGGAACATGATGCGTATTAACATGTGGTATTGGTTGAACACGTCACCCGAGCGCTATGCCGAAGATTTCCAGTAGATGCGCGAGATAGGATGCGATTCCGTCTGCATGGGATTCGGGGTGGATCTGTCGCTGATCGCCGAGTAGAAGGAAATGACCTTGCATGCTTTGGACTGCTGCAAGGCGGCCGGTCTAACCGCAACCTTGTTTATCTACAACCCGACGGCCATGGGAACGGTGGAATCGCGTTTCCAAGCGGTGCGCGGCAATGGAGAGGTGGATGCCAGATGCGTCAACATTCTCAACTAGGAATGGGTGAAGGAATGGTGGGTGCCTTACCTGTCGACGGTGGCCCGGCAATACGGCGGCCATCCTCTGGCTTACTGACGTCTATATGTTCGAGCCCATGGAAGAAGAGACGTTGCGCCGGATGATGCTGATGGCCAGAGATTCCGGGGCGAGTGAATGCCATCTCTATGCGTACCGCGTGAGCGACTGGACTCGGAATACCACGTTCCAACCTCCCTACACAAACCTCCAGCTTCCGCACAAACTCAGCCTCGCTTTGTATCCAGATCGGATTAAAATGCTGACGCGCGTCATACGGGAGGTGCTGTAAAACGAGGAGGTGACTTTTTGAATAGGCGCGGCTGGGAGAATAGAATATGGAACTCGGGAAGTAGGTGGTAAGGTGTAGGACTTTACCACAAAAAAAGAAATACACCCGCCCGGCACCATGGCGGTTTTTATGTTTGCCTAATTTCGCTTAAATATGCCATATTAATAACACGTGTTTAACTGCATAGTTGAAAGTGGGGGCAAATGTGATGCAAAACGTATTTCAAGTACTGACTGTTGTCGTTGTTCTGGGTACAATCCAGAATCCGGCCTGCGGAAAAGCTCTCCAGTTCAACGCCGATGGCTTTGTCGCAACGGAAGACACTGCCACGTGGAACGCAGGATGGGCTAGCAACGCCATGACTTCCGTCCACGCTGCCACGAACGGCTGGAGTTTCGCCGTCAAACAAGGTGACACAGTCTTTTTCGACAACGGGGTTTCGTCTCCCCTCGGTTTCCCGGACTCTGCCACGAACAGCGTCTCCTACGCTTTTGCTGTTGTTAAGTGCATAGAGGCTAGTGACCATGCCACGCTGATCGATGCGCCATGCTCAATACGGTTTATTCCCGACGTGTCGTATACCAAAGATGGTGCAACCACCAATCAAGCAGTCTCTCAGGCATTAGCACCATTCATTCAAAATTCGGAAGACGTTGTTTTCTCGGAAACTGCATCCGTCGCCTTTGAGACTTTACCCTTACCCTCTTGGTGGAATGACGACTCGACTGACACCGACGGTGACGGCATTCCCGACCTCTGGGAGAAGTGGACGCATGGCAACCGCGCTGTTGCTGATGGGGACATCGACCGAGATGGTTGATGTGTATACCACGCGCAGTGCGGAACTCACGTGGGAGAGTGAGGGTGAATGGGGCAGCTTACTCATCCTGCCCACCGTCGGCACTTCCGTCAAGCTCCGTCTGCCATTTGGCGTGGACACCGAATTGAAGCTTCTGCCCGCACCCTACGCTACAGACCCACCACCCGGGGAACTTTGGAAGAGCCGCATGCGCCTCTCCTTCATTCCGAGAACGGGACAGTCCAACGTCGGCAATGCGCTGGTTTCATCTTCTGGCGGGATCGCGCACAAGATCGTCAATTTAGAAAGCATGATCGTACGTTTTTCGAATCCGTTGGCAGCCAGCGGATTCCAGACTCTCTCATTAACGGATGCGGGGGCAATCGGCCTGAACATAGAAATTAAGGCAGGGAGTTTCGAGGTCTATTGCGACGATAAGTATCATGGTATAGGCGACAACGTCGGCCCGTTCATCGTGACGAATCAAGTCGGGATGGGAGCATGCACCTACAACTGGCATTCTGAGTACGGAACGATGTATCCGGATTCTGGGCTGGAGTCAGATCTGACGGTCGAGCAACTCCCTGTGTTTTCGACCGAGAAGATCACCGTCGTGACAACGGCGGAGCTCGATAGTGAAACCTGCATCGAAGTCACGACGAGCGTGGAGAAATGCTATCAACAAGAGTTTTCTGCTCGCCTCTCTACCGACAACTTCTCACCGCATCTTTTCGAGACCAACTGGATTTCGGTGGATGTGCCCGGCTGCGAGCACATCCCTCCTCTCGGTTGGCTGGAGATCGAGGTTGAGCGCGAGACCATCGGGGAAATGCAACATGTGGCCTACGTGGATCTGGACGGGGCAACACCGACTCTGGATCGTTACCTCGATACGTCGGAACTCGGCGGAGAAAAGCTTTCCTTCGCGTGGGATGGCATTGCGCAATCTAGCTTGCCGCTTGCGGATCATCCAGACGAATTTACTGGCCCGAAAGGTTCATTCAACCGTGCGATGCCTGCCGTTGTGGCTGGTGAACCCGTTCCACCACCATTCTATACGCTCACCGTCCGGTTGTGGAATGCAAACAAGAGTCAAGTTGTTAAGATGGAGACGTGGCGAATCTACATCCCGCAGGTGGTGAATCTTGTACCCTTCGGCGGTGAGGATGTCTTTCGGGAGCCGGTCTATAGCACGGGAACGAACGCACCCGTACATGTCGCGCTTTACACGGGATGCGAGGTCGCCGAGGCGGAGGCTGTGCTCGCTCGACTCCCTGCGATGACCATGGCGTTTATGTCGCCTGACGTGAATCTTCGCATTGTGATGGCCGACCGAGTGGTGGGACGCCACCTATCCATGCTCATTGTCGGCGAATCATCGCGTGATATACGCCGAGGGGATGCTTCCGCATTCAGTTCTCGGAATGAATGTCCATACGGAGACACGGTTATTTACATTGAAGGATTTAAGAAATCGCTAAAGCGAAATTACGATGGTATGCTTGGCGGCAACAACGACGTGATTCCCATCCCAATGACACCCGAGCAGTTCGCGAAGTATATCGCGCCAACGATCGCACATGAGATCGGTCACGGTCTCGGGTTAGTTGATCCGAAATGGCTACACGCCACGCCGCCGGGGAGGCAAGGGAACCATAACGAGACGCTGACACGGGTGAGAATCATGGACAAGGGTGGATTGAAGTACGTCGGTCATCGCCTGAATCCAAGCGGCACAGCCTACTGGCTCCCCGATAATCTGCGCTATCTGCGCTTCGTACTACCGAGAGGAGAATGAAAACATGAAGAGAAAATTATTAGTTCTGACGGCATGGCTGATTCTGGTGCGAAGTCTGGCCACAGGGCAGGACACGAACATGCTCTGGAATCTGGATTCGGCTTTTCCGCTTCAGGCGGCGGTCTGCGACGTGGCGGGGATCGGACACGTGCTAACACACAACAACACAAACACCAGTTTGCACATCGACCAGCTCTGGTATGGAACCGCGACGAACAATCTGCTCGCCATCGACATGCGTGGCGAACAACCGATCAACACGAATAATATCGTGTTCTTTGTGTCGAAGTATGGAACATTTCTGGACTTGGAACCTTCGGAGTGCCGCTACTCGTACATCTTTGACATGAACTACCACCGAAGTCGATACGAACCCGATGGAACATACCTTCTGAATGGCGACCGATCATGGTTTCCAGCGACGGCGGAGAATGCAGCGATGACGACATGGTGCTCGAACCTTGTGTATGTATCTCAAGTGAATACGAACCGACAGGCATTCTACGAGTTAATCCGTGACGGCTACCGCCTGAATCCCGAACCTTCTCGAATCCACCGTGATTCCTACTATACTTTCATGCACATGAATTATTTTTCGTCCACGAACTTCATGCAGCAGATCTGGAGTGACACTAACCTCATCGGAAGAGCACGCGATTGGGTTAACATGTGCTATGAAGAAGAAACCAAGACTTGGTTGCCGTAATGACACTCGAGCAGTTCGCGAAGTATAGTGCGCCAACGGTCGCACACGAGATCGTCTACGTTCCACAGGTGTATATGACCCTCCTGGTCGGCTGCAGCCAAGATGTAATGAAATCCCCACTTGGTAGAACTGGAAATGATCAGATTGTATTTCCGAATGCCATGCCGTCCGGGAGTGGATCCGTCTATATCGACGCGATTCGGATGGACTCCTCGGATGAGAAACTCTGGTTTGAAAACGGGGCGATGAAGTCCGCCGAGGCCGTAGCCTGTGAGATTTCCACGCTGTTCCCGTTCTCGCCCGACAACCTCGCTCATGCCGTGACCTCCACGGCCGCCCATGAGGCTGGGCACCTGCTCGGGCTCGTGAACCAGGGCTACCTCGGGGGAACTATAAGCAAACACAATTCCAACAACGTCATCAACGGGTGGATGATGAACAAAGGTGCCTATACTCCCAGCGTCTACCATCTCGGGAACCATCCGAATCGGATGCGTACCTGGAAGCCGCTCAACGCCCAATACCTGCAATTCATACTACCAAAAGGGACTCAATAAATGAAAACTATCCAATTTGCCTATGTTTCGTTCGCCATGATGTTAACAGTCCAGTGCTCATCAAAAGCTAGCGAGTTCCCTTCGCTTTGGCGAAGGCTTGCCGAATCAGATATTATTGGAATAGGTACCTATGGAGGTTATGAGACTGGAAGCTACCGTATCAACAACATAACCTATTGGCTCGGAGATCCAGGTACGAATAGCGTATCTGTTATGCTTGAGTCACGAAATTCTCATTTCTGCGCGCTTTCACCGGACACCATCAACGATACGGTTATCTTCTTCGGCACCCGGCTTGGCTGGCAGCAGAGTCCGACAAATTTTGTTTTTCGGGCAACACCTTTTTCTTCATGGGAGTGGCGAGAAAAGCTGATACAGGCTGGTTCGGCGGAACAAGTACCCTCACCGCCTTTTCAGTTCCCCGGGGATTGGATCAACGTTACAACGAACTCACCCAATACGGTTAATTTCATCTCGAACGTGGTTCAGTCACTTTGTATATCCCCTGACTTGATCCAGTATAGCCAGTCGTTGATTCCTCCGTTGAACATTGGGTGGGAGAGCGAGCTCTTCATGTTCAAAGCCGATGCGCACATGGAGTTGTTAAAGTTGGAATGGGGAGAAAGCGAGGATTTTCTTGTGCATATCTTGAATAGCTCGCTGTACCCAGAACGTATCCGTGGTAGTGCCCTATTTCAACTCAAAAAGCGTTTCGATTGGCCTGCGACGAACACGGTGCCCGTCCCTTGATGGACATGCCCGACAACTTAGCGCATGCTGTTGCCTCCTCGATCGTTCACGAAACTGGTCATCTGCTCGGGCTTGTATCCATTGGTTACCTTGGGGGAAAAGGCTGGCACAATGATAACAACATCATAAACGGGTGGATAATGAACGATGGCGTGTACACACCCTGCGTCTACCATCTCGGGAACCATCCGAATCGGATGCGTACCTGGAAGCCGCTCAACGCCCAATACCTGCAATTCATACTGCCGAAAGGGACTCAATAAATGAAAATGACAAGTTTTGCTCTCATCCTCTTCGCTGCCATTCGTACGATGCCAGGCATGGCCGCAACTGCCGAAAGCATGGACGGCTTTCTGTCAGCCCTAGCTGGTTCCGACATCGGCGGGCTCGGGACGTATGTCGGCGGTGAACTGGGCGGCGCCCGTATCGACAACATCACCTGTTGGTGGGGCACGGCCGACACGAACAGCGTCGTATTGACGATCGAGGATGTCGACGTCACATTCATTCCTGAATTGAACGGAGTATCCAACGGCACCGTCTTCTTCTGGGGAACGCGTCGGGGCTGGAATTCCATGCCGTCGAACACGGTTTTCCGCACCTCCGACGTTTCCGCTTGGGAACTACGCGAGAAACTCGTGCAGGCGGGGTCGGCCGGTCTGACGCCGTCGCCTCCCAACCGATTCACCGGTTCCTGGCTGAACATCTCCACGACAAACGCGAACGCGATGGTGAACCTGATCTCGAACATCGTCCAGTCGCTCTGCGTATCGTCGGATCTGAACCAATACAGTGAAGCACTAATTCCGCCGCTGGAGGTCGGATGGGAAAGCGAACTCTTTATGTTCAAGGCCGATGCGCACATGGAAATGCTGAAGTTGGAGTGGGGAGAGAGCGAGGACTTCCTCGTACATGTCCTGAACAGTCCGCAATACCCGGGGAGGTTCCGTGGCAGTGCGCTGTTCCAGCTCAAGAAGCGTTTCGACTGGCCCGCGACGAACACCGTTCCGGAGCCGTAACATAACTTAACCAAGCCCTTGCGAACCTGCTACGCTTCTTCCCCAAGGGTTTACTTTCATGAAAAGCTGTGGGGTATCAGGGTCAACCCTGATACTGGCCCCTATCTCTTTTAGAGAGAAGCTTCAAGGAATATCCACCTCTTTTTACGAGAAAGATAGGATTAGGAAGGACTAGTGCTCGAATCTACATGAAACAAGTGATTCCGTCCATTGAACTGGAGTCTGTTGTTCGGCTATGTCTGTCCGACACGTCTTGGTCAGACGCGAAGACCACGCTCTGGAGCGGCGGCGACATCGTATGGGGCGCCACTCCGGGATTTCAGATTTTGCATCCGTTTGAAGGCGACTTCATTTGAAGAGCTTTGCATTTGATGTTCACAAGGGGTTTTGCTAAAATTTCCCCTGTCAACTATGGGGGATCGACAGACATCAAAGCAGGCATCGGATCGGGCGGACGGGCGGTGATATCACCAATCTCTGGGAGCAGACCCCACCGGACACCGGCGCGGCCTTCTACTCGCTTCGCACGGAATGAACACAACAAAAACAACACAAGAATTCAACACGCACAAGCTGTTTATCGAATGAAGAAAAGGAGAAAAACGTGAACCCCGCCACGATTCGCGACAGATTCAACAGCCTGCTCTCCGGTGCGCCGGTCGAGCAGCCAGTGTATGCCGTGTACGACTGGTTTGTGAAGAATCGCCCGCAGGTGGACTGGCCCCGGCTGTTCGGCCTTGGGCTGGGTCAGATCAACCACGCCAACGTTGTCCGTCACGAGCTGCCCAATGTCCAAGTTGTCGAGGCCCGTACCTTGCAAGACGGCCAAGTCCGCCGCGACGTGCGCTGGATCACCGACCGGGGCGAACTCCATGCATGGTACCTGGGCGAATGGCAACAGGAACACCTGATCAAAACACCCGAAGACTACCGGATCATGACCCGCGCACTCGAAGGGGTGAAGGTGATCCCCGACGCATCCGCCTTCCATGCGTCGGAAGCCGCGCTGGGTGCCGGCGGCATAACCGTGGGACAGATCGCAGGACTTGGCAATGGGCGTACGCCGCTGATGGTACTCCAGATCGACTGGGTCGGGCTGGAGCAATGGTCGCTGGATCTGGCCTTGGAGGAACCGGCGATGCTGGAGCTGCTGGAAGTCATGAACGCCATCAAACTCGATGAAATCCGGTGTGCCGCCCAAGGGCCGGCCCGGCAGATCAAGCTGTGGGAGAATCTTTCCATCGAGACCATGGGACCGCTGGTGTATCGCCTCCATCTGGTCCCGCTCTATCGCCAAATCCTGGACATCCTCGATGCCCACGACAAACGCCTGCTGGTCCATTACGACGGACAACTGCGCCTCATCGCCGACGACATCGCTGCGCTCGACATTGACGGAATTGATTCCTTCACCGAGGCACCTGAGGGCGACATGACGATCGCCGCAGCGCGGGCGGCTTGGCCGGACAAGTTTCTCTGGGTGAATCCCAATCTGGGTTGGTACGCCTTGCCCGAGGATATGCTGGCCGAAAACATCCGTCGCGCCGTCAACGAGGCGGGGCCATCGCGCTTCTGCCTGCAGATCAGCGAAGAAGTCCCGCCCGATTGGGAGCGAACGATCCCACTTGTCTTGAAAACATTATGATGCGCTCGACGAACCTACTCTCCGGTGGCTAGACGTCCATCGATACCGCCGTCCCGCGTCCCGCCTCGCCCGCGATCACCAATCTCTGGGTACAGACCCCGCCCGACGCCGGCGCGGCCTTCTACCAACTGCGAACGGAATGAACATCAAGGACAGAAATACGGAAGGAAAGGAACAATGAAAGAAAATCATGACATGAAGACACACAACAGACACCCTTCGGATAAGCTCGGGATCGGGGTCATCGGGCTCAGCATGGGGCTGAACATGCTGCACGTCAATCGGCACCGCTCGACGTTCCGTTCCGAGGTGCGCGGGATCTGCGACATCCGCGAGGAGCGGCTCCGGCAGCACGCGGCCGATTTCGAGGTGCCGTTCACCACGCCAGACTGGCGGGAACTCGTGCTGCATCCCGATGTCGACATCGTCGGCATCTTCACGCCCGATCACGAGCATATCGAGATGATCCGGCTCGCGTTGGAGAACGGCAAACACGTGATCTGCACGAAGCCGATGGTCGTGAGCCTTGAAGAGGCGCAGGAGACCGTGCGGCTCGTGCGTCGGCACGGGCGCAAATTCCTCGTGGGGCAGACCCGGCGTTACGTCACGCACCATCAGGATGTCAAGGCGTTCTACGACTCCGGGAAGATCGGCCGTGCGCTGTTAGCCGAGGCATCGTACGTGCATGGCGACATGTGGAAGGTGTTCGACCGCGGGGCCTGGCGCTTCGAGCATCCGCAGGACATCATCTATGGCGGTGCCTGTCACCCGATCGATCATCTGCGCTGGTATTTCGGCGATGTGGACGAAGTTTCCGCATTGGGCTGCACGAGTCCGGTGGACCCGCGCTATCCGCAGGACAAGGAGATGAACTTCATGATCAACATGAAGTTCAAGAACGGGGTGCTGGCGCGGGTGTTGACGGCCTGCGGCATCCACGAGCAGCCGGGCGGTTCGATCAGCGACATCATGCCCATGGAGGGGGTCAGCATCTTCGGCACGCAGGGCACCATCGTCAACTACCATGCCGCCTACCGTGAGGGCGGCAGGCATGACGCCCCGAGGCAGGACGTGCATTTCGACAAGGACGACGTGAAGGAGGACTTCGACGGCAAGTTCTATTCCGGCCACCTGATGTCCGTGCTCAAGTACGTGCAGGAGATCGAAGACTGCATTCTGAACGACAAGCCGGTGCTGGTGAACGAAGTCGAGGGGGCGAAATGCATTGCCACCTGCGCCGCTTGCTGGGAGTCCATCAAGACCGGCCAGACGGCCAAGGTGTTCAATGCGTTCTGATCCCCAGCCTTGAGATCTCGCCCACGCCCTGCCTCGCCCGCGATCACCAATCTCTGGGAGCAGACCCCGCCGGATGCCGGCAGAGGCAGACGCCCCCACCTCGCGGAGTCATGCCCCGAAAACGATAGGTTTTGCCCTCGGAACGCCTCTTCCCTCCCTTCGACGGAATTTCGGAACCTCTGCGGAAGCTCCGCGAGGCTTGCTCGAACGGAGGGCGGCGAGGAAATCTCGGCAACTTTGAATGGGGGAAATCGAGAATCAAAGATATGGCCCCTGTATTTCCTGTTTTCCGGAGAACCAACGATAAGAAATCTTGACAGGCAATTTCGCCCGACACATCTAGTACATTGTACAGGCAGAAATGACGGTAATTTTCAGGTAGAGTACATGATTAACAATATTGAAACCAAGAACTTAATCTTGTAAATCTTGTAATCTTGTCTTACCAATACGCGCTGTACAGAGTACTAGTCAGTCGAAGCTTTGCGCTGCGCTCCCGCCAAAAAATCGTAACCAACGCTCAAATTCTGTCGTTTTTACGGAGTGCTTTTAGGGTTGACGGTACGAGGGGATCGGCTGGTTCATCAGCGCGATGAAGCTGCTGGGATGCCCGTCGGTCGCCTCGTAAGCCGGCGTCGTGCCGTTCTGGCGGAAGCAGACGGTGCGCCGATAAGGAGGTGTCAGCGTTGGATAACCGAACGATTTCGGGTGCATGGCACGCCGTCGTAGTGCGACCGTTGCGTGCTCTCGGATGCGTGTACAAACCAAGGCAGGCGACAGATGAAGCGCACTTAACTTAGCCCTCCGATAGGCATCGGTGTCGAGCGCATCGAGCCCGTCAGGCAGGAGTCCACGCTTGCCCGAAACCGTGACCACACCAGGCGTTAACGCCTCCGCTTCGCGACAGAACGCCTCTTCGCCACAAGCTAAAATCGTCGGAATGCCCAATTCCATAGCACACAAAGTAAGTTGCCCGTATTCGCCGATCGAAATATCGTTCACGCGCATGTCGATGAAGCTGAACCCTTGCGTGTGGGTGATGTGAGAGAACGGGGTGCCCGCCTTGGCGTGCTGTCCGATGACCGCCACCGCAGCAAAAGACTGGTCGAGACCCCAGGGCCATGCTTGGAGTTCGGCTCCACGCATCAACTGCGCCTTCTCATGCAGAGTTTCGGGATCGAGACCGCCTGCGCCATGGCCATCGACGACGATCAGCTCCGTTGCGCCCGCCGCGATGAAACCCTCGACCGCCGCGTTGACTTCAGCGGTTAACAGGCGCATGCCTTTGGCATAGAACCTTCCATCCGGCATCACCCAGTCGTCGTGGTTGAGAACGCCTGTCACGCCCTCCATATCCGTCATCATCAGAATTTTCATGGTGTGTTTTCTCCTCGTACTAAGCACCCCCAAGCTGTGACCCCAACCCGTCCGGCAGGCGGTCGGGCAGGCGGTGCGAACTGGGGCCTGTTCAACTCCACTCCGTTGATCGTAGGTACATGCGCGGCGAAAAATGCCGCATGCACCAGCCCGATCCCCGGATTGGTCAAGTCTTGCATTGACAAGCACATTCCGTGCCGATTAGCCCACGCCGCAGCCACAAGCGCGAAACTGTGTCCTTTGCATGTCTTCTCCAGCATCCTTCACGCCTTCTGTGCAGGAGTCCGCCGGTGCTGATCGGCGACGGTTCGGACCATGTGGGCGAGCATGTGACAGTGCGCTTCGGTGTACCGCTCGCTGAAGGTACACCATCGGACGAACGAGTCAAGGAACGTCTTTGCGTTCGGACAGGTGTCGGCACCATAGCGGTACTTTCGCGAAGCGGGCGGCAACGAGAACGGATAGGTCTGGTGCTTGGCAGCTTCCTGCAGGAACACCAGCGCCTCGGGCATATTGTAGTAGCCTGCCGTTCCAGCTCCGGTAAGGCCCATTTTCGCACACTCGGCTGCGAAGACCTCCGCCGAACAGTCAAACCGCCCCTCGGCCATGCTGAATCCGGCCATCCAGCACGAGTAGACGTCCTGGTAGTCCGGTACGAGGACAGGCACAATCCCCGGAATGTCTTCAAGCAGGGTGGCGATCAACCGGATCATGCGGTCGCGTTGCGCGATGTTCTCATCGACGACCTCCAGTTGGGCAAGCGTGACTGCTGCCGTGCAGAGTGGCATCCGCAGGGCTTGTCCAGCCTCCGTGTGGGCGCGACCAAAACCCGGCAGGTTGACTCCGCCGCGGCTTTGTCCCATGAACCGCATGCGGGTGGCCAATCCGTCATCGTTGGTGACCAGTGCTCCGCCGATGTCCGACCCCAAGGTCTTCTCAGAATCGAATGAGAATGCCCCGACGTCCCCGATGGTTCCCGCCATCCGGCCCTTGTAGCGGCTGCCAAACGCCTGGCAAACGTCCTCGATCACCAGCAGGTTGCGCTTTGCGGCCAGTTCCATGATCGGGTCCATATCGCACACGAGTCCCGTCTTGTGCGTCAGCAGAATCGCCCGCGTCCGGTCGGTGAGCACCGCTTCAATGGTGCGGGCGCTGATATTCAGCGAGCCAGGTTCCGTGTCCGCGAAGACGGGAATCCAGTTGCGCTTGACCACGCCGATCAGATTGCCGTAGTCGGTGATCGAGCTGACGACCACCTCATCGCCCGGCGCGAATTGCAGCGTCTCCCCGAGGATGAGCATGGCGTTGGTGCAACCCGGCGCGGCCACGCAGTTCCGGACGCCCAGCTTGTCGGCAAGCGCCTTCTCAAGACGTGACACGATGTCGGATGTCAGGCCGCTCTCGACAACTTCCTGCACGTACTTGCCCGCATTGGGACCCATGACGCGGGGGAAGACGTTCGGGAGCTTTCCCTTTAAGTTCATATAGGCGGCAGCACCAAACTGCACACGTTCTAGCGTGGTTGAGGGTGTAGAAGTAGACATAGTCTGGAGATTCCTTGGGGGCTAAGTTTGGATTTAATTATGCTTTTGATTTTGGGAAAGGCAGGCAATCACGTCGTTGGGCTCGGCGAGCCAGACATCGTCTCCGCCGATGCGGAGGATCGTGGCGAAGCGCTGCTCCAACTCTTCCAGCGAACAGTCCTTCCACGGGTGCAAGGCCTTGCCCGGCATGGGACAGTGGCAGTAGTCGATGATCCATCCACCTGCATCGATCGCCTGGTGGATCCGTTTGTAGGGATCATAGGCCGAGTAGAAGGGTGGCGGATATTCAGTGTGCAGGGGAATGCGGGCGAGGCGCAAGGGGTCGGTCGACGGCGTGTTGATGTCGTCGCGGATCGTCAGGTTTGCGACGTAACCCGCACGCCTGGCGTGATCCGCCACGATGGGCAGGTGGTCGTTGTTGCCCGGCAGGCAGAAGAGGGTCACGTCGCGGTCGAGCATCATGGAGAGCCGAACCCGGCTCTCGTAGAGTTCCTCGCGCACATTCGACTCCGTGATGGGTACGTGCGTCATGCCGTGGCACGAAACGCCCCAGCCTTCGGCGCACAGCGCGTCGATCTCGGTGCGCGACAGAATCTGCATGCCGTTGTAGGTGCTTCCGGGCACATTGCGCGGCACGCCGATTTGCGACGCCACCACAGCCACGTGTCCCGGGATGCCGTAACGACGGTGCAGCGGAAGCGCATGCGTCAGCAGATCCCGAAACCCTTCATCGTACGTGATCGAGTAGACCCAGCGTTTGCCGTTTTTCCAGTTCATGGATTGATGCCTTTCGGAAGAGGTGCAGGATCCACCTCAAAGCGGATCCACGAAACCTGTGTTATCAGTTGTGTCAAGGCCGCGTTGGCCAGTGCCGCTTGCGTGGCGAACCGCGGCGTACTGCTGGCGGGAAATGTGGCGAGTGTGGCGTCGCCGACCAGAAAGACGTTGAAATCGCGGCAGAGCTTTTCGTAGCCGCTAGAAGTCCGGGCCACGCACATGTCGGTGGCATAGCCAGCCAGCAGCACGTGACGTACGCCTCGCGCCTTCAAGAAATCGCGAATCTTGGGATATCCAGCGTCATCGTAGAAGACCAGATCCTCCCGGTGATGGTTCAAGGCTGCGGAGAGCGGCATGGGCAAGTGCTCCCGGAAATCGCGGTCATAGCGATGGCAGGTCTGCGTGGCAGGGGTCTGTTGGAAGAAACTGGAGACAGGGCAGAGCGGATCGAGCTGCGCTTCGCCGGCCAATTCGTCCCCGGCAAAGGACCAGACATCCCGCCGTGTGCGCCAATGGCGCTGCCCTTCAACGACGTTCAAGGCCGCAGGCGGCGTGTCAATGGAGGCGTAGAGAAGCCGCCGCTCCTCGTCCTCGGCTCCCGGCAGCGAATAGGCAACCACCGCGATGCGGTCGCGAAGGCGGTCTAAGAAGGGGCGCACCACCTTCCGCGTGTGCTCCAACGCGATCTGGTTCTTCTCTGGGGTGCAGAAGAAAGAAATGCCCGCGGGCTCCGGCGTGCGCAACCCTTCGCCATCGTCGATGCCCCACGGGTGGACGACGACCACGGCGGTGGCAAGGGGATCCAGCCGGTTCTCGGTTTCCAAAATCGCCCGCGCATTGTACCACCAACGCCACGCTCGCACAGCCAGTACGCCGTTCGGATCGTTCACCAAAGGCGACGCGAGCAACCGGTGATCGGACACGAGCGGTTCGACGAATTCTGGGTAGTCTGCGAGGATCGGAGGAGGTGTCTCGGCGGGACGCAAGTCCATGACATAGCGCACCGCCGCTCCTGTGCGGTGGCTCCCGTCACCCTGCTGAGTTTGGAATGCTTTCATGGGTGCCATTATAGCAGTTTAAGGCACCTGAAGAAAATAGTAGCAATTGATTTTTATTTAGCATATTATGATGCCATGAGACATTTCATTCTTGCATCGGATCCCGATGCCATCCTTCATCTGGCCCGGCTTCCCTCCGGGGGTCTGCTGCGGTTGCAGTTGCTGCATGCCGAGGACGAACACTACCGGGAAATCCAGCCGCTGCCGATGAGAACCGTGCCCCACGGCCATGCCCACGATGTGTATCACCTCTGCCTGTATACGGGGGGAGAGAGTCGCTTCGTTCTGAACGACCGTTTGCATCCATGCCGGGCGGGTACGCTGGTGGTCACGTCGCCCGGTGAATTCCACGATTTACGCGCCCACGGGGCGGGGTGGACCGCCACGCTGGAGTGTACGTTCACCGTCGTAGCGGACGACCCGTCCGACGCACGATCCCTGCCCTTCCATACTCTGCTCTCCTGCTGCGTCGGCGTGCCGCTTCCCCCTGCGGAGTGGCCCGTGCAACTTTCGGTCGGTCAAGCCCATCAGGTAGAGTCGCTCCTAGACGCTTTGCTCGTTCGGCTGGGCTACCGCGACGTATTGCTGCATTTCGATGCGGAGCGCATGATCCTCGATGTCTTCCGGTTTCTAGCGCACGAGGTCTATGGCGTGGGGGGAGCGCTCTCGGATGCCGGCGATCCGTTGGTTCGTGCGAAAGCGGAGATCGAGACGCGCTTCAACGAGCGGCTGCGCCTGCCCGATCTGGCGCGTGCGGCGGGCATGTCGACGGGGCACTTCAGCCGCGCGTTCAAAGCCCGCCACGGGGTTGCGCCAATGGCCTACCAGTTGGGACTCCGCATCCGCAGCGCGAAGACGCTTCTCTGTTTCGGCGTCCTGCCGATCAGGGAGATCGCACAAAGGGTGGGCTTCCCGGACATCTACACCTTTTCACGAATGTTCCGGCGGTGCGAGGGAATCTCTCCACGATCCTTTCGCACAGGGGAAACACAGTAAATCCGCAAGCCGCTTGGAGAGGATTCGCGTTAGGTCATGCAATTTCAGAGATAGAAAACGAGGTCTGAATTTAACATTCTATGACGATCGCCGCCCCTTTTAGACACCCAGTATCCGCGTGGCGTTGCGCCAAAAGATTTTCTCAAGGACATCGGGCCGGATGTGCCCGGCATCGCATTGTGCGCGCAACCATTCGATATGCTGCATGTCGTTGCGGATCGAGCAGTAGTCCAAACCCAGTAGCAATCTATCTTGGAATTCTTCAATGAAACGGAAGGCGTGTTCCGAGTCGCGCCGCAGGGCGTTCAAGCCACTACCTGCAGAGATGTCGCCGTGCAGGTTCGGGTAGCGACGGAACAACTCCGTCAAACGACCTCCCGGCTTGACAGAACCTGTCGGGTAGCCAACCTTCTCCTCCGGTTTCAGATCGCCTCCGATTTCGCTCCAGAAGGCTTGACTGTGACCGAAGAAGCGGAGTTTTGGGAACTCGTTCAGCACCCTCTCAAAGCGTGGCAAGCCAATTTCGTCCAAGGCACCATAACCATCAGTCTCGGGAGTCGTCGTGTGGAAGGTTACGGGGAAGCCAACCTGCTCGCAGGCGGCAAAAAGCGCCAGCAGGTATGGATCGTCAAAAGGAATGCGGGTTGTCAGTTCCCCGAAACCCATACAGCCAGCATCGCGAAACTGCTCAAGTGTATAAAGGTAATCCTTGGGGGTCACACTCGCTGGGCGCTTACCAATCCGCGGCTCCATGTTGCAAAACGGAATGAAGCGTCCTGGATGCCGCTCGCAAATGAGCAGGACTTCGCCAACGCTCTGAGGTTCCGTACCCGGCACCGGACTGATGAGGGGCAGAATCACCGCTCGGTCGACACCCTTGGCATCCATGATGGCGATTTGCTCCGTATCCGAAAGGAACGGTGTCGATTCCGGACGGGAGCGGATCTTCGGAAAAGCATATACATGAGAATGAATATCGATAATCATGGCCACTAGCATCCCATAGGCTAACCCAGAAACTTTCTGACGCCCTTGGAATGACATTCATTATACAGGGGAGAGGCGGGAGAAGTCAAACCTCGATTCGCTACGCCAGTGCTGACGCCACGGCGATTTCATTTGACGCTGTTTCGAACTGATTAGATGCG
>CAZKJH010000021.1:0-35548 GCA_964553035.1 uncultured Lentisphaerales bacterium | reverse complement strand
CTCTCCTTCATAATCATAATCGTAATCGTAATCTCTTCAACAGAATGGATTAAGATTAGGATTAAGATTAGGATTAGGATTAGGATTAAGATTAGGATTAGGATTAGGATTAAGAGTAAGAGCTGGAAACAGGGCTTAAGTTAGCGCCATTCGGGACAGGCGTCTGAAATGCCCTGCAGAGGCGCGAGCTGGGATTCTGGGGATAAAAAGAGGAACGTAGATTAAGAGAATTATTCCGAGTCTACCGACTCGCCCCCCCTCTCAGCCACGGTAGTGGCGCAGAATACTCTTAATCCACGTTAAAAGATCCATCCGAGGAAAAATCAGGGGACAGGCGTCTGAAAACGGGACTGAATGACTCGGTTCTTGGATTATCGTTGGCGTTTTGTTGCAAGGTGTTGTGGGGCATTGATTGGTGTCTCGGGTTGAGCGCGTCGCTGAGATCGGAGAGATAAACGCATAATCGTTTTCTCCGACATGCGCCCAGAAAATAAACTCATTGCGCTCATTGACTGTTATCTTTGTCAGTCGAGCAATGCTGGGAGGTTTGCGCGCAACCATGCATCCACATCCACGGCTAGTTCTTCTGCGAAGGCGATGAGCTCTTCGGCATCGGAGTTTGTGGCAACTCCAGTCATATCGTATTCAACTGTATTGCGTTTGATTTGGCGTCTGCCAAGTCGCGGCGGACAATAGAGAGGAGATTGGCGATTTCCTGCTTAGATGTGCTGTGCTCTTTGAGCCAACCGTTGTTTTTCCATGTTTCCAAGCTCATTCATGTCTCCCATGATGATGTCGCGTTTCGTGTTGATAACGGAGCAGATGAAATGCTCGCCATCCGCGCAGCGTTTGAGATACTCGTCGAGTGTCATAACGTGTGGATTTATTTCTCGGCCTATTTGATTCGATGCTTCAGACAGACAGGAAGCAAGCGTTCTGAGGCTGGCAGATCCGATCACCATCAGATCGAGGTCGCTACTTGTTTTTGCCGTGCCGACTGCAGTCGAGCCGAATACATAGGCGTATTGAATGGCCAAGACATTTAGGCTTTTACGAAGAATTTCGTAGATGCCTGTCGTCCTCGCGACGATTTCACGAAGCGAGGGGTAGAGTGGGTGATGAATATTGGCAATGTAGTACAGGCGGTTCCCGTCACGTTCTGATATGATAAGGTGTAGGGATATCAGGTGTTTCAGGTCCTGCTGGACAGATCCGACAGAAACATCCACCTCTCGGACAATCGCCCGTAGGTGAAGTTTCGCAGGCGTTGTTCCGAAGAGGCAAGAAAGAAGACCTGCCCGAGTTCTGGAGCAGAATAGGGTTTCAAGTTCGCTCATGTGTATAGTTGTACCATACGACTGTATGGTTATACAATATGTTTTTTCCGATGATTTACCTGTAAAAATTAGGGGACAGGCATGAATGGCACTAACTTAAGGAAATCTCTCCTTCATAATCGTAATCGTAATCTCTTCAACAGAACGGATTAAGATTAGGATTAAGATTAGGATTAGGATTAAGATTAGGGAATTAGGGGACAGGCGCCTGAAAACGCTTCAACAGAACGGAATAAGATTAGGATTAAGAGTAAGATTAGGATTAGGATTAAGATTAGGATTAGGGATTAAGGAATTAGGGGACAGGCGTCTGAAAACGTTATCAGCCTCGTTGCACTTCAATGGGGTACGACGGGGTCAGGAAATAGAAACACTCACTTGCACCTCCTGTCGATGAACCCGCCGATGCGGGGCTCAGTCTTCGCACGCTCCTTATTTCGCTGGGGTGAAGTTTCTGATTGGACGAATCGAATGGGGAACTCAGGAAAGCGGGAGGCTTGGACGGGGGAGCAGATGGTGTTGAAGACGTATTCTTTACGTTACCATACAATATGCAATAGTCTTGCGTTTGTTATGTAACTGTTGACACGCGTTACCATACAATGTATTCTACCGGAAATGTTGTAGAGTAATTTTTACTGGGAGCATGTCATGGTCATCAAGAGTGTTCTGAAAGAAGAACTGGCGAATTCGAGTCGCATGAAACAGCGATACGAACAGGAGCTCGCGAAATTGCCCACGGGAAGTCTCGTCAAGAGAATAATCAAGGGACATGAGTACTTCTACCTGGTTTACCGGAAAGACGGAAAGGTCAAGTCCGACTACAAGGGAATATCCGTTTCCGTTGCGGACTTGGAACGATATCGGGAAGCAAAACTCCTGCGGTCAAAATATCGTCATGCACTTTCACAGGTGAAAAAACAAATCCGATTCCTCGAGGGCGTTCTGCGTGGAAAAGAAGAAATATGAACTATGTCTCGAAGTTCTGAGACGAATGAAAAAGCGCTGAACAAACTGCTTATCGCTGGACGCAGGACAATCTCAGGCAAAGCCGAGAAAGATCGAATACAAGCGGTCGCGTTGCTGAATGCCCTGAATGTCAATGGCGAGTTTGAGATTGCGCGTACGGCGTACGCGTCAATGCCAAAAGGGTGGAAGATTACGATTCGAGAAGAACTTATTGCTCTAGGAGAACTCCAGCTCGCCAAGCTAATCGACTCCAGCAGACCTGTCGGGCACAAGCCGTAGTAGCGGGCAATAGGCAGTTGACTAAAAATCGAAATGCTCCCGAGCAACTCCTTCCGATCAACCCGCCGATGCGGGGCTTAGTCTTCGCACACTCCTTATTTCGCTGGGGTGAAGTTTCTGATGGGACGAATCGAATAGGGAATTCAGGAAAGTGGGAATCGGTGGCGTATGATCTCATGGTAATCGGTTCGAAGCTGATTACCTCTTAGGAGAATCAATAGTGCCATTCGGGACAGGTACTAAACAATATTTTCCATGAGCCGGAATGTTGTTCGTACGCAATCAGACTCCAGGTGAAAATAGCCATTCTCCAGTGGACTAACGCTTCCAGTCTCTATCTGCACATCAAGAAAAGACGGAAACCGGAGCGTTCGCCTGCCTGTTTGCGCATGATCGAATGTCAGGGTCAGCCGAAGCACACCCTTCTCCGCTGGTTGGACGGCGAGCGAGAGCGTATTGCCATCGGCCAGATGGAGACGATCCAGTTTTGTAGTTCCGTTCTCCTGTAGATAGGCCCATGGCATGCCTCCCAATACCACTGCCACTTGTCCGCGGATGGGATCTGGATATTCGAACCAAAGCGATTTGATCACCATGTCCAACATACGCCCGGAACCGCTTCCATTCGGTTGCCAACAGGTGAACGCTCGATTGCGTTTTGAGAAACGCTCCTGAACTTGGAACGTGTCCTGAGTCATGCCATAGTGACGATTCGTCTGCCACGCCATGAACGCCTTCTTCCATTCGCCGGCGCGAAGCCAGGCATCCTGCCACAAATGTTCCGATGCTCCGATGTACTCCACTTCACGATCCATGGAGCCCGTGAAATAGTGATCGGCCAACTGGTTCTCGTAGAATTCAGCGAAGTGCTTCCAGCGAGGCTCCGACACGTCGAGGAGGCCGGTGTATACGTAACTGATTGCGCCCGTGATGTTCTCAAACTTGCGTTGAATCTGCTTCTCTTTTCCCGTTAGAATTTTGCGATCGATGAATCCATCTTCGCGTACGACCGAATCTATGGCGAGGCTCAAATCCTCCTGATAGTGATTTAATTCGGCCCGGTAGTCCGGAGTTCGGGGATCGCGGATCGCCTCCAAAACATCAACGAGCTTACTCAGGCCCAGAAAAGAGTAGGCATCCGTCATGGAGAGGATGTGCCCGATGTCGCCATCCGTAGCGCAGCCGAAAGGCATGATGCCGTACGTGGCGGGTCTGGATCCGTCGGGGTTTAAGCGCCGCATGGCTCGAATCTCGCGGATAATCCAGTCGGCGGCTCGCATCATCTTGGGGAGAAATTGTTCAAGGAAAGCAGAGTCTCGACTGTAGAGGTAATGATCCGCAGCAAGACTCAAGGCTGACCCTGTAGAATTCAGCCAACGTGGCCCGGTGGTGCCTACCGCGCCCTCCAACGATGTCAGGTCGCCATCAGGAGCAAAGCCACCGTCCTGCAGACTGAAAATCATTTCCAAAGCGTTTCTGGCCAAATCAAAATGCCCCAGTTTGAGCATGGGGCTCAGCATAGCCAACGCCTCCCATATCCAAATATAAAAGCGTTCTGAGGATCCTCCCTGAGTAGGCATCAGACCATTGCCTTGCTTAAAATCTATCGTTAATTGGTTAATGCCGATCTGCAACGCCGTGAACATATCGTCGAGTCTATCCGCCGGGCACGTCAAATTGCTCATATCCGGCCCCTGCACCGCCTTAAACTGGCGTAGCGCGGTTATCCTTGCCGTATCGGCATCCGTGCCGGCGATCTGCCGAAGGAGATCCTCGTCGCAACGCTCGAAATCGACGGCGAGCGCGACGGTGAAAGACTGCCGTTCGCCGGGGTTCAAATGCACCTGAAACCGCATGAGGTCATCCACGTTCCGGAGTCGGAAAGGGGGATGAACGAAATAGGGTTGCTCCCAGGAGAATCGTTTATTGCAGTCTTCATCCTTGAACGACTCGGCGTCTCGCCATTGACACGTGAAAGCGTCAGATCGGACCATTCCCGCAGGCCGTCCGTCGATGTGAATAACGCCCTCGTGTAGCGCAATGCGGTTGCACGGAAGCCAGTTTCTGGCATCCCAGTTAAAGGGGATGTAATGATAATCAAAAACAGTTTCTTCCTTCTGGATGTTCACCTTAGTCCAGACCACCGCATCCCGTGGTTTGGGATCGTCGTTTAGCACAGAGACCTCACACCATAAAATCGTCCGGTCATCCTCCGATTGCGAGCAGTAATACTGAATTTCGTACAAAAGATCCCAGGCGTAATACGACCCGGTTACCACGGGATAGCGCCCTGCGGCGAGCGAGAGTTCGCTGAGGTTGAAATCAGGCACGAACGGGGGATCGTCGAAGGCGAACTGAATCAAGAGGGACTCCAAATCTCGTATCAATTCGGCAGATTTTACATCACGCGTGGACAGGTTGGGCGGCACACGCCGCCGACACACGTTCAACGCGGCGTCGACATGAACAAAATCCGGTGAGTGTGCCGGATGAATCGGGAGGTGAACCGTCGCGGGCGGATTCCAGCGAACCGTGTTGCTTCTGAACAATTCCGTCCAGGACTTCTCGTTAAGCTTTTTGTACGTTTCGGTGTCGCGGTCGGTCATGAGTAAATCTCTTGGTTTAGTTGTCAATTCATCTTGGTTAAGATTTTCCCGGAAGTGCCCCAAACAGATGCACGATTGCCTCTGTCCGTTCCTCGCAGAAGAGCAGATTTGCGTTGCATCCGATCCGACCGTAGACCCTCACAGGCCAAGTCCAGTTACCGTGTCCCTGATTCACTAAGGCCACCTTGCGCGGCGCAAGAAGACCGACCAGCTCAGGAATATCGCACACGCTCAGGATTCCGGGGACTGGTGCACCGTCCGCGTGCGTCCAAGGCAAGTTCTCCAGAATGACCCCAGCCACCTCCTCGTGCGCCACGGCGTAATGCAAAACGGCAACCGCGCCCTCTCCACGACCGTGGAGGAAAATCTCGACATTCCGGTACTCTTCCCGGCTGCGTAGATAATCAAGCGCCGCCCCGATGTCGTGCACGGTCAGGGTAACCGGCGTCTGCCCCGTCAGCGCCATGCCTTGCATCAGTCGGCCACGCATGCTGCCCAGGGTGCTTCCGAGCGGACTACGAGGCGCCGCACGCGGTGGGAGGTTCCCTCCTGCAATGCGCGGCTCCAGTGCGGCAAGCGTCACACCGTAGCGCGACACGCCCCCAAGACGCGACCGGGCATCTTGCGTGTATTCCCCGCAATCCGCAGGACTGAGTATCATCCGTTTGAACGGACGCTCCGCTTCGAAGGTCTCGATCCAAGTCTCTAGATTTCCCAGTTGTCCCTGATGCAGGGCACTGAACTTCCCTCCCGGTTTCCATTCGCCGGTCAAGACAAATTCCGGTGTCTGCTCGACCGCCAGCGCATGTGGGCGCGGCAGGTCGGCCAGTACCTGAGCACGCAAGGCGGACAAGGCCTCGGCATCCTCCGGAAGTGTTAGCTTTCCGCGCGGGCACTGCAGGGTCGGCAGGAACTCCAGATAATTTGGCCGTGGGGGGGCGCCGTTGAAAACCACGGTCTCACGTTCTGTCAGCTCCTGGGCAAGGTTCCGCTCCACGAGGGGTCGTGAATCGCCCGCCACATGCAGATCGAACCATTCCTGCGTGGCACGGTAGAAGACTGGGCTGTTCTCATGGCCACAGGTGTCGGACAGTAACCGACACTTGTCGCCTACTCCGTACAGGTCGAACACCTTTTGCGCCCGGTTCGCGAGGCCCCGCGTCTCCTCTGGATGAAACAGGGCATCATAATCTCCGAAACAGAAGAGAGCAGCCCGCGGCGCGATGAGTGCGGCGTATTCGCTGAGGTCACGCCCATAAAGGTTGAGCGGGTAAATGCAGTCGCAGTGCCTAAACATCCGTCGCCGTGCAACGGCATCGTAGGGTGTGCTGATTCCGCAAAGCGAGGAGACTGCCCGGATCCGATCGTCAAGCATCGCCACATAGAAACTCAAGGCACCGCCCCCGGAGATTCCCGTCACGCCCAGCCGCCCCGCATCGACCGCCGGATCGGCAGCCAGTACATCCAATGCTCGCAGCGAGTTCAACGTTTCTCCACCGGCCGCCGTATAGCCTAACGAGATCCACAGCTCTTCCCGGCCTATGTTATAGCCGTGATGCTCACCCGGATTGTCACTCTGCTCGATGGTATCGAGCAGGAGGCAGACATAGCCGCGCCGTGCCCACATCTGTGCGTTGTACTGGTAATTCTGGACACCCATCGCAGCGTGTCCGCTAACATACAAAACACCGGGCGTGGGCTTCGGCGGCAAAGGGTCGGGATAGTACACGTTGGCTGAGGCCCAGCAATTCGGCAGAATTTCGAAGCCAATCCGGTGCATCGTGTATCCGTCACCCTTAATTTCGCCCCATACCACCGGACGCGGAGCCTCCGCTGGCAACACGTTCTGCAGGGAAAGGTCGGCCAGCAATTCGCGACGGCGCTCTACGCGCACGGCCTCCCAGTCTGCCAACGTCTCGACACCTTCAAAGGCCTTCGTCTTCATTCGGCCGGTACGACCGGCCAGATACTGCATCATGGATGTACTCATGTCATTTTCTATAAAAAGTTACTACTTCGACCACATTCTTTTGAATTGATCCACCTCATCGAACTCGCCCGTCTCGGTCTTGGAAAGCGAGCTCCGTTCAACATTCCCGTCGCGCACACGCTGTCGCCCGACGTTGAAATACCAGGGAAAGAGGTCGTTGGGCATGCGCCCATCGACGCCGATCAATGGATCGACAACTTTGGCTCCCTCGCCCGTGATCGGCACGCGCACCTCGGCACTCCAATAGTTTTCGCCCACATGCACCGCCGCCTCCGCGCCCGACATCCAGCGCGATTCAACCTTCCCGTCAGAGCAGTCAGCATCGATCAGGACTCCAGCGGGGCTGACCGTGATCCGGTAGTAGGAGTGGGTCTGGGTCTCGAGCAGGATCTCTACAAAATCGCCCTCACGGATGTCCGTCTTCTCAGTCTGTTCGCTCGCGGTGACCAGGTTCGTAACATCCGGTTCACCGCAGTGAATTCCGAAATAGAGCGCGTCGCCGGTTCGGAAGACCCGCAGCGAACTTCCGCGCCCCTTTCGTGGAAAATTGCCGGTTTTCACATCGCGCAACTGCTCTTCCCGCGAGCGCGGCCAATACGTTAAATCATCGACTCGCCCATCCAGTTTCTTGTTGGCGAGCGCGTGCACCGGCAGAACTCGCATGCCTGTTTGGGACGTGTTATCGTGCCCCCTCTTCAACTGTTCGCACAGTTGAGGAAGACCGGCTGTGTAGGTGGCGACGAGCGCGATGCGCCGAGCGTAGACAGAATCCGGCGGCACGGCTGCCTGCGCCGCCTGGAGCAACGCAATGGACGCTTCCACCGATGCGAGATTTGCACGCATAATCGACCAGTTCGCTTCCCCGTGTTCAACGTACGCTTTCATCTGTCCAGCCGCCGGTCCATAAAACAAGGTGTAGAATTCCTCGAGCATTGCATCGAGGTCCTGGTCTGCGTCCCATAAGAAGCGCAGCGTCACATACAGGTTCAGATGTGAAACCGCCAGCGGATGCCATTCAAACTCCGTGGGGGTGCGGTGCATATAGACTTCGATGCTATCCCCTCCGGAGATGCCGCGTAACGAACGCAGATCTTCAGCAATCACGCGCGGATAATAGGCCGGCAGACCGAAGTAGCCGTAGCGAGGCACCGAATGCAGATAGTAATCGTAGATGTAAAGTTTTTTAGATTCAAGACGGGCGAGCCATTCTTTGCGCTGGTTAAGTGCCTCCGCACGTGCTTCCGGGTCGTAAAAATTTGAGCGCCACTGGCACATCCAGATCTCCAGGTTTGGGCTGAGCCGTTCGATATTCTGAGGCGGCAGGGTGTAGGCACCGTAGGCGAGGGCACTTACCTTGCGATCCGGGTGCGTCCGATACAGTTCGATCGCGACGCGGTTGATGAAATTGAATACATAGTCGGTCATGCTACCTTTCCTGTTCCCTCCTGTTGTCTCTTTTCCCAGACATAGGGGGCACTGGCACATCACGCTGCTGCACCCGTCTGGCAAATCTAGGCTCACCATCTGCTCGTTGCGTGCGTCGTACAGCCAGCGTGCGAATTTCAGTGTCCGCTCGAACAGCCCCTCGGACGAGAGACACGGCGCCCCGCTGTAGGAATGATCAACGGCGCGCGTCCCGTCCTTCCGGAGCGCATACCATTCCGGATGGGTTTTCTTGACTTCGTCGCGCATCGTCAGCCACTTCAGCCCGTGGCTGCCCTGAAGCGTGCCGTGCAGTTCCTGACCGGCAAATCCACCCTGTCGCAGAGTCCACAGCATGACCTCTGGAAACTGAGGCTCTCTCGACCAATAGCTGATGAACCGATAGGGGAAATCCGGCATCGTGGTTCGATCAACAGAGGGTAGAGGAATGTCAGTCCGCTTCTGCACAACCTCACCCAGTTCGCCTGGGAAATACCACCGCACGCCCAGCTCGCGCAGGAAATCGCAGACGGCGTTGTAGGTTCCTCCGTCGTCCCGCAGGTTGACGCTCAGACCACCGAGGCCCGCTATCCGCGCATAAGACGGAAAACCGTAATACTCTCCGGGCGCGAGCGCGTCCCATTCGTCTCGGTTTTTGGGCCACGGCTCCTGTCCCTTGAAGTCCTTGTCCGGTCCCAGCAACGCCAGCCAGTCCGGTCCCGATGCCATGCGGTAGGCGCCATCCTTCAGTCCCTCGGTCTCGAGCCCGAGTGCCTCCGTGTGGGGGCTAACGCCCACGTAGATGTGCACGACTTTGTCCGTGGGCATCGTCACAATCGGCAGGGTTGCCCCGGACATTTTTTCGATGTACGCTTGCAAATCCTGCGCCGCTAGCGTCGTCATGCGTGCAGGTGCTTCCGCAACGACAATTTCCGCCCGTGGCGCACCAGCTTCGACGAGAAATGTTTCGGCCTTAACCAGGCCGCAGCCTAAAGCGAGAAGGCACCCCAATAAACTGATCTTGATTCGCATTGTTGTTGTCATTGTTTTCCTTTTTTTATTCCGGGTCTGTCCGGAAGGGTGAAGCCGGCAAGCCGGCACGATTGTATAAATTACGCCCTGACGGATTCCACGACCAGCCATAGCGGACGGCCACCGGCTTGGGCACATCGGGACTGGAGACCACGACGGTGTCGCCATCAATGACCGCCTCGGCCCATGCCCATTTTTGATCGTCGCCGGCAATGGCAAAGTGCTGAAGTTTGTCGTTGAGGATCTCGCGAACCGGCTCGAGCCCGGTTTTTTCACCCACCATGAGGCCGCCCCCAACATGATCGAATGCGATGCGTATACGGCTGTCTTCGATCTTCAGGTTGCGATACAGCGGGCCGGACATCACGAGGTTGGTTTGGCCGTAATCCCGCGCTAATGCCCAGCGGGCAAGCCGCTCGCCCACGTCAAATTTGTTCTTGGGATGAAGGTCTTGCGCATCGCCAATGTCAATCGTTACGATCATGCCCGTGTTGGTGATAACCAGTGCTTCAAACTGTTCCTGGCGTCTTTTTGCCCATCCGCCATCTCCGGGCGGGTTCTTAGCGGCGACCCGGAGATTGGGTAACTGGACGTAATAAAATGGGAAATCGCCCTGGGACCAGGCCGTGCGCCATCCGCCTATCAGGGCGTGCATCATGTGATAGTAAGGAGGGTCTTCGGCGTAGCCATGCTCGCCCTGATACCAGATGACGCCCCGGATGGCAAAGGGAATCACCGGATACAGCATGGCATTGTAGAGACCGGCTGGCTTGATAACATTCATACTTGGATGAGAAGGCCAAACAGGCTCTACCGGCAGATCCTTATGATTCGCAATGGATTGACGGGCATCGCGAGTCCATTGTTCCAATATTTTCAGGGTATCCGGCAATGCTTGTCGATACGCCTGCACCTCGTTGCGGAAGGCGGCAATATAGTCGGCAAGCTCGGGGATGGTGTCAAAAGCCTCCAACGGCGTCCACGGTTCGATGCCCGAACCTCCTTGTGTAGCATTGATCAATCCTATTGGGATCTTCAACTCGGAATGCAGGCGGCGGCCAAAATAAAATGCGGCAGCACTGCAACTACCGGCAGTATTCGTTGAACACTTAGTCCAGGGTTTTGTCAGAATATTGACTTCTTGTTTGGGGGAGGAAGCGATCCCTGATCTGATATTTAAATATCGCAGCCCCGGGAAATCGGCGTTGGCAATATCTTCCGGAACATTGCATGCCCCCAACCCCATTTGCATATTGGACTGGCCGGAGCAAACCCAGACTTCGCCCACGACTACATCCGAAAATTCGATGATGTTCGTGTTTGAACCCGAGACCCGAAAAACAATGCCCTCATTACGAGCGGGCATGGGTTCAAGACGGATTTCCCAACGGCCATCCGGGCCGGCAGTAGTTTCCTTGCGCTGGCCGGAAAACTCAACGACCACGTTCTCGCCGAGACTGGCCCAGCCCCAGACCGGAACCGCCCGTTCACGCTGGAGTACCATGTGGTCGCCAAAGACCTTGGGCAAGGTCACGGCAGAAGAAACCGGATTGGCAAAAAACAGGACTCCAAGAATCAGGATGGAGATGATCGAAGCGCGTGGCTTGGTTTCGTAATGAGATCTGTTCATAATATATTTTTTATTCTGGATCCGTTCGGAACGGTGAAGCTGGCAGGCCGGCGCGATTGTATAAATTACAGCCTTCCGGATTGTTGGAATAGGCGTAACGAACAGCAATTGGCTTGGGCACTTCGAGGCTGGAGACCACAACGGTCTCGCCATCAATGACTGCTTCGCCCCACACCCATTTTTGATCTTCGCCGGTTATGGAAAAGCGTTGAAGTTTGCCTTTTGTAACCTCGCGGACCGGCTCGAGCCCGGTCTTTTCACCCACCATGAGGCCACCGCCCACATGATCGAAGAACAGGCGTATGCGGTTGTCTTCGATCTTTAGGCCGCGATACAATGGGCCTGACATCACGAGGTTGGGTTGGCCGTAATCTCGAGCCAACGCCCAGAGGGCAAGTCGCTCGCCCGCGTCACTTTTGTTGTTGGGATATAAACCAACGTCGATTGCAACGGCCATGCCGGTGTTGGTGATGGACAGTGCTTCAAACTGGCTTTGGCGCAAGTTTGCTTTTCCTCCATCTCCAGATGGGGTCGTATCGGCGGCCCCAAAATTAGGTAATTGTACGTAATAGAAAGGGAAATCGCCCTGAGCCCAAGCCCGGCGCCATCCAGCGATCAGGGCCCGCATCTTATGATAATAAGGTGGATTGACGGGGTCGTTACTTTCGCCCTGATACCAGATGGCACCTCGGATGGCATAAGGGATGAATGGATAGACTGTGGCGTTGTAAATGGCCGAGGGTTTCCGGAAGCTTTTAGATCCCGGATAAATCGGCCATTGCGGTTCTTCGGGAAGCGTCCTTCCTTCTGCAAGAGCCTTGCGGCAAGCATTCACCCACGTTTCCACGCTAGTGATCGGGTCGGACAATGCCTGCGCATAAGCCTCCACTTCTTTACGAAAGCCAGTGATCGTGTCGGAAAGCTCAGGAACCGTGTCAAAGGCTTCCAGAGGTGTCCAAGGCTCGATTGGCGAGCCGGTCATGGAGGCATTGATCAAGCCGATCGGTATGCCTACTAGTTCGGAGTAGAGACGGCGTCCGAAATAAAATCCTACAGCGGCGCATTCCCCGGCACGTTGCTTGGAGCAGATTGTCCAAGGTAGAGCGACGCGGACTTCTGCTTGGGGCGCAGATGCGATCGCGGATTCGATCGTGATAAAACGTAGATCCGGAAGATCGGCGTTCTTGATATCTTCACTGACATTGGGAACGTGACGCAAGGCAAGCCCCATGTTGACCTCGCCGGAGCAAACCCAGACTTCACCCACGACTACATCCGAAAATTCGATGATGTTCGTGTTTGAACCCGAGACCCGAAAAACAATGCCCTCATTACGAGCGGGCATGGGTTCAAGACGGATTTCCCAACGGCCATCCGGGCCGGCAGTAGTTTCCTTGCGCTGGCCGGAAAACTCAACGACCACGTTCTCGCCGAGACTGGCCCAGCCCCAGACCGGAACCGCCCGTTCACGCTGGAGTACCATGTGGTCGCCAAAGACCTTGGGCAAGGTCACGGCAGAAGAAACCGGATTGGCAAAAAACAGGACTCCAAGAATCAGGATGGAGATGATCGAAGCGCGTGGCTTGGTTTCGTAATGAAGGGTATGCATTATGAGTGTTCCTTACTTTTCCACTGAAGATAATAGGGGAGCTAACGCCTTCACAAAGACGGCTGACTGACGCATCATGCCGAGATCGGTGTGATGACATCCATCCACTGTCCCCTCTGAATCTTCACCCAGCATTCCCTCGTTCGACAGGAAATAAAGGCCTTCTATGCCATCTTTCAGCAGTTTTTCATGGATCGTACGAAGTGCGCGTCCACCGGCATCGTGTCGATTCCGAAAGTTCGAGCCTTCCACGAGCAGGATGGGCGTTTTTGGGTGAGCTTGTCGCAATTCGAGCACAAAGGGCTCAACACGTTCATTCAGCATCTCGACTGTCGGGATGTTCGGACCGCAATCCAAAACGTATACGGATGGATCAAGCTCTTTGAATAGAATCGCCATTTCCAATTCCATCTTACCCGACCCGGAAAATCCCAGATTTATGACGGGAACATCCAGTTCCCGGCTTACGATGGCCGTAGCCGCCATGCCGGGACGGGAAGCACATCCTCCTTGAGTAATCGAAGTTCCGTAAAACACAACAGGCTTGCGATGATCGCGAGGGGATGCTTCCGGAATTGAAATCGTCTTGCCTGAGGGAATGCCGATCTCTATGGATTTTACGCCGTTGTATAATGGCAGATAGAGCATGTTTTCGCTTTTCGCTAAATGATACCTGAATGAGACAGTGTTTGTTACTCCCACTGGGCTACCATTTCCAAGGAATTCCCATTTGCCTGCTTCGTTTCTGCCATAGAGGTCAACTCCGCTGACACCCGTGGCCGGCATGTGGGGCATGGCAAGGTTCTTCTGCAAAAGCGTCCAACGGACTTGCATAAATGTAGAATCCGTTGTGAAGCGCACACAGAGTCCAGCCGAGTTGTGACTGAGATTCCATACCTTAACCGGTGCAGTTCGCTCTGCGATCGCCGGAAGACGATCATAAAATGCCGCCGTGTTCGTCCAACCCTTACCTTCGACTTTAAGCAATTTACAGTCATGCCAGACAGTTTTCCCGTCTGGGTCAGCGACACCGAGCGTCGGATCAATTTCTTCTGCCTGGAGCAAGACCCCGCAATTCATGAGCGTGAAACATAGAAGTGCAATTTTACGTATACGATTCATCCTATTCCCTTTCCTTAATGAACGCCTTCTTTCGTGTTGAAATGAAAATCCTTGAACACGTCAGGCTGAAGCCCGATGCCGCGTTTGACGACCTCCGGGTTCGTCGCGAACAGATCTGGGAAATCAAGATCCTTTTTACCCAGCAGGGAATCCACCAGAAACACTGGCTTGCCGTCTTTATCCTTGTCCGGCATAGCCACGGTTGCCGCAAAACCGGGGTTGACGGCGAACGAACGGGTGTTCCCGCTTCGCTGCTGGTACTCCGCAAGGGTGATTTGTTCCAAGGTGGGTGCCAGTTGCGAGGCATCCACGGGTGTCAAACCATACCCCTCCACGGTCCGACTGTAGGCCAGCGGATCGTAGAACGTGAACATCTTGCGTTCGGCCGCCGGGATCCGGAAATAGTAGGCGTTATCGGCCTCATTCAGCGATGTCGCGCAGGCAACTTCCACCAGCGCCACTAGCACCTTATGCGGCACATTATCCGTGATGATATTTCTTTTCAGAGAGAGCTTCTGATCGGGCTCATTCACGACAATACATTGCTGGATCAAGCTGCGGATTATCGCATTGTTTTCAATCACGGCGTTGGGACATTTAACCAGGTACAGGTTCCCATAGAAAGACGAAATAACGGCGCAATTCCGCACCGTCAGGTCGGCGCATCCCCACGCCATGACAAAACTGGGCGCGTATCCACTGCGGCCATCGTAAAAGCACCGTCGGATTTGAACATCGTCGCTCTGGTACAGGAGAAAAACGCCGCACACGCGGTTGTCCGGCGTGTAATTCCGAAAGTACAACCCGTCGAAATGAATATGCCGCTTGCCACCGACAATAAATGCCCTCGCCATCACGTTGCTCCCCTCTAGGGTGACGCGTTCGCCCGGCATGGATTTAAAGGTGATGGGGCGATCCGGCAGACCCGTCGCACGGATAGGCACGACTTCATGATACGACCCGCCCGCGATCATCACCGTATCGCCGGCATTGACCCGATCCGCCGCATGCGTAATGGAACGGAACGCCTTTTCCCGGCTCAGCCCGTCATGCCCGTCATTGCCGTCGGGCGCAACGTAAAAAACAGCAGGGGCAACCAGCGTGTCCGGCGTTTTGAAAACCACAGGGACGAAGCGATCCTCTCTCGCTCTCTCGTCCGAGGATCCGGACATCACGGAGCGCGGCATTTCTTTTGAATCAAAAAAATCGCCGGTGGTTGCCAATTGCCGAACATCTGCAATTTTAAAGTGATACGTTGTCCCCGGTCGTAGGCCGGTCAGACTTAAACTGGCGAACCCATGCGCATTAAATACCAGCCGATTCGTGCAATCCGGCGTATCGCCCCAAGCGATGTCGCAGCGAGTCGGCAAGGAGGTCATCCATTCAAGATTGGCCGTGGTCGGTGTGACCGAATACACCTCCGGTTTTGAGACATGGACTGTTTTTTCCTTGAACTTACGGAAAACGCCTAGAGCCGTTCCCTGTGGACCGCCAGTCGAAAATTGATTCTGGTTTTTCAGCATCGCGATCGCACCTTCCATCGTGATTTCAGGCACGATAACCCTCGAATAGACTTCGTGCTGTTTCTGCAGTTCAGCCAACGGTAACGTTTTGCCGTCTACCTCCCACGCTCCATCGCCTTTTCGGTAGCTGTTGTAATCACTGTAAAGCACGGCCGCCATCTCGTCTAGGCGGACGGCCGCCCCCCTAGCGTTGTCGAAGAGATTCCCACTCAAAAACATGTTTTTGCAGGATTTCAGTTCCAGCGCGGAACGTTTAAAACCTGTAAACAAACAATGCGTCAACTTCAGTCCGTCCACCCCCTGGGCATGAAGACTTGTTTCTGTCCCCGTCAGCCGGCAGTTGTTGAAGGATATGTTTTTGCTTTCCGTAATGGTGATGCCGTCCGTAAAGTTCAAGCGTTCAAACGCGATACCTTCGCTTTCTGCGATTCGCAGCACCCCCTTAATGACGACCGTTCCGATTCCCCGACCCCAGACGCTAATGTTTTCCCCTGCACCGCCGACCTTTTTGAGGTCGAGGCCAGCTTGGTATTCCCCACCTTCCAGATAGAGCGTATCGCCAGACTTAAGATCCTTCAATCCACGCGCCAATGTCTTCCACGCTTTGGCCGCCGAGAGCCCGTCAGCCAGATCGTCTCCGCCGGGCTTGACGTAAAAGATGTTCGTTTCGTACTGAAACGGCCCGCGGTCGCCCCCGTCCGGCGCAGTCCCACGGAATTGCGAATCGGCTTGAAGGCGGAAATCATGATTGTCCGGATCGGCAAATTCCAGATCGCGCGTGGCCGCCGCTTCCAGGTCATACCGAACGTTATCCAGACCGGGATTACTGTTATAGCGATTTTCCTGAGCGGTAAGGTTGTGAGACACATGCGCCACGTGAAACAGGTCGCCCAGTGCCACGCATCGTTCAGCCACACCGAGCCCGTGCGCAATGCCATCGATGTCCCCGCCCCCTTTGGCATCCATGCCCAAGGTATCTCCCCATTCCAAATTGTCCCGCAAAACGGCGGGACCGCGGAACGCTCCGTAATGGCGGATTCCGTGTCCGGTGCTTCCGAAGGAGACGCAGTTGCGGATCAAGTCGTCGTTGGAATTATAGACGATGATATTGCCGCCGCCCCAGCTCGAATAGTTGCCGTACGCGCGAGAATGCGCGATTGTATTGCCGCCGGCTCTGTTGGTCACCGTTTCATCGAACGAACTGTAAACCGGCTGGCTGACTGCATTGGTTGAATAGCGTTTGAAGAGAGCGCTGTCTACCACGATCCCACTGCCGTTGAGAAAAGCCGTGCATTCCCGCACGACACAATCCCGGGCACTGACTAGCGCAATTCCCGTATGATTATACCCCGTGGCCGTTAATCCCTCGACGGCCACGCCGACGGGCATGTACAAGAACAGACCGTAATTACTAATCACCGACACGGTATAGTGGTGCCCGTCCGGCGGCTGCATGTCTGGGGTGGAAACATAAAGTTTTTTATTGCCGGCATCGTAAAAAAAGGTGCCCGGATTGTATTCCACTTCTACCACGCTCGACACCGGAGACATGATCGTCAGCGTGTCCACCCCGTTGACCGACTGGACTTTCTGGGCAAAATCGGCCGCATACACGTAGCGATAACCTTTGACTGGCTTGAATGCCGGTCCCGGCACATCGCCGCGTAGCAGTACAGTCCCGGGAATCTGCGCCCGGATCACCGTCTCCGTGCCCGGGCTGCCCAGGTTTTCCCGTTTGGCAGCTTCGAAGTACTCACCCGGGGCGATCGTCAGGATATCGCCCGGCTGCAACGCGTCGATGCCTTTCTGGATCGTGAGAAACGCGGTGGTAGGGGACAAGCCATTGTGGGTATCAGCACCCTGGAGGCTGACGAAGTATTCAGCGCCTTGCGCTGACATCAGAAGCGAAGTAAGCAGTGTGGCAGTGAACGCGATTGTTTTTAATTTCATGTTTTTTTCTGAGATTCAAGGGATCGTGATTTTTTTGACACGAACGATCTGATTGACCTGATTGACGTATCTTACTCGTGTAGCCGAGACAATCTTTTCTCAGTCTTTTGAGAGACCCCCGACAAGATTGTCGGGGCTACCTTGAGCACTAGCGACTAGCGGCTTTGCTTAAGATCAGGGTGTGGAGGTGGTGCCTGATGGACTCTTCGCCGGAATCTCTGTGCGGAACGGGCCGGCCGGGAGTTCGTTTTTCCCCCACAGGTTTGCGGTTGGGTTGTCCGCCCATGCGTAACGAACGGCAAGCGGCGAGGGAACGGCGGCTGCCGTCACAACGACTTGCGAACCTTCGATTCGGGCATCCGCCCAATGCCAGGTCCCGTCCTCACCGGCGAGTTCGAATCCCTCGAGTTCCGAGTTTGGACTGTTGCGCACCAATGGCTCATATCTCGGCGGCATCTTTGACAGCGCATGCTTTTCCGGCAACGGCTTCGCCACCAGCCCCCCGGCGGTGTCGGAAAAACTCAGAATCGCTTTACCGTCCTCAAAGCGGGCAGATTCGAAAACGGGGCCCTGATAAGGAACCGGGTGGCTGTATGTCTTGGCTAGAGCAATGGCAGCTAGACGCTGTCCGACCGGGGCTTTTTCCGTCGGGTGGATATCCTCTGCCTCCCCTAAATCCAGGGTGACCGCCTGTCCGGTGTAGGGCAGCGCGAGCGTCAGGGTCTGGGCTTCCCGCAATGCGGCCCACGTGCTGTCCGTCTGCGGTGCGGAGGGCTTGGCGTAGAATGCGGTGAGCTGGACCCAGTAAAAGGGCAGGTCATCGCGGCTCCACAATTTCCGCCAATCCTTGATGAGCAGAGGAAACGCCGTGCGGTAATCGGCCGCTTGGGTGGCATTTGCCTCGCCCTGATACCAAATCACGCCCGCCAGGCCATAGGGCAGCAGTGGGTGGATCATGGCGTTGTACATCTGGCTGTAGTTTTTGGCAGGGGACGGCGGCGGACGCGGGCGGGTGGGCTCGGCGGACGCATCGGATTCGCTCAGCGCTAGCAGGTTATATTCACGATGCTGGCGCCACTTTCCGGCAAGCGGGATGCCGTTGCGGAGGTGGAATTGATCTCGTGCCACTTCGAGAAATGGCGTCGCGGTCGGGAAATAAAGGCGGATGGCGAGATCGTTTGCGCCCTCGCGCACCACATCCCTGGGCACGCGCACGACGGAGTCGCGACGGATCATCGGCAAGGCTTCGCCGGTGGCGGTCGCAGCGATCTTTTGCCCGTTCCAGTAAACTTCGTCGAATCCATGCACGATACCGAGCTGCAAAAACGTGGTCTTTCCGGCTTGATCCGCAGGAAACGCCACGCTCGTGCGCAGCCAGACGGCACCGGGTTGCGCATGATCGGAAGGCGTGTGCGGCATTTCGAGCGTTTCCCAGACGAGCGATTCATCGGCAAGGAGCTGCTCCGGCGTCACCTTCCGCCGGTCGGCACGGCCGGTTTGCTCCAGCCAATTTTGCAGCGCAGGCAGGTAGGCCGCTTTTGCCCCGGGGTAGTCGGCGGTTTGCTGCCGGACTCTTTCCGCCGCAGCGGCAAGCTCCGGTACGGTTTCGAGTGATTCCCGGCTGGTCCACGTTTCCACCTGGGCACTGCCCACGGCAGAGATGATGACGCCCACCGGCACATCCAGAGCTTTCTGAAGGGTCTTGCCAAAATAATAGGCCACTGCGCTAAACCTTCCGGAGTTTTCCGGGGAAGCCACTATCCACTCCCCCTGTAGTTCCTGCATCGGGTGATCGGCAGCAGCAGACTTAACCAAAAACCCTCGCAGCGATGCATTTGCCGACTTGGGGATTTCCTCCTCGGCCCCGAGCGTTCTACCAAGAACCCTCACCATGTTGGACTGCCCGGAGGCCAGCCAGACTTCGCCAACCACCACATCCTCCAGAGTCACCTCGTTGGATCCAGAGTTGACCGTCATGCGGAACGGCCCAGGCCCAATCTTCGTCAGATCGAGTTCAACCTTCCAGTTTCCCTGTCCGTCGGCGGTGGTTGTGGTCTTGAGATCGCCCAGCGCGACAACCACCTCGGCCCCTGCCGCCGCCTTGCCCCAGATCGGTGTGGCCGCCCCCCGCTGCAAAACGGCACGATCCGACAGAACCGCCGGTAGCCACAGATCCTCGGCCAAGGAAGCGCAGGGTAAAGCGAGATGCAGAAAAAATATAAGGCACAGGAGGCATCGCAGGCCCCTGACCAGAACAGGTAAAGTAAAGGCGGGTACCTGAAATGTTTTGAAGATTTCACGCATTCGAGTGCTGATACAATTTTTCATGAGAAGGAATCCTATTGGTGAGAGTGAGAGGACGTATGGTTAGCATTTCTCGGGTGGTGAGACTTCTTTTGGTTTAAGGGCCAATGCCTTGCCATCAGTAAATCCCTCCCAACCGGCGAAGCAATCTTCCCAGTATTTCAGGATGGGTTTTCGAAGTCGGGTTGGAAGGGTCAATGGAAATGGCAGGATGTCGGTGTGGGCCAATTCACCGCAAGCTTCCACCAGCGGTTGCAGAACCTGCGCCATGCGAGTCGGATTCAACTTGGCAAGATCGTCGTCGGCTTGGTGGTGGTAGAATCGGCCGGAGGTGCAATTCGGACGGTAGAGCCAGAACCCGGGGATGCCGGCGGCATGGAATGGGAACGCATCCTGGTAGGGCACGGCGTCCGTGCGAAGCTCCGCATATTGACCGGCCGCTTCCAGGCATTTGATGAGCCAATCAGCCATGACCGTTTCCCCGCAGACGTGCAATTGGTACCACCCCAGACGCGAGCCGAAGGAGTCGAAATTTGCCATGAAACCGCCGCGCCGGGCTAGTGCCTTGCGATGTGTGCGGACATAGGCAGCGCTTCCTACCGAAAGCTGTTCCTCGGCACCGAAAGAAATCAGGCGAATCTCCCGTTTCCGCGGCAAGGGGGCCAGCAACCGCGCCAGTTCGAGCAAGGCCACCACGCCCGTCCCATTGTCGTCGGCCCCGAGTGAGTCTGCCTGCGTGTCATGATGCCCACCAGCGAAAATCACCGGGCCTTCTCCGGACGGATCGCCAGGCAGAGTGGCGATGACGTTCTGGGAGGTGGAAGCAACGCCGTCGCCGACGACCAAGAGTCTGGCGCGGTCCGCCGTATAACTCTGCCAGGCCTGGCTAAAAGGAATCGTGACCGACGGGACCGAGCCGTAGCGGTGGGTGTAGGCCGGAAACAGACCGTCGGCCCTGCAGGTATCGGCAGGATAACGCACATCCACCATCATGAGAAAGGCTGGTTTTGCCGCCAGCAATCGCCGGTAATGGTCTGGATTCTCGATCTGAGTTCCCAGAAGAAGAATCGCTTTCCCGGCATATTCCTCATACGAGGGCTTCTGCAGTTCCGGTGGTTCGATCACCGTCATGGGTGCCTCGATCTGCAGTCCGCCAGTGCCGGGCGATCCGTTCATCACCGAGCAGGGCACCGTCTGCCATTTCTGATTCAAACGGATTTGCAGCGTTTGACGGGTGACCCGGCGTTCGCATACGGGAAACGACTCGACGTGCACCTCGGCACCGTGGCGGCGGAATTCATCGGCGATATAGTCCGCTGCTCGGGCTTCCGCCGGAGATCCGGCCAGCCGGGGACCTATCGTTTCCGTCAGGTGTTGCAGGTGCCTTCGAATGCGTTTGGGGTCAACTTCAGCGGTCTTCATTCGTTTTTTCCTTCTTTTGAGAGCCCCCGACAAGATTGTCGGGGCTACCTTGAGCACTCGCAATTTTTTTGCGACAAAGTTGTTTCTAACGGGGTCTGGGGTGCCCCCAGCGGAAACTACGCCCTACGCCCTTCTCCCTACGCCCTCTCTTCAAATGGGGTCTGGGGTGCCCCCAGCGGAAACTACGCCCTACGCCCTTCTCCCTACGCCCTCTCTTCAAATGGGGTCTGGGGTGCCCCCAGCGGAAACTACGCCCTACGCCCTTCTCCCTACTCCCTCTCTTCAAGCGTTGCTCCGCACGTCAGCGGACGAGAATAACCGTGCCTCTGGGGTAGAACGATTCGTAACAGCCGATGTCCACCAAATTATTGATTATGCGTTCGACCCCATCCAAATCGTCGGCGCTCGTCATCCACGCCTGATTCAGGCCTGCATCGATGCATGGCGAACTGCGGCTGAGATGGTAGTCGCCAGCCAGATGCGCCAGCCCATACCCACTTCCTGAGGCTATTAAAAGCGGAGCGTTGGTGATGTTGCCGACCGCCCAGCCGGGAATCTCGGGATACGTGCAGGTGTTGGTGATGTACAATGTGCCTCCACTATGCGTATAAATGTTGGGGCCTTGCGTCGCCTGGTTGAAATAGACGATGCAGTTGACCATGACAACGGTCTGACTATTTCGGACGTAGATGCCGCCACCACCAATCCCGGTGCTGGAACCCTTATTATCATTGCCCACAACCGTGCAGTTATAGAGATTGAGGGGACTGCACAAAGCTCCGCCCCCCTGACCGCTGAACGGGCCGTCAGTAAGATTGCCGTAAAAGAGGCAATTATAGAGTGTGCCTTCCCGAACTGCCCCGCCGCTCTGGGCGACGTTGTAGGCAAACGTGCAGTTGGTGGCTGTTACCGAAGACCCGCCACCACCGCCATGTACTGCCTGATTGTAGCTGATGGTGCACCCGTTCATGATGCTGCCGCGAGCCCCTCCGCCATAGCTGCCGACCGAGCGGTTGCTCACGATCTGGCTGTCGAAGATCATCCCCGAGTATACGCCTCCTGCATATGCATGGGCGACATTTCCAACAATGACGCTATTGGAGATGATCGAGCCGGTGCCTGTGCAATACACGCCGCCACCCCAAATATTCACGTTACCATTCGTCCCTGTTGCACCCTTGCGTACGGTGAAGCCGATCAGTTTGGCGCCGGTGGCAAGATAAGCGCCACGCACCGCCGCCGGACCGTTGGTGGTTACGGGATCCCACGCGCCTTCGATAATGGTGGTTTCGGGATCGTTGTCTCGGCTGCGGACGACGATGGCCTTATTGACCATCACGCGACTCGTTAGGCTGTGGCCAGGCGCCATCATCCCACCGGTATCGTAAGTTCCCGGTGCCACGATCACCGCATCAATATTGGCGGCCACAGCCGCGTCAACGGCATCCTGAATATTGGTCGCCGCGCTGTCCCAGGTATTGTACGGTAGCCCGGGGCTGGGACTGTCCTTTCGAACAAAGCGGTTCGTCGCCGTGCCAGCCGCTGAAAAGGCTGATGCGCTGAGTAGGACGCACAGCGCCACAACCCACCAGCTCGTAAACTGAACTTTACGTTTTATCAATAAAATTTGCATCACTAACTCCTTAACATTAACATTTTGTTTCCTGCATGACATCTCACGAAACAATTAATTATACATCATTTGAGGTGTTTGTCTACCTCCGGTTTTTTGAACTGGAATGAATAAATGTCGGCATCGCTCATGGTGATGGTCATGGTGACGGGGATGCCCGCAAAAGAGGCCACCTCCCCATCCTCGAATGGCACGCGCCGGTCAAGACTGTCTCCGAACAACTCGCATGAATGAATCGTCCGGCCTCCGCCCTGGAGGGCAATCTTGATATAACCCGCCGCAGATGTCGCAAAATTGATTGACAGCTCGTGACCTTCAAACCGGAAGGGCTTCAGCGCCAGTTGACAAGGTTTGTAGGTCGCGTGATACGAGGCGAAACCGTCGATACGCAGGGTGTATCGTCGCAATTCAGCGGGCTTCATGGCCCAGTGATTGTCGAAGGTGTACAAGGACAACTCATCGGGGGCATGGGGCAACGCACTCGGTGTCTCAATCATGCCGACCGTGGCAAAGCAGTCGCCGTACACCCAGTTGTATTCCCGCTCCGGCCCCGGCGTCATGAAGGCCTCATCCCACCGCTTCCAACGTTTGCCGTCACGCGACGACATAAACACACAATCGGTGAGGGTTAGGCCATACCGCGGGTTTCGTTTCGTTCTGGTCTTGCGGCGCTCCACGCCGGGCAGTTGATCGAAGTTCGGCGTCCATGCCTTCCGTTCGACATAGCGCGACGGAAACCCGATGAATATATGTTCTGCCCGATAATAGGGCTGGATCACGTTTGTGTAGAGCGGGTAGTCTTCCGCATTCCCGAAATCCAACTGAACCGGCGGTGTCCAGGTCTTGAAGTCCGCAGACTCCATCCAGCGGATGTCCCGGATGCCAGAGGCGAGGTGAGCGGCTCCCGGGGCAAAGTCCTCACCGGAGGTCGTGTGAAAGTCGCGGATGTAGCAGCGATACCGTCCGGCCTTCGGATCCCATAGCGCGACATTCAGGGTATCGAACTTCCCTTGGTTCGTCATGCGCCAGGCTTTCTTGAAGCGGATGCCGTCCGCGCTGGTAAAACACCAGAGCCAGTCATCGCGAACGTCGACACCGACCCCCTTGTATACTTCGTCGGTCGGACACGCGGGATTCGAATCTTTGAAAACGAAGAAATTGTCGAACTTGAGGGAGGCTTCATCAAGAATGATATTGTTCTGCGTCGATCCCGCGAACTCGCAGAGGCCCAAGTTCGGTTTGACCCAATGGAGACCGTCCGTGCTTTCGGCGTAAGCGACCACGATCGTACGCGTACGCGGGGCGACAGGCATCATCTCCCAGGCCAGGTAGTAGAGACGATACAGGCCTTCATCCTTCACGATGCAGTGAAAATCGCAGCCATCACCCTCCCATGGCGCATCGTGCTTCAGCACCACTTCCCGAGGCTGCGGCGTATGCATCCGTAAGGTTGCCGTGGTGTTCGGGTTGTCGACCAGGGCATCGTCCCAGAACACCTCACGCCGGTTTCCAATCGAGATGATTTCCGAATTATTCATGCTTTTCTCCTTTACATTTTTCTGGATCGTGAGATCCGGTTTATCTTGCGGCGGAGCCACAGTACCTTCTAGAGGGTGCACCACGAGAACCAGATTGTTCCCGTCGATTCGCAATTCGGCGCTGCCCTTGTCAAATCCTTTGAGTTTGCCTGTTGCTTTGCCCAAGGATCCGCCGATTGTTTTACCGGTCTCGAAGAGGATGTAGGTGCCGAAGCTGAAGCCTTCCAGCAAATTGAAGTCAAAGGCATCGAAGTCAAGATTCTCTCCAACCCTCAGCGCGCCGGTGGAGAGCTGAATCTGGTCGTAGGTGACACCCGGTGTGGCGGGGCGGCCCAGATCGAACTTGAGCCAGCCGGTTCCGGTGCCCGCCGTCACTGCGGAAACATCCAGTGTGCCGCCATTGAGCGCGTAGGTCGTGCGGCCCGCCGCGCCTTCAATGCCGGCCGCCAGTTTGCCCGTGCCCGAGAGCACCACGTCGGCCGCGTCCGTCACGGTGACCGTCCCTGTGCCGCCGAGGGTTCCTCCGCCGACGCTGATCGCGGTCGTGCCGACTTCATCACTGAACGCAGCAGTGTCACTGTTGATGTAAAGCCGGCCGCCGGACACCGCGGTTGTGCGCCGGAGATCGATCTTTCCGGTCAACGTCAAATCTCCCGAGCCCGCTTTTTGAAACACGATGCGAGCAAACTGCCGGGATCCTACTGTCGGCGCACCCAGAATTTTGCCGACGTAAGTTGTGTTATCCGATTGGTCAATCACAAGGGTATGGATGCTGGTTGGAGCGGTTCCCTGATTTTTGATTTCTGCATACGATCCTGTCCCCGTCAGGCTGGAGATCGTGAACGTGAATGCGTGACTGTCCGCACTGTTCCGACCCAAAATGAAAGCACCGCCGTTGAGGGTCAAAGAACCCATCGTGGCTCCATTGCGCTCCATGATCACGGACCCGCCGGTCATAATAAAACTGGAATCCGGTCCGATCATGCTGGATGGATACGTATAGTGAATGATGCCCGCCTGAACCGTGGCCGTGCCCTTGTATGGAGACAGGCCACCCCCTCCGGAAATCCGCAACCAACCGTTACTGGGATACGTATAGTCCCCTTGAAGGGTAAGATTGTTGGGAACAATCACCCCGCCTGTAAAGTCGGTGACAATCAAATTGCCGCCAGACATCGTTATCGTTTTTGCGCTATTACCGCTTAGGAGTTTTAGACCTGCCGGATAGGCTTTACCCAGTACAAAATCTCCGACGGTTATACTGTCCGTTATCGAAACAGCAATCGTGTTGGTCGGAGTCATGACGGCAGACGCGCCCGGTATCCAGCTTAAGTTGCAGGTTCCCGGAACCTCTCCCCAAGCATTGGCAGCAGACCAGCCCGGATTGCCATCGCAATCGTAGTAGAGCACGGTCCCCCGCGCCGGCAGCGCCCCGCCGACAGCTACGCCAACGCAAAACAGAATCGCTAATGCTCGTATTGATTTCCGAATTCGAAGGGGCGGTGTCTTCATGCTTATTTCTTCGATTTCGTGTTGAAGTGAAAATCCTTGAACGCTTCTGGCTGGAGCCCGATGCCGCGTTTAACCAGATCCGGGTTCGTCGCAAACAAATCCGGAAAATCAAGGTTCTGTTTGCCCGCGATTCGGTCGGGAGGGAAGACTGGCTTGCCTGCCGCATCGCGAGCGTCCAGTCCAGTCGAGGCTTGGAAAGCCGGATCAACCACGAGCGAACCGGTGTCGCCGAAGCGCTTCTGGTAGCCAGCCAGCGAAAGGCGGGTCAGTTCCGTGAACACGGGTGGCTCGTCGCCCATCTTCAGGTCGAACATGCGGGCGGCGGGCGCATAGGCGACCGTACCATAGAACATGAAGAGCTTCTTTTCCTCGTCAGGCACACGCAACACATAGGCGTTGTCCTTCTCCACAAGGGACTCCACCCGTGCAATTTCAAGGAGCATTGCCCGCACCTTGTTGCCCGGGTTGTCGGTGATGATGTTCCGCTCCAGCAGGAACGGCTGATCGGGGCCATTGTTTACGGTTAGCTGTTGGATCAGGTTGCGGAAAAAGACATTGTTCATCAACTGAAGGCCGGGACAGTTCTGAAAACTCAACCCCGATCCGACGGCGGCAACGCAATTGCGGACGAGAAGCCTTTCACTGTAAGTCGCCACGACCAAAGCCGGCGAATATCCCGCGCCGCGTCCGGACGAAAAGCAGCGGGTGATCTGTACATCGTCGCTCTGGTAAACAAGGATCGTCCCGCTCCCAAGGCGCGGCACCCCACCAAATCCAAATCCTTCGAAGTAAAAGCCATCCAGATGAATGTGTGACTTGCCGAGCATCACGAAGGCGTGCGACAAGGATCGATCCATGCCGTCAAACATCACTTTTTCGCCAGGGAGCGAGCGGAACGTCAGCGGGCGCTGCTCCGTTCCGGTACTGCGGACATGGATGAGTTCCGTGTAGGTTCCACCGGCTACCCAGACCGTGTCCCCCGCCCGCGCACGGGTGGACGCGGCGCTGACGGTGCGCAACGCCTGTTCCCGGCTTTGGCCGGTGGCCGTATCGATCCCGTTCGTCGCTACATACCAGGCAATCGGCGTGCGCGGTGCGGCGGCCGTTCGGAAGGGGAGTAGCAGCTCTTTCGCTTCGCCTTCGCCCCCGGCTAACCGTGCCGGGTTCTCAAACGTCACCTGAAACTCATATTCCGTATCCGGCATCAGCTCCGTCAGGCTGAACGTGGAGAATCCGACCGCCCGGAACGGGCGTTTGCTTGTGGTCCACGCTGCATTCTCCGCGTTGCCTTTCACGCGCCAGGAAAGTACGCAGTCCGCAGCAAGCGACGTCCGCCACTCGATGTCGGCCGTTGTATCCGTTACCGCATGAACCTCGGGCGCTGTCACGTGCAGGGCTGCTTTGTCGGGCGGACGAACCGGTCCGACTCCTTTTCCGAACGGACCGGCCACAGGCACATCAACCCCGGCACCGATGTGTGAATACCGTTCATGCGTGGGTTGCAGAGCGGAGATCGGGATCTTACGCGTCCCAACCAGCCAAACACTATCCGCTGCACCATAGAGGTTGTAATCCGAGTAAATAATTGCATCCTGCTTGTCCGTCGCAACCGCCGGTTGCGCAGCACCAGCGAAGATATTTCCTGCGAGGTAAATCTGTGAGCACCCGGTAAACACCGGTCCGTGTGCGGGGAACCGCCCATGTTCGAGGCGTACGCCTGCTGTGCCGCTCAAGGTGAGTGGCACGTCCGTCTCCGCAAAGACGCAATTCAGGAACGCGATATCCCGTCCGCCTGCCACCGTCACCGGCCCGGCAAAATGGATGCGTTCGAAAACGACAGCACCCGATCCGCTTACGCTCACTGGCCCAGCCAGCTTCGCCGGTTCACGACCGCGTCCCCGGATGACGACCGGTGCGTCTTTGGATGTCGCAATGTCCATCCCGCCTGCATACGAGCCGGGTGCCAAATAGAGCGTGTCGCCAGGCCGCAGCCGAGTTGCCGCGCCCGCCGGTGTCTTCCACGCCTGCGCCAGGCTCAAGCCGTCCGACTTGTCGTCCCCATCCGCCTGAACATAGAAGATGTTGGCGGTGTAGGGGTAGGGGCCGCGGTCTGAACCGTCGGGTGCCGCGCCCTTGAAACGTGAGGTCGCCTGCAACCGGTAATCCCAGTTGATGGAGTCGGCAAACTCACGGTCGGGCTCTAGATCCTTTTCCGCCAGCAGCCGGATGTTGTCACGCGGTGTCTCGACCCCGCGATGATACGCATTTTCGCCGCTGAAGATGCTGTTTGACAGATTATGTACATGAGCATCGCCCAGAGCGATACAACGGTCAACGAGACCCGGTCCGTCGAAGCTGTGCATGACTCCGCCCTTGATCTGAATGCTCGAATCCCAGGCGCTGGACTGTTCGATGGAACCGGGGCCGATGGATCCGTAGAGGCGAAGTCCGCGCCCTCCGCCATAAGCTTCGCAGTCGCGGATTGTGTCATCATTCACATTGAATACCGCGATATTGGCACCCTCCGAGATAAAGCGGCAGAAGTTCGCCCAGGCCCGGCAATGCTCGATCACGTTCCCTTTGCCGGGTTCGCGCCCTTTGGACGTATAGGCCGTGTTAAAGACTATCCCACCGCCGTTGAGGAATGCCGTGCAGTTGCGGATGACGCAGTCCACGCCTCGGCCGATCACGATGCCCCAGGCTCCCCGGTATCCAGGATAGGAAGGCAGAAGCTCCACGTTGTTGAATCCCGTCGCCGCCAGCCCATCGATCACCACGCGTAACGGGCGTTCGAGATACAGGCCATGTGTTCCCAGAACCGAAACCGTGTACGCCCGCGCATCGGGCGCACTCAGGTGTGTCGTCGAGATGTACAGTTTCCCGGCTTCGAGGTCATGATAGAAGCCGCCCTGCACGAATTCCAGGTCTGTCAGACTCACAGCCCCTGTGAGCATGCTGAGCGTATCGCGTTCATTCACGCACTGCACCGGCCGGTCAAAATCTGCCACGTAGACGAACGGGCGTCCTTCAGCCGGCTTGAATGTCGGCGCGGGCACATCGCCGCGCAACAACACCGTACCGGGAATCGCCGCCCGAATCGTCGTCACGCGGTTCGTTCCACCCAGATTCTCTCGCTTGACGCTCTCGAAGTATTCACCCGGCAGAATGGTCAGCGTATCTCCTTCAGCGAGGGTGTCCACACCTTTCTGGATTGTGAGAAAGGATGCGGCTTGCGACAACCCGTTGTGGGCATCACTGCCCTGAAGGCTGACGAAGTATTCAGCGCCTTGCGCCGAAATCAACAGCGAGGTCAGCAGTGTCGCAGTGAACGTGATTGTTTTTAAGTTCCTAGTTATAGACACTGCATGAAAACACTTCATTTGGCCTCCTGTGTTTTTTGTGGTTTATTCGTATTGAAATGAAAATCCTTGAACGCCTCGGGCTGTAGACCGATGCCGCGCTCGACCAGCTTCGGATTTGTCGCGAAGACATCTGGGAAATCGAGGTCTTTCTTGCCAATCAGAAGGTCGGGAGGGAAAGCCGGGCGACCAGCGTAGTCCACGGATTCTTTGCCGACCATTCCCTGGAACTGCGGATCAGCGATAAACGAACCCTTGTCGCCGTATTTTTCCTGGTAGTCGGCCAAGCTCATCCGCGCACCGGAAGTAAGAAACATTTTCCGCTCCTGATCGGGTACACGCAGAAAATAGCAATTCTCTTTCTCAAACATGGCTTCGAGATGAGGAATTTCGAGGAGCACGGACGCGACCTTGTTCGCGGGGTTGTCGATGATGATATTCCTTTCCGTGTAGAATTCATGCTGTTTCGCCCAGCCGACGACGATATACTGCTGGATCAGGTTCCGAAAGAACACGTTATTTTCCAAGCGCGCATTATGACAAATACGCAGGTTCAACCCCGATCCGGCCGCGATGATGCAGTTGCGGATCACCAGCCTCGGACTGTACGTCGCCCCGACCAGCGGCGGCGCATACCCTTGTCCGCGCCCGTCCGAGAAGCAGCGCGTGATCTGCACATCCTCCGTAATGTACAGATTCACCACGCCACCCGTTACGGAACTGAAGCGATCAGAACTCCGCCGTACGCCGAATCCGAAGCCGGTGAAGTAAAACCCGTCCAGATGGATGTGCGCCTTGCCAGTGAGCATGAACGCATGAGGCAGAGAACGCGCGTTGCCGTCAAACATCACTTTTTCGCCCGGGAGCGAGCGGAACGTCAGCGGGCGCTGCTCCGTGCCGGTACTGCGGACATGGATGAGTTCCGTGTAGGTTCCACCGGCCACCCAGACCGTGTCCCCCGCCCGCGCACGAGCGGACGCGGCACTGACCGTGCGCAACGCCTGTTCCCGGCTTTGGCCGGTGGCCGTATCGATCCCGTTCGTCGCCACATACCAGGCAATCGGCGTGCGCGGTGCGGCGGCCGTTCGGAAGGTGATGATCCGTTCTTTTATTTCCTCCCCGGTCCCCGCCAACCGTGCCGGTTCCTCAAACTTCATCCGGAACTCGTAGTCGGTGTCGGGCATCAGCCCTCGCACACTGTAGCTGGTGAATCCGTAGGCGCGCAGCGGCCAGCGCTCGCGCGGCCATTTCGCTTTCTCCGCAGCGCCCTTTACGCGCCAAGAAAGCATGCAATCCGCAGCAAGCGACGTCCGCCACTCGATGTCGACCGTTGTATCGGTCACTGCATGAATCACGGGTGCCGTCACATGCAAGGCTGGTTTGTCGGGCGGACGATAGGGACCAGCTCCTTTTCCGAACGGACCAGCCACAGGCACATCAACCCCCGCGCCGTCCGAAGCGTAGCATTCATGTCCAGGTCGTAGCGCGGAGATCGGGATCTTACGCGTCCCAACCAGCCAAACACTATCCGCTGCACCATAGAGGTTGTAATCCGAGTAAATAATTGCATCCTGCTTGTCCGTCGCAACCGCCGGTTGCGCAGCACCAGCGAAGATATTTCCTGCGAGGTAAATCTGTGAGCACCCGGTAAACACCGGTCCGTGTGCGGGGAACCGCCCATGTTCGAGGCGTACGCCTGCTGTGCCGCTCAAGGTGAGTGGCACGTCCGTCTCCGCAAAGACGCAATTCAGGAACGCGATATCCCGTCCGCCTGCCACCGTCACCGGCCCGGCAAAATGGATGCGTTCGAAAACGACAGCACCCGATCCGCTTACGCTCACTGGCCCAGCCAGCTTCGCCGGTTCACGACCGCGTCCCCGGATGACGACCGGTGCGTCTTTGGATGTCGCAATGTCCATCCCGCCTGCATACGAGCCGGGTGCCAAATAGAGCGTGTCGCCAGGCCGCAGCCGAGTTGCCGCGCCCGCCGGTGTCTTCCACGCCTGCGCCAGGCTCAAGCCGTCCGACTTGTCGTCCCCATCCGCCTGAACATAGAAGATGTTGGCGGTGTAGGGGTAGGGGCCGCGGTCCGAACCATCGGGCAACGCGCCCTTGAAACGCGAAGTCGCCTGCAACCGGTAATCCCAGTTGATGGAGTCGGCAAACTCACGGTCGGGGTCTAGATCCTTTTCCGCCAGCATTCGGATGTTGTCACGCGGCGTTTCGACCCCACGATGATAGGCATTTTCGCCGCTGAAGAGGCTGTTTGACAGACTATACACATGCGCAGCGCCTAATGCGAAACAACGGTCAACGAGACCTGGTCCGTCGAAGCTATGCAGGACTCCGCCCTTGATCTGAATATTTGAATCCCAGGCGCTGGACCGTTCGATGGTACCGGGGCCGATGGATCCGTAGAGACGAAACCCGCGCCCCCCGCCATAAGCTTCGCAGTCGCGAATCGTATCATGATTCACATTAAAGACCGCGATATTGGCGCCCTCCGAAATGAAGCGGCAGGAGTTCGCCCAAGCTCGGCAATGCTCGATCACGTTCCCTTTGCCGGGTTCGCGCCCTTTGGACGTATAGGCCGTGTTAAAGACTATCCCACCGCCGTTGAGGAATGCCGTGCAGTTGCGGATGACGCAGTCCACGCCTCGGCCGATCACGATGCCCCAGGCTCCCCGGTATCCAGGATAGGAAGGCAGAAGCTCCACGTTGTTGAATCCCGTCGCCGCCAGCCCATCGATCACCACGCGTAACGGGCGTTCGAGATACAGGCCATGTGTTCCCAGAACCGAAACCGTGTACGCCCGCGCATCGGGCGCACTCAGGTGTGTTGTCGAGATGTACAGTTTCCCGGCTTCGAGGTCATGATAGAAGCCGCCTTGCACGAATTCCAGGTCTGTCAGACTCACAGCCCCTGCGAGCATGCTGAGCGTATCGCGTTCGTTCACGGTCTGCACCGGCCGGTCAAAATCCGCCACGTAGACGAACGGGCGTCCTTCAGCCGGCTTGAATGCCGGTGCGGGCACGTCGCCGCGCAACAACACCGTACCGAGAATCGCCGCCCGAATCGTCGTCACGCGGTTCGTTCCACCCAGGTTCTCTCTCGTGACGCTCTCGAAGTATTCACCCGGCAGAATGGTCAGCGTATCTCCTTCAGCGAGGGTGTCCACACCTTTCTGAATTGTGAGAAAGGATGCGGCTTGCGACAACCCGTTGTGGGTGTCACTGCCCTGGGGGCTGACGAAGTATTCAGCCCCCTGCGCCGAAGCCAGAAGTGAGGTCAGCAGTGTCGCAGTGAACGTGATTGTTTTTAGGTTCATATTTTTTTGCTCATCAATTCAACGGATCGCGATTATTTTGACAAGATTGACCTGTTTGATGTTTTTTTGAGAAACCCCGACAAGATTGTCGGGGCTACCTTGAGCACTAGCGACTAGCGATTTCTTCTGCGACAAATTTGTTTCTAACGGGGTCTGGGGTGTCCCCAGCCTCAACTACGCCCTACGCCCTTCTCCCTACGCCCTTCTCCCTACGCCCTACTCCCTACGCCCTCTTCAAGCGTTGCCCCGCGCGTCAGCGGATCAAAATAGTCGTGCCTCTGGGGAAGAACGACTCGTAGCAGCCGATATTCACTAGGCCATCCTTTATGCGTTCGACCCCATCCAAATCGTCGGCGCTCGTCATCCACGCCTGATTCAGGCCTGCATCGATGCACGGCGAACTGCGGCTGAGATGGTAGTCGCCAACCAGATGCTCCAGCCCATACCCACTACCAGAGTCGATGAAAAGCGGGTCGTCGGCAATGTTTCCATCCGCCCAACCGGAAATGGCGGGAGATGTGCAAGAGTTCGTGATATAAAGCGTAGCGCCAGCCTTTATGATTATGTTAGGACCAAACGCTTCCCGCGCCTGATTGGAGTAGACAATGCTGTTCCACACTTTTGCGGTACCATTGACGTAAAGTCCCCCGCCACCGACCCAGGTGTCGCGGTTGCCCACCACGGTGCAGTTGTAGAGAGAGAAACCGCCGTACGCGGCACCGCCCCCCTGGCCACTAAACGGACCGTCAGTGAAATTGCCGTACAGAAGACAATTATAGAGTGTTCCTTCATAGATTCCACCGCCGCGAACCGCTTCGTTATGACTGAACACGCAGTTGGAGGCCGTCACGGAGTACCCACCACCCCCGTTACCGTTAGCACCCACACGGTTGCGGCTGATGGTGCATCCGTCTAGAACGCTGCTATAGACGCCGCCACCATTGCTTGCGACCTGATTGCTCACGATCAGGCTGTTCAGGATGGTTCCGAAATAGACGCCTCCACCCCAGGTCGTGCCGACGCTATTGACGATCACGCAGTTTGAAATCACGGTATCCGTAACCGCCGCGCAGAAGACGCCGCCCCCGCGTAGATCGAATTTATTCCCACTTGTGAGCAAAGTCGCGCCGTTGCGCACAGTGAACCCGGCGAGGGTGGCACCGCTGGCAAGATAAACGCCGCGTACCGCCGCTGGGCCGTTCGTGGCAGGGTCCCACGCGCCTTCGATAATGGTGTTTACCCGATCGTTGTCCCGGCTGCGGACGACGATGGCCTTATTGACCATCACGCGACTCGTCAGGCTGTGGCCAGGCACCATCATCCCACCGGTATCGTAAGTTCCCGGTGCCACGATCACCTGGTCACCGTTGGCAGCCACGGCCGCATCGACGGCGGTTTGGATATCGGGGGCGGCGTTGGCCTCGGTATCGTATGGCGTTGCGGCGGTAGGATTATTCTTCACGACGTAGCGGTTCGTCGCCGTGCCAGCCGTCACGGCTGTTCCGCTGAGCAGGATGCACAGCGTTACAGCCCACCATCTCTTAAACTCGACTTTGCGATTCATCCATAGAATTTGCATCGATAATCTCCTGATTTTTTGGGTTTATGCTTTTCATCTTGCTTTTTGAGGATTCTTAATGATAATAATGACTATACAGATTGTAGGTGTATTAGTTTCTTCCCCCGTATATGTATATCAAGTCTTATGAGAAATTGACATGGATTATTCGGCAAATCACATACAAAATTCGGCAAATCACAGCAATGCACCGAGCAAGATCCTCCAAAAACCAAGTACCTTCCGTAAGGGGTTTGCTTTTGATATGCGTGGACGGTTTGTTTTGACGAGTTGCGGAACTTCCGCAAGGATTCGACCTGCTGGCGAACAACGATTCATCGCCTATCCTGACGGACTCTGGATTCTTGATTTCGTAATTGGATACAGCGAGGGAACCAACTTTTTTTGCGGCACTGATGCATCGGGCATGCTACAGCGTCCCACCCGAATGGCACATTTGTATCCACCGCATACTTCCCATTTAGAAAAAAATGACAATGAATGCTGGGTGTCATCCGTCTGGATAATTTTCGACTCCGACATCGCATTTCTTCGTGCAATGACCGAGAATCCGAGAAAGCTTGGACGCATTCACGACCCAGACATGAAAATTGGCCATCGCTTGGAAGCACTTGCCTCAATTGCATCGGTCGAGGGGAATGCTGGCTACTTCCAATGCCATTCGATTGCTTTTGAAATCCTGTCGGAGCTGGCGAGTGCGACACTGCTTCCAGGAGCTTGCGGAGAGTATTCCACTGCGTCGGAAAGCCCGTTGCCCACAGTTACTGAACGAATCACGCGCTATTTAGAGAGCCATTTCCGGGAACCACTCTCTGTTCCTGTCATCGCCCGTGACCTCGGCATATCAATCTCAAAGATCTCACACGGATTTCGAACGGAGTTTGGCGAAACTGTTATTAAGACGCTACAACGCATCCGTCTCGAACAATCCATTCCCTACTTGCTCCGAGGAACTCCGCTTAAAGAGATCGCTCCAGCAACAGGATTTAAGAACGAATTTTATTATTCGAAGGTCTTTCGTCTCCATTACGGCATTTCACCCAGCGAATGGAGAAGAAGGGCGACGTTGCAATTGTAATGTCGATGCGAATTCCTTGACGCTCTCGAAGTATTCACCCGGCAGAATGGTATTGTCTGGGCTACCTTGAGCACTAGTGTGCTGAGTTCAAAATAAGTTACCCAAGCATATGAATGGGCGCGGTAGAGTCGATTCATGATTGGGGGCTTGAGTTGTTGTGCGGCTTCGCCGCAAATGTGCGCCCGTAGCGGCGCCTCTACACCTCGTTTGAATGGCGCATCCGTCGTGCACCTCGCGGCGTCCCGCGGGGCGGTGACCCGCCTGTTGAACTATGGAAAAGAATCTCGCGCAGAGTCGCAGGGACGCAGAGTAAAGAAAATGGGTG
>CAZKJH010000020.1:0-38486 GCA_964553035.1 uncultured Lentisphaerales bacterium | reverse complement strand
GGGGGCAAGAGGCAGCTGAAAGTCGCGTGACTTACAAATAAATGACTTTGCACCCGTTATTTTATGAATGAATCATTCTTTATTGACCCTAATCTGAGATAAATGTTACTCTCAAAGCCAATAGACGGCTTTAAGGAGCAGGCTCTTTATGAAAAAGTATTTCGTTGAGAAAAGCAAAACAATAACGACTCAGCTAATTAAAATATTCCCCTTCGTGCTAATAGCCGTTGTTTCATTTAGCCGACTCTTCAGTTTTATAAAGGAATTGCCGAAATATTTACCAATCGACGATAGCTATATTATCTTAAATTTTGCGCGAAATGCCCTTGAGCGGCATGAATTTTTTTCATACAATCCCGGAGTAATATCAACGGGAATCACAGCACCGCTCTATTGCCTTTCGCTTGCTTTCTCTCATGCTTTTCATGGAGGATTGGACTGGAATATTGATGTCATCGCTGTCGGCGTGCTCTGTTACATTTCCGCTTTGGTTATTGGCTCACTTGTGGCATACAGGCTAAAAGGATATCTCGCAGCAGTATTGTTTTCGATATTTTTCGGATTTTGGGGGTACTTCGCATTCTTTGCTTTCTGTGGGATGGAGCCTATCATGTATATTGCGTTGGGACTTGCCGCTGTGTTATGTTTTTTTTACAAACGATATGCCTTCGCAGGCTTTTTCGTAGGACTTGCGACCTTGTGCAGGCCAGAGGGCATATTTCTTTTATTTGTTTTGGGACTTGATCCTGCTTGTTCGTTGATAATGTCCCTATATCGTAGAGACCCGGTTGCCGCGAGGAAGCATATCGTAGCAGGATTAAAGCTGTCTTTTTGTTTTTTCTTGATTGTTCTTCCATGGGCATTCTGGTGTAAAGCTGTTTCCGGAGGTTTCTTGCCATCGACGGTAACCATGAAAACGCGAAGTGTACTCTTTCCCGAAACGATCCGATACTGGTGGTCTGCTTTCCACCTGTATAATCCAAACCTATTCGATACGCGCCTTGTTGTTTCTCAAATAGGCGAAACAGCATTCATGAAGTTTCGCCGGATTATTCCGCTTTTTCTTGTGTCGCTGTTGTCGATTCCATTCCTTCGGAAACACCCGCGAACGATATTGCCGTTGCTGTACATGCCTGTCCACATTCTTGTCGCAGGATTTAAAAATCCAATCTTTGCCGATTATGAACGGTATTTCCCTTTTGACTATACACTAACCCTCATGTACCTAACGGTATTCTTAGTCGGGATTTGGAATCTTGATTTTAAGCGATGGTTTTCTACACAAAGAATTTCCGGCGGTCGTGCTGCAATCACCTGCAAAATTGTCACAAAGATGCTGTCGCTGACGATTGTGACATCTCTAGCAGCAATGATGCTTTTTGATTATAAGCATCACCTTAACCACTATCGGATTATGTCGCAATACTTCTATATGTTGGATTACCAAATTGGTGAGGTTCTTGCAAAGCATACTCCACCTACGACACGAGTTGCCCTTTATCAAGCGGGAGGAATAGCCTTTTTTGGAAGACGTTACATCATTGACGGTGGTGGTGTTACCGAGCATACAATTTGGCCGTATATCAGGGGTGAGAAGACTTTTGGGCAAGCTCTTGTGGATCGAGATGCTGACTTCATTGCATCATTTGGCGACGACTGGCTTAAAAATGAAGGGTTACTGATGACTGACACTCGCTTCTTTACTCGGATTCCCTTGCGCTGCCGTGGGCTCTACAAGGTCAATAAATCAGCGCTTCGTGAGTATATTGAGGGGAAGGCGGATTAATGACAAATAATTATTTCAGCCTTTGTCTGTGGCAAAAGCAGAACCTGCCGATCCTGAAGAGATTGTCGTTTGCCGATTATCCGGCTGTGCTCATGCCCATAAATATGGCGTTTTATGTTGCTGCTTTCACTTGGCCTGAAGCCGGTGTTCGCAAGACGAGCATACAGGGTTTTTGCGACGAATGCGTAACTTTGGAGACCTTTCATGATTGCGCTTAAACACAAGATCAAATCATGGCTCGGTCCTTTGTGGTGGTACTCGTTGATACTATTTATCACACAACGGTTTGGTGATGTGATTAATATTTATGTCGGTCTTTGGCTAGTCCCGAAGTACGTTTCAAGTAACGAACTCGGTGCGCTTCTGCCCTTGACCCAAATAACCGGTTTGTTGGGATTGCCATTTGCGATCATTCTGACGCCGTTCGGGAAATTTATTAACACGTTTGGAGCTAAAGAAGAATACGGAAAAATTAAAGCACTTTTGTTGGATGTTTTGATTTTAGTTGGCATCGGATCTGTGGTTATTGGCGTCTATACTTGGCACATAGCACCCTTAATTTTCGAACGATTACGTATTGGCTCATCCAGTTTAATTTGGATTCTATGCGGAATTACCGTGACGTCATTGGTTTTACCCTTAACCAATAATGCATTAGCAGCATTGAAAAAGTTTAGTATCCAGAGCTTTGCTGGATTTATTTCCGCTCCACTGCGGTTGGGTGCTCTATTCCTGCTTCTGCCTATCTTCGGATTATCGGGATTTTTTTCCTCTCAACTCGCGTTAAACATTTCTTCTGGCGTAATCGCTTTCTGGGGATTGCGCAAACTCGTTTCAAGCGAAATAAAGCGTGAATCTTACTATTCCCATTTGCGAGAAATGGTTGCTTATACACTGCCCTTTGTTATTATGACAGGCGTAGGCACATTTTCATCATCGATCCAATATCTTGTCATTCGTCAACGTTTACCTGATGTGGAATCAGCCGCATTTTACTTCTGTTCACGATTTTCAGAGATTCCGAATATTATTTGGGGTTCGATTAGCTGTGTTTTTTTCCCTTATATTTCGGATGCTTTTGAAAAAGGAGAAAACACGCGTAGACTACTCTATAGCGTTTTCGCTGTAAGTGTAGTGGGCGGTGGGGCTATCGCTTTGCTACTCGGATTCAGCATGGACTGGGTATTCGGCTTGGTCGACCAGTGGGCAAATTATCGTCCCTACGCCTATCTGGTAGGGTGGCTGGCGCTGACGAATGTGTTTCGCGTGGGTTTCGCCTGTATTATCGTCCATGAAATGGCCTGCCGGCGCTTTTTGTTCCTTTGGTATTCAGTACCCATTGCGCTTTTAGAGTCTGCATTCCTTATATCCTTCACGGGTTATGGTTTTTTTATTCCTTATTTTCCTGCCAACTGGATCAATTGGATGGCCTCACTGCGTGTCGCCCGATTGGAATTTATTGTTGGCGTATTTCTCGTGACAGCATTCCTACCGTTCTGCATCCTTTTACTCCAGACTCTGTTGATGCCTCCTCAAAACATGCAAAAGGCCGCATCATGAAAAACCAAATCATAGCCATAAACTATTATTTTACTGAGGCGGACTTCGGGAATCGGATTTTTTCAGATGAATCTGTCACCGATCTGTCGAATAATTTAAAAGCGTTTCGGTCCTATATGGAGACAAGAGGTTTTAACGTCGTCACATTGGATACCGTTGATTTTAACGATCCGGACGTTAAATACGTACTTTATTTTGAATATAACTGGCGAATGCTTTTTAGCGAGCCATTTCTTAGTAAAGTACCCTATGAAAAAAGAGCTCTGGTTTTGCTCGAACCTGCCATTGTTAATCCTACCCTGTATTACACGAGCTTATTGCGCAAGCGCTTTAGTCTTGTTTTTACGTGGGACTGGAAGCTCCTTAAAAAGAATCCGGCTTATGTTCGAATCAATGTCCCTGTTGGCGCAGAACCACAAACCTATAAGATCAATCCGTTTACGGAATATAGCTTCCATAACAAACGGTTCCTGACGGCCGTTAGCTCAAATCGTTGGCACTATATGCCGCAGTCAACCTTTGGCCTTCGCCGTAAGATTTATCATTATTTCGAGAGCCGTCATCCTACCGATTTTGACTTGTTTGGAAACTGGTGGGATCAACCGTATGGGTTCCTTGAAAAATGGTTAGGGCACAAGGTTTTCAAGTCATGGAAAGGGATAATCCCGGGTGCTTGGGATGAAAAGGTCAGACAGATTTCAAAATACAAGTTTTCTATCTGTTTTGAAAATAGCACAGGTCAGCCTGGGTACATTAGCGAAAAAATCTTCGACTGCTTCTGTGCTCGATGTGTTCCCATTTACTGTGGTTCAAAGGGCGTTGAGACAATTATTCCTAGAGATGCGTGGATTAATATGCGTGACTTTCGCGATTTTAATGCCTTAGCAGTTTTTCTTGAAGAAATGAACGAAGACACTTACGCGCAATATCTCGTGGCGATTGACTGCTTCATGCAGAGCGATCAAATGAAATTCTTCTCGACGGAGCACTTCTACCAGATTATTGCAGATAGGTTACGTTGCTAAAAACAGGAGCGATTCCATGAGGGAGTGTGCGATTTTACCTGCAAGCATTAAATTTCAATTTCATCTCGGGCATCAAATTTCATTGAATGATAACGAACAGTATTATATGATAAACATGGTTTTACCCTTTTTAGGAAAAGCATGTTAAAGAGGATTTTCCGCGATTTTTATTTGATTTGTATCAGGGATTTATTTTACACGCTGCTTGACGTTAAGGAAAAAGTTACTTCTGGCTTAAAAAAAGATGAGTGCAATTCAACTAACTGTTGGGATACCAACGTATAATCGCTGTAATTTTATATGTGACGCACTGGACAGTGTGATGCCACAAGTTTCAGTACTGGATAATGTGGACGTGCTGATCGTTGACAATGCGTCTACTGACAAGACTGAGGAGGTCGTTCGGGACTATCAAGACCGTTTCTCTGGGAGGATAAGTTACAGTAGAAACCCAGAGAACATTGGATTTGCTGCTAATGTTGATGCCGTTGTAAAAGCTTCCCGCGGTGAACATGTGCTCATTCTTAGTGACGATGATGCATTGGACCCGGGGGCTATTAAATACATTCTTGATGTGTTGAGCACACATCGCGTCGCGGCGTTATTTCTTGGTTCTACGGCTTGGAATCGCGACATGTCAGCCCCATTAAATCTCCAAGCATGTGTGCCTGACATAAGCGGTAGAATTTACGCCAACGGATCTGAATATATCGTTGGCGAGCGAGCTTTTCCTCCGGGACTTATTTCTGGGTACGTTGTGAACAAAAAAGCGTGGACTGATGCGGGAGCACTGGATTTTAGAGAGACGCTCGTTGTGCAAATATTGGTTGTATTGCGCATGGCAAAAGATTCTCCTATTTATGCATCTTACATTCCCTTTATCAGGTATAGAACTGAGAACGAGGCCTCGGATAAGACTTTTTATAGTAGTTCGTTGTGTCTTTTTCGTCACCGTGTGGAGCCGATTGAAGGCTTATCCATTGCGTGTAATGGATATTCTTTAGAGGCTTTACGCCTTCTGCGGAGGAACGCGATGCGAACAATCATTTTTCATCTTGTTGTTGATCAAAGACATGGCCACGTTGACTTCAAAGAACTTGAAAGACGCGTTGTTGCGGCTAATGGACGTTTTAATGTGCATACACTTATCGTTTCTGCATTAACACGTGTCCCCCTTTTTGTTGTAAACTTTTGCAAGTGGGGCATTGGACTCACTAGAGACCTTGGCTAAAAGAGGATACAACTAATTATAGGATTAATTTTTGTATAGGTCAGTGGAATTATTACGAAACAGAAAATAATTTGGAAAGGATCGCAATGAAAGTACTCCCAACACCGTTGCAAGGGGTCTACATTATTGAGCAAGATATTTTTAAAGACAAGCGCGGTGCTTTTGTAAAAACATTTCAGCGCAGTTTTTTTACTGCTCACGGGTTGGAGTGTGATTTTTGTGAGAACTATTACACAAAATCCCGTGAGGATGTAATTCGCGGAATGCATTTCCAAACGCCACCGCATGATCACGCGAAATTGGTAACGGTAATTCTCGGTACCATTATTGATGTCATTATTGATTTAAGGCCGTCATCACCTACATTTATGCAGCATACAGAAATTGAATTATCACGAGAGAATCGGCGATCTATTTACATTCCGCGCGGATGTGCACACGGCTTCGGCACACTTAGTGATGTGGCAATCGCCTATTATATGGTGACTTCCGAGTATGCCCCAGAACACGATGCAGGAATTCGTTATGACAGCTTTGGGTATTGCTGGCCGATTACGACTCCAACTGTGTCTGATCGCGACTTAGCGCATCCTCCCTTGGAACAATTCGTTACGCCATTCTGAAAGAAAAATTATGCGAATTCTTGTAACAGGTGCAACCGGATATGTTGGACGTTGGCTCATTCCCGCTCTCAAAAAGGCTGGCCATGATATCTGTTCGCTTGTGCGTACCTCGACTGAGATAGCGTGTCTGGAAGAACTTGAGATTCCGGTCATACGAGATGATGGCGTCAGCGATCTCATGCCTGCGATGGAGGAATTTGAGCCGTTTGACGGCATTATTCACCTAGCTTCTCTTTTTCTCGCTTCACACAAGAGCGAAGATATTTTCCCGTTGTTGACATCAAATGTGACCTTTCCGACCCGACTTATCGATGCAGCCGTCCGCAGTGATGTCCGTTGGTTTGTGAACACTGGGACAACTTGGCAACACTATGAAGGACGCGATTATTCTCCAGTCAACCTATATGCTGCGACTAAGCAAGCGTTTGAATCTGTGGCGCAATATTATGTTGAAGCCCATGGCTTGCGTTTCGTTACGCTGGCGTTGGGGGACACCTATGGGCCGGGGGATACACGATCTAAACTGTTAAATTTGTGGTGCCAGATTGCAAAGACAGGGACACCCTTGAATATGTCGATAGGGCTACAAAAAATTGATCTAATCTATATTACGGATGTTGTCTCTGCCTTCGAATTGACAGTGAAAAAGTTTGAGTCGATTAACGGCCTAGAGAAGGGAATGCCAACATTTCGCGTTTCTTCTGGAGCGTGCCTTTCGTTACGTGATCTAGCCTGTTTGTTCGAGGAGGTCACGGGAGCAACTTTGCCGATCCAGTGGGGGGCTCGTGCGCAGCGTCCACGCGAAGTGCTCGTTCCCTGGAATGAGGGACCATCTGTTCCTGATTGGCAACCGAAGGTGTCTCTTCGCGAGGGACTTGCGCTTTTGTGGGAGGCGGTGAAACAGCATGAACTCTGACCCGGTGTTGGCTTGGCAGGCGCGCAATTTGCCTGTATTAAAAAAGTGGCCTTTTGAAAAACCATGCAGTTCTGACGTCACTCTTTTGACCTACTGGTTATGGAGTGATGAACGGTTCGATTTATTGTTGGATAGCTTGCTTGCTGCAATATTGATGACATGGAAATGTTGCGGACGTATCCCTGTAGTGCTCGTAGTGAATCGGCTTACGGTTTCGTTGCAAACAATGGCAGAGCAGTGGGGAGTTAAGCTAATCTTCGAGCCTCACATGAAAGGTGGCGGTGGAAACGTTCGCGACCTTAATCGTGATGTCATACTGAATCTTGCCAGTCGGTTTGAAACGGAATATGTTCTGACATTCCAAAATCATGCATTTCCGATTCGTTCCGGGCTTGAGAAATTCTTGGGAAGCTACGATTATATCGGAGCTCCTTGGGTGTTCGGTAAAGATGATTTAATTACCCGGATTTTGTTACGGCATCGTTATGATGTTGGCAATGGCGCTTTCACGTTACGGTCACGCAAATTATGCGAAACAACCGCATGGTATTTTGAAAAAAAGTATAAGTTTCTTCCCCACTGCTACCTTGTTATTGATGATTACTTTATCGGCAAAACCCTGCCTTCATTTGAACGGCATTACCGTGAAACTATTCGAATAGCACTACCTGAAGCCGCTGCAACTTTTTCGCTTGAAGATAATGTAGACTTGCATACCGCAATGAATGCTCGTCCGTTTGGGTTTCATGGCCTAGCAGCATTTGAGTGCTTATACAAAGAGGGGCAGATTACCGAATTGACAGAGAAAGCCGACTGATGATTACTAATGAAATGAAAATGTTCATCTACAAACGGATTTTCGCTTATGGCAGTTCACAGTTTTGTGGCCATATTGAAGAATATCTGGTTACGCATACGGATGAACTGTGTGTTTTGATTGTCCAACCAAGAATTGGCCAGCGTCAGAATATTTTTTGCCAAGGGAATACAAATTCGATGGCGGCTGGGTAAGAACGCTAAGAAAATTATAAATTCGTATTTGGAGGCTTTTTCTCTCGTGAGTTCACAGCGGTAGGCGTTGTCGTAATAATGAAAAGAGACATCGAAATGGTCAGATAGTAATAATACAAAGAAGTCAAATGACCCCGTTGTTTTGTGGCACCGATGATCAACAAGCAACACGTTTGGCTTTTGAAAGTTTAGTGGCTGCTTTAACATGTTTTTTGAAAAAATTGAAAGAGTTTGTCAAATTTGTGTGCTTCATGCAGCGGTTGATTGTCATTGCCTTCTACCTTATAAATCAAGTATAAAAATAAAAGTTTTTTTTGTGGTCAAGAAAGGGATTTGTGGTAGAGAGCTTTATGGATTATTGGAAGGGTCAAATTGTTGTGGTTGTTGGCGGATGCAGATTGCCGAATTGAGCAACATCGGCTTGTCAAACCCATTAAGATGAAATAATGACGAAAGAGTTTTAAACGTTACTCCAAAAGACTATTGGTCAGTTGATGCGGTTCATTTACAAAGCATGAGCCCTGCTAAATTGTGACACTCACACGTAAGAAATCTACTATGAAAAAAATAGTTGTACGCATAAACGGTGGCTTAGGAAATCAGATGTTTCAATATGCAGTCGGCTATGCTATTGCGCAGCGAATGGGTCGACAGCTATACCTAGATCTAGCGGATTTGATTATTCTCAGAGGCGGACGGAAATATCAACTTAATCATTTTTCAGGACCACTAAACACAAAGCAATGGGGCTTGATTAGCTCTTATTCCTTTCTGTTTTTATGGATTATTGAGAAACGCATTAGTAAGAAATTATCGGCAATTCTTTTCCGAATTTTTGGGTTCCGAGTTATGCAGACACCAGAAATTTTTCACACGGTTCCAATGTTCCTCGACCCCCCCGACAATACGTCAGCTACACGTTACGTTGCTGGATGTTATGGCCTTCTCGCATATTTCAGTGATTGTGCGGATGCCGTTCGAAAACACTTCGAGCTAGTAAAACCTTTATCAGGAAAGAACAAAACTTATTTCGAAAAGTTCAGTTCGATGGACTCAACAGTTTCAATCCATGTACGCAGAACGGATTATCTGCTAGCCGCCAACGGAACACCTGTTCTGAATTTTGAATATTATCTAAATGCCATAGAGGAGGTGAAACTACATGAAACAAATCCTGTTTGGGTCATATTCTCTGACGACCTTACCTGGTGCAAAGAAAAGTTCGCTTTTCTTTCTAGTGCTATATTTGTTGATGGAAATGAAGCAACCCCATGGGAAGATATGTACTTAATTTCTGCATGTCATCACCACATTATCGCGAATAGTACCTTTTCTTGGTGGGGTGCGTTTTTAGGACATCATCCGTCGGGTGTCACCCTATACCCCAAAGCATGGTTTAGAGGTGCCCCCACAACCCCCGACATGGTGAGTCCAGACTGGATTCCTGTTCCTTCTTTCGAGTAAAGTGTAATGAATACTTCAATGCTTTATCGATACAAACGGATTTTTGCTTATGGTAGTTCACAATTTTGCGGCCATATTGAAGAATATCTGGCTACGCATACGACTGAACTGTGTGTTTTGATTATCCAACCAAGAATTGGCCAGCATCAAAATTTGTTGCGCCGGTATAGTAAAGGAGTTTTGTTGGAAGCACGATTGTTATCGTCCTCTCAGAATATCGTTCTCTTTTATGTTTTGTGGTATTTCCATCATGTACAAGAGTTATTACGCTTCAGCAGATCAGGAGAAAAGACTCTGGTTTTTGGTGGACATCCCATTGTTTTTTTTGGGACGAGTCTTCTGAAATTGGTTCGCCCACTTGTTTATGCCTATTGGATCGGCGATTATTTTCCATCATCGCATCCAGTTATTCGTTTATTTGAACGACTAAAGAAATGGTATCATAACCGCATACCATATACCTTTTATTTGAGTGATGCCATTAATCGAGTGATGAACGGCACGCTTGTAAAAACGCCTTCCCGGCGGACGGTCATGTGGGGACTCAAGCCATATTCTGCGATGCCGATGCCACCGGTATCGCCGTTTAACCTGCTATTTGTTGGCCTGATCCGGCCCGGTCAAGGGTTGGAAATACTATTAGATTTTCTAAAGGAACATAGTGGGTATCGCCTGTCTCTGATCGGCGTTGGCCACGCTGAGTACGTGGTAAAGCTACAGACCATATTATGTCAAATGGGGCTGGCTGATCGTGTTTTTTTTCCGAACCGTTTTTATTCTGAAGCGGAACTGCTGGAGGTGGCGCGTAGGTGTCATGTTGGGATCGCGCTTTATGATACGGCACCTGAGAATTTTACCCATTATGCGGATCCCGGAAAAGTCAAAGCGTATGCAGAGATGCGTCTACCCGTGGTCATGACACGAATATCGGATATTGTCGGCTACATCGAGCGGTTTAATAGCGGAGTCGTTATTAATTCGGCTGATGAGCTAGGAAATGCCATAGAGAGAATCCGAGACAATTATGCCACCTATCAAGACGGTATTCAAAAATTTATTGATTATTTCGACTACAACAGCCATTATCAAAAGGCGTTTTTATCATTCGAGGAAATTTGGCAATGACCCAGCCCAAGCAAAGCACCGTGACGATCATCATCAGTATGCGTAATTCTGAGACGACAATCATTGATTGTCTGAAAGGTATTACCACGCAAGACTACCCAGTTAATGAAATCATTCTTTTCGATAATGTATCAACGGATGCTTCTGTCCTGCGCGCTCAAGAATTTATGGCCTCTAGTACAAAGCCGATCAGGTTAGTTGAGCAGAAGATCAATGGTGGGTTGGCACTGAGTTATAATACCGGGGCGGAAATGGCACAATCGGAATTCATTGTGTTCGTTCATTCCGACAGCATGCTGCCTTCTACGACGGAATTACGAAAACTCGTGACAACATTGGTTGAAGATAAAAATGCGGTAGCAGCTTATCCCATCATGTCAATGCCGAAAAATGTTTGGTGTAAATTTACTTATTGGCAAAAAATGCTCTTTGCACGTGCCGCGATGCGAGAGTACTCCTGCATGTGTGGAAAATTTGACTGTATCAGACGCGAAGTCTTTCGACAGGTTGGTGGACTTAACGCGGCACGGTTTACCGTGACATGTGGCTATGGGGGTGAAGATTCGGATCTGATTCATCGTCTACAACAAGTAGGAAAGATCATAACTTCATCTGCAAAAGTTATCCATCTTCACGATCTTAGTGCTAATTATAATCTGCGTTCTTTGTTCGGTACACGGAAAATGTTGGCTCGTACGTATGGAAAAATTATTCGGTTTCAAGGACTATTACCGCTCAAGGAGAAATATCTATTTTTTATAAAGCCTTTATTGGCATTCTTTCCGTTTCCACCGCTGCTTTTGCTTTTTTCGTTTATCCCATCAAGACGCATGTATACAGAGAAATTGACCTTATTCAATTGGCGTATTTTCCTAGTTCCATTTGTTGATGTCGCGTTGATTTACTATGAGGCTTTTTGGTTTTTTGAGGGAATAATTTCAGTGCCTACAGATTCATCGAGCTCATAAGCTTCGGCTTGGGCAACCTTTGTAGCATGCGAACGGGTTTCAGAAGATGGAAAGGTTCACCGGACGCTTACCCAACTTTTTAATCACCAACAAAATCAATTTTTACCAAATAGTGATCAACCGGATCAAAGGAGCCGCTTCCGGGAGCCTTGACTGTCTGAATAAGAGTCAGCCTAACCTTGTCTTTTGCATCGACAAATGCCTTTAAATGATGATGTCCCGCTGGGAGTATTGCATATAATGGAACATGAGGATGTTTTTTATGATAAACGACCGTATTGTCGACTGGGTTGTAGTTTGCCATCGACATCGGTCTAATGGCTGATTCAAATAAAAGTTGAGCCGCGCTTTCTCCGATAACGATAGCATTCTCGGGCACGAGAGCGGCGAATGTCCTTCCGGCGTTCTTGTGGAGGTATGTCCTGAGCCCCAAATCTATATATCCTTTTCTCAAGGCAGGATTTAACGCGGTCGTCAAAGCAAAAAATATGAATATGAACAGATACCAGTGTTTGGACTGGCTGAAGAATTTTGGCAAACCCCAGATTAAAGGCAGGAACATGATGCCAAGCATAATCGTATATATCGCTCCTAAAGCGATACCGGAGTCATAAAAGTTGGCGACTTTTGAAATTGCCAACGCGGGTAACTGAGCAACCATCACTGAAGCGATTCCAAAACAGGACAAACCTAATCCGATCACCGACAATAACCGGAAACGCTTGATCAAGAAAAGCAATGAACTGCAAAAAAGGACACAACCCGAAACCAGCAAAGGCCTCAGCAGGGGGCTCCAGAGACAATTACGGGGGAAATTGTACTGGTTACAGGCAATCGGAAGCAACTTCTGAAGCTGTGGTTGACTCAATGACTCGTACTCCATAAAAAGATAAATACATAAACCTATCATAACAAGCGAAGAAAGCATAACAAGCGATTTCCACTTTACATTAACTCCGGCTTCGAGATCTTCTCGTGCTTCAACTAACAATATGGGTGTCATCATAACAAGAGGAATGAAGTAATGGGTGTAATAGGTATTCATCATGGCGATGGCACCTGCATAAAGAAGAACCCCTGTGTACAAAAGAATTCGATGATCAAAACAGAATCGTTTGTTAAATAGCCGCCAAACTAAAAATAATGCGGATAGCAACACGGACAGCACAAAGAAGCAACCCAGAAATCCGATCGTAGGATATCGAGGAAACGAAGAGAGAGCCGCTGGATAGATGCTGAAATCAAATGGATTGGGTAAAGCGTATGAGTTGGCGGTAATTTTGAACAAATGTTCAACACTTGTATTTTGGGATACTGCATCATTGTGCAAGCAAAGCCACACTCCGGCTTTATAGCACACAAAAGCAGCCACAAATCCGAGCATGAAATTAACAGCTCGAATAATGCGGCAACGCCATGTGGGCACGGCAAAAGCGGCGCTCATTGTAATTGGAATGAATGCGTACACGGATGTCTTGAACCATACAGCAAAGCCAAAAATAAACCCCGATAAAATTGCATAGCGGTACTCTTTTTTTCGCCCAACGCAATAAGCGATAACGAGAGTTGAACCTATGGCAATGTCAGTACTGGCGGTACGTGCGTACGTTATCATATAAGGATTAAATGCGGCGATCGCACATAATCCAAAGGCTAAAAGCGGCAAGGTTTTCCGACTCAAAAAGCGCAGCAGAATTAACCACGCTGCAAGATTTAGCAAAAAAAATGGTAAGCGCGCAGCCCAATACTCCTGACCAAAGAGCCGAAATGAAAACCAGGACAATACACTCATTGCTGGAGAGAGAGCCCAAGCAAATGCCTCCCCACGCCCAACGTCAATAAATTTTTCAAAACAGAGTTTTTCCTTTGCACCTCCAAGGTAAAATCCCTCATCGGTGGCAAAATATCCGTACTCATAGATCGTCGGGTTGCCCCCGTCTGCAGCAATCCAAGGGAAATGAATGCTTGCCCAAAGAGCCAGAAACAGACATAAAAACAGAAACTTTATTTTTGAGTCCCGTGCTATAAACGCTTTTCTTATATCCATGTTCATATTGTTAACTCCTGTTTAGAAAATACCCAGAAACATACTATCGTGCCCCACGTTACTTCTCCTTTGCGTAACCACAAGCTTATTCTTTGAATTTTGGAGCAAATGAAAAATATTTGTGACCAACAAAACTAATCATAACAGTTATAATTGTTGCAGTAAAATTAGCCAAGACTGGATGAAAATGAAAAGCTCGAACCTCTAAAGCAACCAGCCCCATTCCCAACACCATTGTAACCCCATACACTCCGTAAAACCGAAAGTATTCATCCAACCAATCACCCTTTGTCTTAAAGACAAATAGCTTGTAAAAAATGTATGCGTTCGTAATCGCAACAATATTACAAAAAAATAGCAATACAAAATAATTAACCCAGTCCTTTAGGAAAAAATAGGCAACCGCATATAAGCTGACCCCGAAAAGGGTATTCCATCCGCCAACCAGCAAAAAAATTAGTGGTTGCCATAGCGGATGAGATCTTAACTTGCGAGTCGAGTACAACATTTTACCAACGGATATTGAATTTAAGACAGTACACATAGATAAATTACGTAGCTATAATTTAAAAATTACAAATAAAGCACAGACAATATCTCCAAAACGAATGCGTCATTTGTCAAAATTAATTCTCTCTTCCTCAATAACCAGCGGTTTGTTTTTGACCTGCGTCCAGATGGCACCGATATATTCACCAATAATTCCGATAAATATCAGTTGAACAGCCGAGAAGAAAAACAGGCCGACTACAAGGGGTGCAAGCCCAAGAGAAAAGGTGTCCCAGAAAAGGAGCTTTGCACAAAGATAACCAGCAGCAGAGAGCAGACTGAGCGCAGCTAAGATAAATCCACAGAAGACAGCAAGGCGTAACGGCAATTTCGTGTGATTCACAAAACCGGTCATGGCTATATCATACAGGGTAAAAAAATTGTTCTTCGTTTTGCCGTGCTTTCTTGCCGCCTGAATGAAAGGAACTTCGACCCGTTTGAACCCTATTTCCGCAACCAGTCCCCTCAGATAAGGATAGGGTTCATTGAACTTTCGGATGGCTTCGATAACCTTTCGGTCATAAAGCCCGAAACCGGTAAAATTTCGTATCTGCGGTGTATCAGAAAAACGGGTCAGTAACCAGTAATAGAAGCGGCGAACCTGAAACATCAAAGGGTTTTCACGACTTTTTGGTTTGACCCCACAAACCACCTGATATCCGTCCTCCCACTTTCTGACAAAATCAAGAATAAGTTCAGGTGGTTCCTGCAAGTCGGAACAGAGTAAAACAACGGCATCCCCTGAAGCCTGCAACAGCGCATTAAAGGGGGAACGGATATGTCCGAAATTTCCAGCGTTCAAAATGACTTTAAATTGCGGATCAGTTGCGGCAATCCCTCGCAGAACATCACGACTCTGATCGGTTGAACAATTGTCTGCAACTACAATTTCATACTCATAATCCGGCAATTGTCGAAATGCGTCAAGAATTCGCGCATAAAACTCCTTGAGATTGCCTTCTTCATTATAACAGCTTGAAACTACACTAATCTTTTTCATACACCTAATCCTTTGCGATTATGATCGCGATACCAAGATAGGGTCTGCCTGATGGCTACATCAAGAGTTACCTGAAGGCACACCCCCAGCTCTTCCCTTGCCTTTTTGACAGAAGGCACGTACCGAGATGGCAATCCATCGTGATTTGGTGTGCCTTGAATTAGTATGGGCGATTCAGTACCTGCACAAGCCTTCACTTTAAATGCAAGATCACGGATCGAAATGGCCTCGTCGGAGCCGACATTATAAACCTCCCCTGAACCTCCGTGTAACAAAATTTTAATCAGCCAATTGGCCAGATCTGAACCATACATATACGATCTGAACGGGCTGCCATCACCTTGTATTTCAATGGGTTCATTCCGCAGACAATTGCCAATGAAATTGCCGATGGCAAAGTGGCTATCCAGTGGAATCCAAGGACCGACAAATGCAAAACAGCGTGCTATGACGGTTTCAATACCTGACTCAAGGCACATCTGTTCGGCTTTCATTTTACCTTTGCCATAGGCTGTAACCGGATTGCACGGAAAGGTCTCGGGTATATGCGACAATTCGGGCGGTTGAACTCCATACACCGCTCCAGAACTGACATACAAGAGACGTTGTACTCTGGCCTGCCGTGAAAACGCAAGTACGCGTTTCGTTCCATCGACAATCACCGAGTACATTTCATCCGGGTTTTCCTGATTCAGCTTTACATTGGCCTCAGTCGCTGCATGAATTACATAATCGAAATGGCCTGCCGGAAAACTGAAACCGCGTATGTCGCCTTTAACAAAAGTAATCTTCGAATTTTGGCTGACTGAAGGAAACTTAGCGATAAAACCGGAAGGATTACGGCTCAGAACAACAACTTCTACATCCAACTGTTGTAAAAGAACCAATAACCATTTACCAAATAGACCTGTGCCTCCCGTAATAAAAATCCGCTTGATTGGAATTCCCCCTCTCATGTCTAACGCACTAAAACATTAAGGCAACCGGCTCAATCTCTATCAGCAATCATATTTCGTTTAAGTTCCTCTTCGGGCAAAAAGGGGAACATATCTTCATATTTTCGTGAAACAAGCGTACCGTCTGGTAATTTGTCTGACGCAACACGCGGCATCAACAGTTGCCATTTGGGGGTCATAACATCGCATATTACGGGACCATCGTGCATAAGAACCTCATCAATTTTAGACTCGATATCCACAGGTGAATCTATCCGAACACCTTTGATGCCGTAAGCTTCAGCAATGCGAAGAGAATCTGGACACCATACACCACTCTCAGGACCTTCGCCAAACATACGTCCCTCCATAAAGTTACGCTGTGTCTGTCGAATAAGTAAATAACCATCGTTATTAAAAATAAATATTTTAATCGGTAAATTATTATGTTTAATCGTTGCTAGTTCCTGCAAATTCATTTGAAGGCTGCCATCACCCGTTATCACAATGGTTCGTCTATAATTGTTGGCAGCACAAGCCCCTAAACCCGCTACCCAATACCCCATAGACGATAAACCACCGGTTGTTAAAAAGCGTTGGCCCTCTTTAACTCGCCAAGCTTGACATGCGACATGGAAACAGGAGCCTGTATCCACGAGCACCATATCAGCTTTAGTTGTTTTTGCACATAGGTGCTCAGTAAAATAATAGGAATTGACTGGCTTTTCGTCTTTATATTCAGGCAACACAACCGGATAATGATCCTTCCATTCTTTACACACGGAAACCCATGTAGTCATATCCTTCATCTGATTGGCAGAAGCTATTGATAACAAGGATAGCAGAAAATCTTTCGCATCAGAATTAACCTTGATATCAATATGTACCCCAGGTTTTTCTAGCTCTTTCGGATCTATATCAACCATAATCTTCACGGCATGTTTCCCAAAACTCGAAGCGTTGTGTCCAATCGCAGCTGTGGCAAGCCGACTACCAATCGCTACTATCAAATCAGCATTTTGAACCGAAAAATTGCCTGCACGATCACCATAGGTTCCTGGATGTCCCACAAAAAGTGGATTGTCATATTCAACGAGATCAAGGCCTAGGCGAGTGGTGACAACGGGAATACTCAGTCTCTCAATCAATTCGAGCAATTCGCGAGAGGCATTTGCTATACGAACACCTTGCCCAGCGATGATTAATGGACGATTAGCATTTTTCAGCAACTCCCATATTTTCACAAGTTGTTCGGGGGCACATACCGGTGTGATGACATCAGAATCAGGGGAATATGGTTTGAGTTGATCGAATGGCACTTCCTTACGCTGAATATCCAATGGGACATCAATCCAGACGGGTCCAGGCCTACCATGCAATGCTAAATAGTAAGCCTTTTCCATATAATACCGGATCTTGGCGGGGTCATCGACCGTTACAAAAAACTTTGTCCCCTTTTCAACGAATGGCTGTATGTATATACCTTGTATTCCATATTGTCTGATTCCACTCTGAGCTTGATATTCTACACACGCTAATGAAGACTGTCCTGAAATAATCATCATGGGTGCAGAGTCGGTCCAACCTCCGACCAATCCATTGACAATATTCATGGCACCAGGTCCAGCGGTAACAAGAGCAACACCTAATTTTCCCGTCAAACGAGCATAAGCATCTGCTGCCATGCCAGCCGCTTGCTCATGGTGAGTACATATGGTTTTTATCGAAGGATGTCTTCCTAATGAATCCACGAGAAACATCGCCTGTCCACCGGAAACCATAAATGCCGTGTTAACATCGTTACGTTGTAAAAAATCAAAAATATAGTCCGCAACAGTCATACTAAAACCTCAGTGAAAGAGTTGAATGATTCATAATTAATTGGCCCGAGCATTGCTTGCTTTTAGAAGATGCCATTGTGCTGTTAATTTTACAGCCTCTTCCAATGGGGTCAATACAGAGAGTTCATATAGATTCTCAGCATGTTTTGTGTCTGGCAACAACTGTGCTGTGCGCCCAATACTCCGTGGTGAAGTGTTGAGCATGATCTCCGGTGAGGGTGTAAAATTTTGAGCTACCATTTTAGCCAGATTCTGCAAGGTCACCCCTTCGGGACTGCCAACGTTCACTACGTCACCACTTTCGCCAGCGGTTACGATTTTTAAAAACCAATACGCAGCATCGCTTCCGTAAAGGTAACTGCGAACCACTTGACCGTCACCCAACACGCGAATGACATTGCCACGAAGTGCATCAGCTAAAAAGGTCGTTTGCGCCCAAGGAGTATCTAGCGATTGGTAAGGTCCAATAAATGAAAACGGTCGGGCAACCAGTACTGGAATTCGCGATTGTGCTCGAGCTGCAGAACAGATCGTCTCCGCGAAACGCTTGGCATTGGGATAGATGAAGCTAGCATCTGGAGGCGGTGCATCCAGCGCATCTTCAGCTATTCCTTCAACAAATGAAGATTGCCAGCCTGATACCAGCCCCGAGCTTAAATAAAGCAGTTTTTTCAATCGTCCCAATCGCTCGGCCGTCCGCAATACCGACATCGTGCCGTCCACAATAACGGATGCCGTGTCCAATGGATTTGATGCATGGGTGCGAACATCAGGGTTGGCCGCCGCATGTATCACCCAATCGGCTTCCATGGGAAACTGGCTCAACTGGCGAATGTCTGATTTGATTAATTGAACATCAGGCCGATTTGCGAGATGTGGGCAGCGTTTGGAGAATCGTTCTGTACTACGCGATATCAAAGACAGATGGATGCCAAACTGGAATTCATCATTGAGCACGGCTACCATTTCGGCAATCCATGTTCCCACAAATCCTGTTCCTCCGATCACAACGAGATTTGAGTCTCGCAACGGATCGAGATCTTTCGTTCGACCATTTAGAACACGAATACAGTCGAGGCGTGTTAATTCTTGACTCGTCAATTTCATATAGATCCTTTCGTAGCACGCGCTGCTAATTCTTTAGCGACCTCAAGGATAATATCTTCCTGACCCGCTACAATTTTGCGTCTCCCCAGTTCAAAAAACACATCCCTTGGATCGATATGATACTCTTTGGCAATCCGTGCCACTGGATTTAGAAACGCAGAAAACACCCCAGACAAACCGCTCACAACACTTATAGAGCGAATTACGGGAATTTCCTTCATTAACATTTTTTCTGCAAGATCAGCCGCATCTAGAATTTTATACAGATCAACACCTGTATTAAATCCCAATCTCTCCAAAACTGCGATTAAAACCTCCAGTTGTGTATTTCCTGCACCTCCTCCAAAACCACGAGCGCTGCCATCCAAAAGGCAGGCACCTGCATTCGCAGCCGCAATGGAATTGGCAATAGCTAACCCCATGTTGTTATGACCGTGAAAGCCAACTGAAATAGAAAGATTACTTACGAGCAACTCAACCCGTTCACGAACATCATCAGGCAGAAAATGCCCAGATGAATCCATAAAAACAACCCCCTCGGCACCATAGGACTCCATTTTTCGCGCTTGCTCAAGTAGCATTAGGGGAGAAATCATGTGTGACATCATGAAACAGCCCCAGACTTCGGCACCTTGACTACGCGAAAAGCTAATATGCCGTTCACACAAATCTGCTTCACTACAATGTACGGCTACCCGCACGACATCCACACCTAGGTCTAAAGCGGGTTTTAAATCACGTTCAATTGTTGCGAACCCTGGAATAATATGAATTCCTAATTTTGAAGTAGGGAGGTTTTTCTTTGCGGTCGTCAAGGCATCGACATCACTTGTTTTGGATTCACCTAGCTGGAGAGATGAAGCTCCCAACCCATTACCATGCCCAACCTCAACGATGGAGACTCCGGCCTGATCAGCCATCTGGCAATAAGCTGCAATTTGATCAACACTCAACTGATGTGCAATGGCATGATTACCATCGCGTAGCGTCGGATCACTAATTCTTATTTTTTTATTAAGCTCCATCACGCCCCCTTTATTCTGGGATGACTTGCGTATGCTTCGGCCATAGCAATTGCCGCACAGTTGATAATATCCAAGTTTCCCGCATATGGGGGCAAATAATCACCGAGTCCACAAACTCTCACCATCACGGCAATCCGACCATTTTCAACTAGTGGGCCAACGATGACTTCATAACCTGGAACATAGTTACGAACCGCCTCAACATGCTGAAGCAATACCGGTTTTAACTTTTCTATATCGGGGTTTTTGACTTTCGCAAAAACAGTCGCCTGCATATTGATACAAGGAACCGCCGGATTCAAGTTCAGTATGGTTTTGGTCCGATTAGCGCCTGAAAATATTTTAATTCCATACTCCGTTGTTTTTATATACTCATCCAAGTTTTGTCTTGTAGCTGGGCCGGCACTTCTTGAGGCAATGCTTGAGACGACTTCAATATAATCAACATCCGTTTGAGTTTTCCCAATTGCATGCGCCAATGGAATTGAAGCTTGCCCTCCACAAGTGACCATATTAACGTTATATTCATTAAGGCAATCGTCTAAATTGACACTAGGAACACACATTAAACCAATTTTTGCTGGAGTTAAATCAATAACTAATTTCCCCAATTTTTTCAAAATTGGGGCATGATAAATATGACTTTTCGCAGAGGTCGCATCAAAAACTAGGTCGTAATTATCCGGGTTGTTAATGAGGAAATCTATTCCTTCGGCAGAAAGATTTACCCCTAAAGAAGAAGCCTTCAGCATACCGGCTGAAGAAAGATTTCTCCCGACAAATGCAACACATTCAAGCTTCGCGGATCTCAATACTTTAATCAGCAGATCAGTACCGATATTACCTGTACCAATAATTGCGACACGCATTGGACGTACTGTCGTGTTAGAAAGGTCTTTCATTTTGCTATTATCACTCCCAGTCATCAACCACAATTCTTGAGACAGGCACCCCGAGTTCGCACAAACGTTTTTTGAATGCAACAATCATTGTCGGCGGACCCGAAAGATAAAACAGTGATCCATCAGGTGCGGCAGAATAAATCGAATCAATATCAAGAATTCCCTGTTTGCCAAATTCTGCACTATTTTCACAATAAACTGTTTTGTCAAAATAGGGGAGTTCGGCTTCACAGCGACTGAGCAGTTCTCTAAACAAATAATGCTCCGCTGAACGAATGCCGTAATACAGCCAGACCTTTTGTTCCGATTGCTCTTCAAGCATCTGTCGCAGCAAGGATAGATAAGGTGTGATGCCTACTCCACCAGCAATCAATATCAGATGCTTATCTGTTGGAAACAAAAATTCACCGTAGGGGAGTTTGAGCCAGCATTCTGACCCTTCCTGCAAAGTTTGATAAATTCGTTCTGTAAACGACCCTTTTACTGAGACCGTTACGGACAGCTCCTCTCGACGGACTGTTGGGGACGAAGCGATCGAAAAAACACGCGACTCCGGCCATTGTGTTTCCGGATGATATTCATCCAGTGCAATATGCATAAACTGCCCGGCTCGAAACAGTGGAACCCGCCCTTGAGGCACAAAAATATAGCTCACAACGGATTCTGTGTGCTTAATAACGCTCGCAACGATCGCTTTTAATTTTACAGGATTAGCCATAATTAAAACTGCTTAACATAATCGCGGATGTTTTCTGTGATGTAGTTGATTTTAGCATCGGTCAGTCCTGGGAATACCCCCATGAACAAGGTGTTGTTCATGATGTAATCTGTATTATGGAGCGTTCCCACAACGCGATGCTTGATATTCATATAGCCCGGTTGCCGTAAGAGGTTGCCGGCAAAAAAACCACGAGTCTCAATGAGTTTTCCCTCAAGATACTGTGCGAGCTCAACGCGACTGAACGGAAGATTCTCTCGGAGGGTCAAAATATAGGCAAACCATGAGGGATCACTGTGTTCCGTTGCCTGTGGCAGAATGAAGAAGTCATCTAATCCCTGAAGCCCTTCAGAGATCTGCAAGAAATGTTTTTTACGCTTCGCCGTAAAATCCTCAAGCTTATCCATTTGAGCAGAGCCAATCGCCGCCTGCATATCGGTCATCTTTAAATTGTAACCGATCTGCGAATAAACATATTTATGGTCATATCCCTGAGGCAATGTGCCATACTGCTTGGTAAAGCGACAACCGCAGGTATTATTCTCGCCACCTTCACAATAGCAATCACGACCCCAGTCGCGAAAACTTTTGATGAGTCGTGCGAGTTGTGGATCATTGGTGATGACACAGCCACCCTCACCAGTCGTGATGTGATGCGCTGGGTAAAATGAACCGGTGGCAATATGCCCGAAAGTCCCAGTCAGTTTTCCTCGATAGGTACTACCTAATGCATCGCAGTTATCTTCAATGAGCCACAGGTTATGCTTTTCACAAAATGCACTGACAGCATCAAGATTGAACGGATTGCCGAGTGTGTGGGCAAGGAATACCGCCTTGGTTCTTGAAGAAAGGGCCTGCTCAAGATTCGACACATCGATATTGTAGGTTCCTATTTCTACGTCGACAAAAACAGGGATCAATTGCGTTTGAATAATCGGCGCAACCGTTGAAGGAAATCCAGCAGCAACGGTGATCACTTCATCGCCCAGAACAAGTCTGCGATCTCCCAGCGATTCGGCTGTTAGTGCTGAGATGGCCAATAGATTGGATGACGAGCCAGAGTTCGTCAGGATCACATCAGATATATTATAAAAGTCCTCTAATTTCCCGCTAAATTCTTCAGCATAGCGTCCTGCTGTTAGCCAAAAATCGAGAGAAGAGTCAACAAGCTTGACAAGCTCCTGCTCATTAAAGACGCGTCCTGCATAATTGACGCGGGTTTGCCCTGCAATAAAATCTTGATTCTGTACCGGAGCATGTATCTGATGATAATACTCTCTGACTTTCGCAAAAATCTCGGCTTTTAAATCTTCCTGTCGACTCATCGTTAAACCTCTCCATAATCACGAATATCATTTTCGCATGAACAGCGGGCATTCTGGCCTTCGCACAAAACCCCTTTATACCATTTTGCAGTTTTATCGACCATCTCATCGAAAGTCCATCGTGGCTGCCAACCAAGTTGAGATATAGCCTTATCAATATTCAAACGTAAAATTGAGGCTTCATGCGGCTGCCCAGTGTTACTTTGGTCCTCCCAAGAACCCGATCCCCACGCCTCGACAAAAGCCTCTGCTAATTTCCCAACGGTCATCTCTGTTCCGGAGGTTGGGCCAAAATTCCATGCTGAGCTCCATTTTACATCGGGTTTTTCTAACATGGCGGCTCCCAACTTTAGGTATCCCGAAAGAGGTTCTAGAACATGCTGCCATGGACGAATCGCATGCGGGTTACGTACTCCCACAGGATTACCTTCTGCAAGCGCCTTAATCATGTCGGTAACAATTCGATCACATGCCCAATCACCACCACCGATGACATTACCAGCCCGCACTGTCGCCAACAGCACGCCGTGCTGATTCAATTCAGCAGGGGAGAAAAAGGAACGTCGATAGGAAGCAACCAGAATTTCAGTAGCCCCCTTGCTGGCACTGTAAGGGTCATGGCCGCCCATCGCATCGCATTCTCGATACCCCCACACCTGTTCACAGTTCTCATAACACTTATCTGTTGTGATACAGATGACAGAACAAGGGCGCTGCGACTCTCGCACGGCATCCAATACACTGGCAGTACCCAGCACATTCACTTCGAAGGTATCATAAGGCAGATCGTAACTGGCACGCACGAGGGGTTGTGCAGCTAAATGGAAAATCAGATCGGGACAGAAAGCGTTAACGACTTCGCGCATCAATTTCCTGTTGCGGATATCACCAATGGTTTCGCCCGTCAAAACATCTTTCACATTAGAAAGCGTATAGTTGGACGGCGTCGTAGGAGGGGCTAAAGAATATCCGTATACATTTGCTCCAAGGCTTTTCAACCACAAAGCAAGCCAAGACCCTTTAAAGCCGGTATGTCCGGTGAGGAAGACACGCTTACCGTTAAAAGTTGATCGGTTCATATGATGGTTCCTTTACCAACGGACGGTCCAAGGTGCATGACCGCTTTTCCAGAGGTCATTAAGCAATTGATATTCGCGTGGGGTGTCCATGCACTGCCAGAAGCCCTCGTGCGGGAACGCCATCATCTGCCCCTCAGCCATGGCTTGTCGCATCGGCTGCTGTTCGAAGAAAAGATCTTTATCGTGGGTAAGATAGCGGTGGACAAAGTCCTTTTGAAGCACCATAAAGCCTCCACTGATATAGCCGTCCATGCGAGCGGGTTTTTCTTCGAAACCATGGACGCAGCCGTCCGTGATGCGCATCTCACCAAACCGTCCTTCGGGGTGCACTGCCGTTACTGTGATCAATTTATTGTTTTGGCGGTGGCAGGCGAGTGAGGCGGTGATATCGATATCCGAGACGGCATCGCCATACGTTAGAAAAAACGTGTTGTCAGTATCCTTCAAATGCTTGGAGGCCAGCATCACGCGACCGCCCGTCATGGTATCGATACCAGTGTTGGCGAGTGTCACTTCCCAGTCAGACTCCACCGCATGATCGTGGTAGGTGATTGCGCCGTGTTTGCCGAGTCGCACGGTGATATCGGATGCGTAGGCGTGGAAATTTAGAAAATAATCCACAAAACAATCGCGCTTATAACCGAGACAAAGAATGAAGCGCTTGACGCCAAAAGCGGCGTAACTACGCATGATATGCCAGATAATCGGCTGTTCGCCGACTGGCACCATTGGTTTGGGCAGTAGTTCGGTCACGTCGCGCAGACGTGTACCTTTGCCACCGCAAAGGATCATCAGTGGCGGCATTTCAGATTCTGGGTGATTACATTGATAATTTAAGCTCACTTTGCAAGTATACCAAATAATAAGTGTTAGTAGAAAGGTTAAAGGAGAGGACAAACGTATCTAAATTTTCGACAAATGAGAGGGTTTAATGCGACGGGTGATCTATACGCTTTTCGCATTCTGTGCGCTTGCTGTCGGCGAGGTTTTGTTTAATTTCGGTTGTCGAGATTTCGGGGGTGCGGGGTAGGTAGACGATGTCGCAGCCTTCGGCTTTAAGAAAGTCGAACTTGCCGACCCAGTCGTCGCCGATGGTAAAGACGGCGATGTCGTGTTTGTGAATGTCGGTCTTCTTTTGCTCCCACGTTTCTTCGGGTATTACTTGATCGACATAACGGATGGCTTCAAGCATTTTCTTTCTGATTTCGTATGAGAAGTACGTGTGCTTGCTCTTTCCACGCTCGTTGAATGCATCGGTAGAGAGCGCGACAATCAGATAATCGCCGAGTTCTTTGGCTCGGCGTAATAGATTGATGTGTCCGTAATGTAATAGATCGAACGTACCGTAGGTAATGACGCGTTTCAAATCATCTCCTGCTTGAAGGGTGAGCTCATCTGACAAGTCTGAATGTCATGCGTGTCGCGAACTGCTCCCTTTTGGTTTTCCATGAGTAGGAAAGATACCAAATGCGCCATGAAGCGTCAATCATGTGGTGCGAGAAGCCAGTTGCTGTCGAAGCGAGTAGTTAGCCACTTCCTACAAGCGCCTCATCGGAGAGAAGTAGAGGAAGTTTGTCTTCCTCTTGCCATTGTGTCAGTTTCGAGACGATGAAATCGACGGAGCGGCGTTGGACTTCGGCTTGGCCGAGTTCGTAAGGAATGACAGGTCCGCAGGCAATACGGACAGGACTTGCTGGATGGACGCTTGAAGTTGCATCGCGGTGTAATTTGCCAATTCGGAGAAAGTCCGTACTGACGGCGATCGGTACGACTGGCACTTTCGCACGTAGTGCGAGTTTTGTGCCGAGGGTATTAAAGGTCGTCGGATCGAAATTACGGCGTCTGGCTCCCTGCGGAAAAATTAACGCGGATCGACCTGCCTGAATGCCAGCGGTGCCGTCATGAAGAACCTTTCTCAAATCCTCAATGGCGTTTTTGCGTTGCACGCGTATGGGATCGACCGATCGAACCACAGAGCCGAAAAGTGGGTAGCGGACGAGAGATTCTTTCAGGACGATGATCAGCCCTGGCCAGGACATGAGAATTGCGGGAAACAGGTAAGTTTCGAGTGAGCTGACATGATTTGACACCCAGATGACGGGCGAGCCGACATCCTTGATGTGTTCAAATCCTTCAATCGAGACATAGCCCCCGATGCGCTCAACGAGGCGGAGAACTCGGAGCCCGAAATCAGACCACTCTTTCTCCATGAATCCAGGCCTTTTCGACTGGATGTTTCCGCGAACAAAGATTTCCAACATAAAAAGGTTGAAGATCGGAGTCGCGAGGAAAGAAGGCAGATGGACCCTAGGAGGAGTACCTGACGTTCTGTAAAAACCAGCATCTCTGAGTTGCGCCTGAAATGCGTCTGTTTTCATCTGCCTAGCGTGAAGATTATCGAGCCCAAGTTCCAACGATAACGTTGGAACGCCTACTGCCGTTCACGATGACGAATGCCGCCTGACAGGGGTTAGGAACGTCGGCCAACGACCATCCGTTATATCCGTCATACACGTTTATGAAATCGCGCGTAGTCCGGCTGCTTGAAATCCAATCGAACTTTCCGCCAACCCACTGACCTGCGTTATTCAATACGAACAAACAGGCGATTGAGCTGATGTCCCCACTTGAAAGACCCCAAGCTGAGAGATTATTGACGTAGTTGAAAGAAAGCCCATTTCTGGAGAATTGGACTCCCGAAATGTTGACACCAGAGTGGACAGCCCTTCCGTTGTTGACTCCACCGTATTTCCAGTTGAAGGAGCTGAAGGGGGCAGCATCGAGATAGGGGTTGACTCCCGGTGGCGTAATATTTCCTGTTCCAGGATCTACTGATGGGGGGGGTGCCGTATCCGTGGTGGCAACTGGGGGTATTACCGTACCCGTGGTGGCAGCAGGAGGGTTTTGATTCCAAGAGACACCTTCTACTTGGCTGGCATTTTCGCAGCCGGTCGTAAAAAGGCCCATGATGGAAATTGTTGCTACGGAGGCGATACAGGCTAAGGTTATGGAGTTGGAGCTGGTATTGTTGGTCATGTTGTGGGTTCGGTGTGTTGTGGATTGATAAGGGTTCAGTTAAACGTTATGACACATCGCGTCAACCTGCAGGTGACACATTGCCTTTCATCTAGCTTAATTGTACAACAATGAAGGTGTTTTAGGCAAGGGAATAGTCGAACGGGATCAAAATTGCTTGAAACTCCTGTAAATCTCCATGTTATTGCTTGTGTCTGCGATTGTAGAATGCTCCCGACTCACAATTTGAGGTCGACAAAGGTTGGAATTTATGTTGGAAGCGGCATTAAATTGGGACAATCAGAATCCCATGTCTTGGTTCACAACGAGCACCGTGATATCGCTTCGGCTTGGTTTTCGCTCTAGAATGACCGTAACGCGGCAAATGCGATCCGGAGAATTGCAGTTCGCACAGGCCCCGGTCTTGGCGCAAGGGGTGTTTTTATTGAGTCGCATTGCGTTGGTGGGGGCTGCGTAGACTTTAACGCGACGGATCGCATCGGCCACATCACCCTCAACGATTTTGTTTCGGCCAGCGATCATAATAATTTTTGTGGGACCGTAGATCGATGACGCAACGCGGTTGCCGATGCCGTCGATGTTGACGATCTCACCGCTTGTGGTGACCGCGTTAACTCCGCAGAGAAAGAGATCGCAGGTTTGCTGACGCTTCATAATCGAGGTCTTCTCTTCAGGGGAGAGATCCGGATTGCCATGGACAAGGAGTTCCGCGCCGCTGGCGGACAGCTTGCTGTTGATGTCTAGATCAGCGATTGACAACGAGCCACCGAAGCCAATGGTTTTCGCCTGCGTGGCCGACTGGATGAGGTAATCTGCAACCTGGCTTGCGGAAGCGCAGTAAACGGCGGTGAAGCCGTGTTCTTGCAATGCGTTGACCGTTCTAAGACAGACAAGTTCAGAAGTTTCAGATTTCATTTCGGGTGCTAATTTATTCATAGGTCTGATTGTAACATGGAGACTCGATTTTTCGCAACCTATTGGCGTTCATACCAGCGGTTCTCGACAACCGCTATTTCAGGCCGAGATCCATTTGGCCGGATACAATGATCTTGTGTCCTTTTTCGACGTCGGGGTCGGAAGTGTCGTAAACAACAAACTTGACCGACGGAAACTTAGCGGCAAGGTTTTCGCGGATGAACGTCATGACAGCGTGGACGTTGGCTGGATCGTCATCAGAAAAGCCGACACTGACAGGCTTGTGTGCGCCGATGCGCTTGATCATTTTGAACAGGTGGTCAAGGAAGTCGAGGATGGCAAATTGCTTACGAACTTCAGATTTATCGGTATCCGGTGCAGTCGTGTTTTTGACCAATGCGATAAAATCCGGAGATGTGACAGCGTGGTAGCGGTTGAGGCTGAGATAGTTGGCGAGCACGGCCTCATCTGATAAGGCGTTATTGGCCTTTATTCCTTCGTAGCAGGCAATGTAGCCGCGGAGATTGTAGATCATCTCCATATATTCGGCTTCTGAGAGGATCCTGTTGATGAAGAGTTCAACGCCGCTGCGGAGCGTTTCTGGCTTGTGACCGCGTGCGGTTACGATGGCGAACATACGGCCTTCGATCAGGGTTCGCCTAAACGTATTGAAGCTTGGAGGTGGTTTTTCTTGCCCCGAGATAAGACGGTCGATAGCAAAACGAGCATCTGTCAGAAATTTGCTTTCATCATTGTTAGCGAAATCTCGAAATTCTGCGAAGGCCTTCTCCCAGTCGTTATCTGGCGCCCTATAATTTTCTTTGTCATTGCGGATGACTGAAAAAACCGCAGTGGAGACGAGGTGGGGAACCCAGGTACCGTTGCCCAAACGACGTTCCAGATGGATGTACGTCGGCATGTGCAGGATGTTGTCATCCCAGTCAAAGATGTAATACTTCAGGTCTCGGTCTGCGATATTTGGGTTGAATGCTTTCTGCATGATGCACCTATAATTGTGGAATCATGACGTTGCGATCAATTGGTTACGTGAGCCGACGGGCGAGCTCGCCGCCCACCGGCTCATTGTAGGTCTGATTCGAGCACGGTTTAAAGCACGTTGCTTAAAGATCGACGCTGTAGCCGATTCCGAAGACAGAATTGACATCGTCATACATTTCGTCGGTGTAAAACGTGTCGTTCATCTGACCATAGTAGGTCGCGTAGGCGGTAAAGTTAAATGCTGAAACGCTGGCGCTCAGGCTGTACGCCGTCCACCCATCCGCGCTTTCCCAAGAGGGTGCCATTGCGTAGTTGCAGGAGGCTTTCAGGCCTGCTGAGACATCTTCCGTTACATCGTGCGACACCGAGACGTACGGATATAGGTCGAAATTATATTCGCAATCACCCGTTAGCATCTTCTCGAAGTCAGAACCGATTTCAACAGGACCGAAGGCTTTCGAGACGCACACGGTGATAACTTCTTCACCATTCCAACCCTCCATATTGGGATACTGCCAAGACACAAGGGCGATGCCTAGGCTGGCGTCGTCGCCAAGATCGAACGCCGTTCCGATGCTCAAGTCGACTTCCGTGAAGCAGTGATTTTCGGTTGCTCCATCATCCTTGGCGTCCGTTGCATAGTTCGCCCAAACTCCCAATTCCACCGGAAAAGCGTCAAAAGCTGAATAATTCACAGAAAGATTGGGCTGAATAACCAAGCTGTCGCTGAGTTTTACTCCGTCACGGTAGACCGCTGCGCTGGCGACATCAATTCCAGCGCAGGCAGAAACCGCAGTGGCTTCTTTCATTGTTGGGGTTTCGGCTACTTCTACTGCTGGGGCTTCGGCTACTGCCGGGGTTGCTACTTCCTGCGCAAATAGAGCTGAAGCCGAAACGGTAGCGATCAGGGCCGCGTATTTTCTGAATTTCATTTACGAGATCTCGTTGTTGTGGTTTTTGTTTTTCCACTTCTTCCTGCATAGGCAGTTCCGTGGTTGATATGTGAAACTCTAGTCTGAAGTAAAACGAGTGTCAACATCAATCCACTACTCTGAACAGGAGATTCTGTTGTGGAACGTGCGGTTTACGACATCAAGCTGCTGCTCGCGCGTGAGTTTAATGAAGTTTACGGCGTAACCTGAAACGCGTATGGTAAGCTGGGGGTATTTTTCAGGATGCTCCATGGCATCGAACAAGACTTCATGTTGTAAGACATTCACGTTGAGGTGATGTCCGCTATCGGTAAAATAGCCATCGAGCAGATGCATCAGGTTGCGCTGTTTTTCCTCGGTCGTCTTCCCAAGCGAGTCCGGCACGATGGAAAAGGTGTTGGAGATGCCATCCTCTGCAAAGTCGTACTGGAGTTTTGAGACGGAGCGTAGGGAGGCGATGGCTCCGCTTGTATCGCGTCCATGCATGGGGTTGGCACCAGGTGCGAACGGCTCGCCCGCCTTACGTCCGTCTGGGGTGGAAGCGGTGAGCTTGCCGTACATAACGTTTGAGGTGATGGTGAGGATCGAGAGGGTGGGTTTCGATTTCCGATAGGTGTGGTGTTTGGCAAATTCGCGGTAGAAAGAACGCACAACATCAACGGCGATTTGGTCGACGCGATCATCATCGTTGCCGAATTTCGGGAATTCGCCTTCCGTTCGGAATTCGACGGCGAGACCGGCCTCGTTGCGTACAGGATGTACTTTGGCGTATTTGATAGCCGATAAGCTGTCCACGAGCACGGATAGCCCTGCAATGCCACCCGCCATGGTGCGCACAATTGTATCGTCGTGCAAAGCCATTTCAATGCGTTCATAGCAGTACTTGTCGTGCATGTAATGGATCGTATTGAGGGTATCCATGTAGAGTTTCGCGAGCCAAGCGGTGACCTTGTTGTAATTGACCATGACTTCGTTGATGTCAAGAACGTCACGATCACTGAGAATTCTTAGCTCGGGTCCGACTTGCAGATTCTCATAGGTGACATCCATGCCGCCGTTAATGGCGTAAAGCAGCGATTTAGCTAAATTTACACGAGCACCAAAAAACTGCAACTGCTTGCCGATGCGCATGGCTGATACGCAACAAGCGATGCCGTAGTCGTCGCCAAAGCGCGGTAGCATCAGTGTGTCGTTTTCGTACTGAATGGCAGAGGTCTCGATCGACGTCTGCGCGCAAAATGTTTTGAAGTTTTCAGGGAGACGGGGACTCCAGAGTACAGTGAGATTGGGCTCAGGGGCTGGGCCAAGGTTGTACAGCGTATTGAGGAAACGGTACGACATCTTCGTGACCATGTGACGGCCGTCGGCAGCCATCCCGGCTATGGATTCAGTAACCCACGTGGGATCGCCTGAGAAGAGTTCATCGTATGATGGTGTTCGCAAGAATCGGATGATGCGTAACTTCATGATAAAGTGGTCGACCAACTCCTGGATCTGTTCTTCTGTGTACTTGCCCTCCTTCAGGTCAGCCTCTGCATAGCAGTCGAGAAAGGTAGAGATACGACCTATCGACATAGCGGCACCGTTCTGCTCTTTGACGGCGGCTAAGTAGGCTAGATAGAGCCATTGAATGGCTTCTTTAACATCCTCTGCAGGCCGTCTGATGTCAAAGCCGTAGGAGGCTGCCATTTCTTCAAGTTCGTGAAGAGCTCTAATTTGCTCGGACGTCTCTTCTCGTTTGCGTATAAGGCCGGAGTCCATAATATCACGCACCATCTCGTTCTTCGCGCGATTTTTTGATTCAACGAGGAACTTGGTTCCGTAAAGTGCCACGCGCCGGTAGTCACCGATGATGCGTCCACGCCCGTATGCGTCAGGTAGGCCCGTAATGATGCCTGCGTGTCGAGCAAGTTTCATTTCGTCTGTATAGGCATCAAAGACGCCATCGTTGTGCGTCTTGCGGTATTGGAAGACATGTTCAACGAGCGGATCCATGTCGCGTCCATACGCTTCGAGTTCGGTTCGCACAAGGCGAATACCACCGAACGGCATGATCGCGCGCTTGAGAGCCTCGTCGGTTTGCAGGCCAACAATCTGTTCAAGATCACGGTCAATGTAACCGGGTTTGTGAGAGGTGATGGTCGAAATGGTCTTCGTGTCGATGTCGTAAATGCCCTTGCGCTTTTGCTCGACCTCCATCATCTCCATGAGTTTCTGCCACAGCTTTTTCGTTCGCTCTGTGGTAGAGCAGAGAAATGATTTGTTTCCATCGTAAGGTGTGTAATTCCGCTGGATGAAGTCGCGGACGTTAACATCGTTTTTCCAAGGGCCGTCGTAAAATTTCATAAACTAAAACTTTTACCCGACTACGCGAATTGGGCGAAAAGCGGAAGCACTGTTTCTGGCACAAGCTTCCGCCGCCGTAGCGGGTGTTCGATTTCTTCGAGCTTATGCGCGTTGTATAAAGGCCGATCCTCAATGTAGAGGATGCCGAGTGGATGACGGTCATTCGAGGTCATGGCCAGCCGCAGTGCTACTTGTTGATCTCGCGGGTCATATCCTTCCTCCAGCTCGTAGGTGTGATCGCGATAGAACTGAGGGGTGCGGAGGTGATCCCACGAGGGACAGGTTTGCAGGATGTGTACGAACGAGAAGCCTGGGTGGCTGATCGCCGCTTTGAGCAGGCCGACAAGGAGATCGGGTCGGGCGGATGTACCTTGTCCGACAAAGCTGCACGACTGACTGATGGCGAGGGCCACCGGATTCAGCGGCCAAGACCTGACGCCTTCCGGCTGAATTCGCGTAACGGTTCCCACAGGTGTCGTAGGCGAAGCCTGGCCTTTGGTCAAGGCGTAGTAAAGGTTGTCGTGAACCACCACCGTCATATCGACGTTCCGGCGGATTGCGTGAAGGAAATGGTTGCCACCTTCACCGAAGGCTCCGCCCTCACCGGCATGTACGATTACGGTTAGGTCATCGGCGGCCATTTTGATGCCAGCGGCCGTTGCGACCTCGCGTCCGTGCAACCCGTTGAAGGTGTTGACGGTCATGTAATGGGGCAGTTTGGGTGCTTGTCCGATGCCCGTGCAAATCACGACGCGGTCAGGTGGGAGGTTTAATTCCGTCAAGCTCTTCTTCACCGAGTTAAGAATGGCGAAGTTGCCACATCCCGGACACCATGCGATTGGGACTTCGCTCTTATAGTCTGATATATTCACGCTCATGACATCACCTCGTGGGTCAGTTTTTCAATAAGATATTCCACGGTAAAAGGTCGTCCCGTCACACTCCGAATTTCATGATCGATGCCACGCAGCGTCACTTCGCGTAGCAAGGAAACGAGCCCACCCTCAGGGCTGTTTTCGACGACCGTTATCGAGGCGGCCGATTTGACGATGGTGCTAATAGGTTCTGTTGGCAAGGGCCAGAGCCAGCGAAGGTTCATGTGGGCGATGCCGGCACCGTTGGCGTTGAGTTGAGCGAGTGCCTCTGCCACCGACTCGTAGCTACTTCCCCACGTAATCACCAAGGGGCGACCTTCGATCTTCCCCGTTACGTCGGGAGTCCAAGCGATCTTCTCTACTTCTGCTGCCTTGCGCAGCCGCTTACGAACCATGCGTTCGGCGACCTCGCCGGACTCGGTCATGTGCCCGTCTTCATCGTGTTCGTCGGAATCTACAATAACCGTGTGGTGCGAATCGCCCGGCGCGGCCATGGGTGAGATGCCCGAATCGGCCTGCTCGTACCGTCGGTAGGTTGCGAGATCTTTCAACGCTTCTGGCGTTAGCAAGTGGCGTTCGCGAGGAAGATCCGCAACAGATGGCATCGCCATCGAAACCGAGGTATCGATTTGAAGCTGATCGCTCAAGACGAGAACCGGCACTTGGAACCGTTCTGCGAGGTCGAACGCTTGCGCCGTGACGGCGATGCAATCGAGAACACTACTTGGTGCGAGTACAATACGCGTGAAAATGCCGTGTCCAGCAAAGCGAACAAAATTCAAATCGCTTTGCGCCGTGCGGGTGGGTAACCCTGTGGCGGGGCCGGGTCGTTGCCCCAGCACGATCACGGCCGGCGTCTCGATCATGCCGAGGAGCGAAAGACCTTCAACCATGAGGGCGAAGCCGCCACCCGATGTTGCCGTCATGGCTCGAGCTCCAGCATAAGCCGCACCCGCCACCATATTGATGGCTGAGATTTCATCCTCCGACTGTTCAATCACGATGCCAGCTTTTTTTTGGAAATCGGCTAAATCATTTAAAATGGCGGTTGCCGGGCTCATGGGGTAGCCAGCGTAGAAGGTCACGCCACCAGCAACTGCTCCCAGTGCCAGAGCCTGATGGCCATTGAGCCAGAGACGTCCTTGTTCACCCTTGCTGGGTGGGAGGGTGAACGGATGTCTACCTTCCCAGGCTTGGGCGGCGGCATAGCTTATCTTTAACGCTTTAAGGTTGGGATCTAGCTTGGCATCATCATCACCAAAACGCTCACGGATTAGCGGTTCTATTACGGTTGGATCAAGGCCGATTAGCCCGGCAACCAGTGCCACGGCTACGGTGTTTTCGACGCGTGGTGAACCGGCATCAAGTGCCAGTTGCGCGAGAGCTAGCGGTGCGCGGCACGGATGTTCCCACGCCTCGTTGCACAGAACAACACCGTGGTCGGTTAGGTCAGGCGCGAGCTGCTCGACAGCATCGCGCGTGAGAGCCACGAGAATGTCCAGCCGGTTGGTCACACCCGCACAGGGATGGTCTGACACGCGTAGATGGGTGAAGTTCAGGCCGCCGCGGATGCGTGACTCTGCATCGCTGTAGGCGTTGATGTGCCAGCCGCTACGGGTGATCGCTTTGCCCAGTAGCTCTGCTGCCGTTTGCATGCCTTGCCCAGCTGCGCCAGCAATACGGATATTAATGTCCATGTGTTGTCCTCGTTAATAAGAAGCGTAAGCTCTAAAATTAAGATGCTTTATTGTAATAGTTCGGCTGCAAAATCCCAGTTAGCCAAATAATCCAAGAAAGCGACAACGAAATCTGTGCGGCGATTCTGATAATCAAGATAGTACGCGTGTTCCCATACGTCACAGGTCAGGAGTGCTGTTTGCCCGTGGGCCAAAGGCGTATCCGCATTTGCTGTTTTGACAATTTTCAATTTCTCTCCCTCTTGCACCAGCCAAACCCAGCCACTGCCAAACTGTGCTCCCGCAGCACCCACGAAGGCAGTTTTGAAGGCTTCAAAGCTACCAAAGGACTGTTTGATCAGCTCCATCAAACGCCCAGTCGGTTGGCCGCCACCCTTGGCTTTCATGCTCTGCCAGAAGAAGCTATGGTTCCACACTTGTGCCGCATTGTTAAATACAGATTCTTGTCCAGCCGAGCCCGATGTCTGTCGGACAATTTCATCCAAGGGCAGCGAAGCTAGAGGGGTGTTCGCCACCAACTTGTTTAGGTTATTCGCGTAGCCTTGATGATGCTTGCCGTAATGAAAAGCTAAGGTGTTAGCGCTGATAAAGGGCTCCAATGCATCTTGTGCATAAGGCAAGGCAGGCAACGTAAACGCTTGCGTGGGTACCGCTGACGAGGCCGACTGAACGTCAACCGTCAAGCCGGCTAGAGGTAGCACGGCTAGAAAACATAAAATCGTTTTTTGAATATTTTTTTTCATCTTCACTCCTTTAATTAAGTTTTACCACCATCTTGCCCACGTTTGTTCCTTGGAAGAGTCCGAGAAAAGCCGCAACGGCATTCTCGATTCCTTCGACCACGGTCTCTTTGTTCTTCAGCTTTCCCTCTCGATAGTAGCCACCGACCTCTTGCTCGAAGGCCGCTTGCTGATCCAGCCAATCAAACACAAGAATACCCTTCATGGTCAGCCGCTTCGTGATGATATAAAAAAGGTTCGTGGGGCCGGCCTGCGGCCGCTTCACATTGTAGCCCGAAATGCCGCCGCACGCGATAATCCGGCCATGCAAGCGCATCGCCGTGAGCGCCGCTTCGAGCGTCTCTCCGCCCACATTGTCGAAGTATACGTCAATCCCGTCCGGTGCGGCCTGAGTCAATTGTTTATGAATCGGCCCGTCTTTATAATTAAATGCGGCATCAAAGCCGCATGCGTCTTTCAAAAACGCAACCTTCTCCGCCGAACCGGCTGATCCGATCACTCGGCATCCGCGCAATTTTGCCAATTGCCCGGCTACATTCCCCACCGCTCCGGCTGCACCAGATAGATAAACGATATCGCCAGCTTTCAGCTCAGCAAGCTCTAATCCAGCCCAAGCGGTCATGCCCGTCATGCCGAGAAGGCCGAGATAGAGGGAAAGCGGCTGAAGATCGCCGTTAACCCGAACGAGGTCTTTCGGTGAGGCGATTGCATATTCCCGCCAGCCGTAAGAGGACGTGACGATATCGCCGGGCTTGAATTCTTTGACCCGTGATTCGATGACTTCACCGACTGCGGCACCTTCCAAAGGCTGTCCCAATTCAAATTGCGGAACATAGGATCGACCTGCATTCATGCGGCTACGCATGTAAGGGTCTACTGACATGAACAGGTTTCGAACGAGAACTTGCTGATCGCTCAGCGGTTCTAGTTCGGTTTCGGCCATCGTGAAGTCGTCCGAAGACGGCATCCCACGAGGACGGGCAACTAATCGAATTTCGCGGCTAATAATTTTTGACATCATGACACCTTTCTGTTTCATTTTTGAAAGATTATTTCTACCACAAAGCGTCGCTGGCGTCTATTCATTTTTTAAAACCGTGAAAGCAAAACCGGGAAAGCAACCGGGAAAGCAATACTCACCGACGTGGTTACCTACGATATCCCACCGATGGCGAAAATTTCATAATGCCCTCCCTTTGGTTTGTTGGTTTCGATAATATCGATCCCAAAATTCAAGCCCATGAGTTCGCCATCTTGCTCACATTGTACCGAATTGTCATTTTCGCCAGGGGGCTACTTTACAAAACGCCGACATCGAACTATCATTTTCGCTAACAAACTACTTTACAAAACGCCGATGTTGAACTATCATTTTCGCCAATTAAACACAGGAGAATTATGCCATGACAACAGAATATGTCCGGTGGGCTGAAAAAAGCGTCGCGCACTCGCTCTCCGTTCGACGTGTTGTCAATATCATCGGAGCGAGGCAATGCGGCAAGACAACGCTGACACGACACTTAAAGCTTGAAGGAGCGGTCCTTCGGACATTGGATGACGATATCCTCTTGCGCGCGGCGAAGGAAGATCCTTCTGGTTTTTTACAGCACCCTGCGGGAACTACCCTTGTTTTAGACGAAATACAAAAGGCACCAGTCCTTCTATCGGCTATCAAAAAAATGGTGGATGAGAATAATGCCCCGGGACAGTTTTTGCTCACCGGATCGGCCGATCTGCATGCCATTCCCGCCGTCAACGAAAGCTTGGCGGGTCGGATGCGGACGATTCGCCTCAGAACCCTGACAGAGGGTGAAATCCGGGGCACGCTACCTCTATTCTTGGAGCGAGCTTTCAAGGGGAAATTTCCTCTGAAAATTCCCGGAGGCGACAAGAAGACGATTCTTGGACTAGCATTCCGTGGAGGGTATCCAGAAGCCGTCAGTCTTCCCCAAGAAGAGCGTAAGGCCTGGCACAAAGACTATCTCGACAACCTCCTTCTTCGCGACATTCACGATATCTCCAACATCCGCAAATACGACACGCTTCGTGGTCTGGCCAGCGCTCTCGCGGCGCGATCTGCTAAATTTCTAAATATCAACGAATTGTGCGTCTCACACGGCGTGACGAAACCCACGGTCGACAACTACATATCAGCGTTGGAGGCTATGTATCTTTTCGAGAGAGTCGATCCGTGGGCCAAGGGTGATTATGACCGAATTGGTAAACGCCCCAAGTGGTACGTAGCCGACTCCGGGACTATGGCGGCATGTCTTAACTGGCGACAGAACGAGGTGCTTCTTGATCCAGATCGGTCTGGCAAGTTGATGGAGACATGGGTTTTCCATGAGTTGTCGGCTCAGGTTGATTTAGACCCCGACTGCTCGTTGTTCCATTATCGGGACAGGGCGAATCGTGAGATTGACTTCCTTGTAGAAGACGGCGACGGAAATATTCTGGGGATAGAGGTCAAGGCAGGATCCGTCGTACGCAAAGACGACTTTGTGCACATGATTTGGTTTCGCGACAATCTGGCAAAAGGAAAATTTCAGGGCATCACGCTCTATTCCGGCGAAGATACGGTTTCGTTCGGAGACGGCCTTCTCGCCTTGCCTCTGGCTGCGCTCTATCAGTAGCGACAGATTCACGCATCCCAAGCCGTTAGGCCCTAGTAGTCCGTGCCGGAAGTCCTGCTAGCTTTTCCGGCAGTTC
>CAZKJH010000019.1:0-38665 GCA_964553035.1 uncultured Lentisphaerales bacterium | reverse complement strand
CGATCTCCGAGCGCGCCGTATCCATGAGTTGTGACCATAATTAGAATTGCTGAAACATTCCTGTTTTGATTGAATATTTACCGATGAATTAGTATACTTCAGGGCATTGAAGATAAAACTTCACTCTCCGTGTACTTCTTTATGTGCATGGATAACAAAACACAAAGAATTAATTGTTTCAACTATAACCGTCTTTTTACGAGACCTAGTTCGGAGATCAAAAAATGCACGTCCCTACTGAAATGCTTGTTGGCCCCATTTGTCCAATAACGGCAGCCGTTGCTATCGCAGGTGTTGGTACGGCCGCCGCCTTAATCGTCAAATTTAAGAAATTAGCTCCGGCAGCAGGTCGCTTCGCCTTAGTGAGTGCAACTGTTTTCGGGCTTCAGATGCTCAACTATCCGATCTTCGATGGTATCTCCGGCCATCTGATCGCAGGTGTTTTTGCAGCTTCCATTCTCGGGATCCCCGCAGGCATTCTGTCGCTGGCACTCGTTCTCACCATCCAGACGCTTTTGTTTGCAGATGGCGGCCTGATGATGCTGGGAGCCAATATCCTGAACATGGCGATCATCGGTGCTGGCGCTGGCGGACTTATCCGGCAGACACTGATCGGTCGCAACGTCAATCGCGATTTGGCAACGGGTATTGCGGCAGCGGTCTCTGTTGAACTTGCGGTTCTTGCCCTTTGCGTTCAGTTGGCAGTATCGGGTAAGGCGACAGCTTCAGCCCTTGGAACACTCGTTGCCGTGCATGCCGTGCTTGCCATCGTTGAAGGTTTCGCAACGGTAGTACTGGTTAAAGCCTGTGCTTTCACAAGTGAAAAGACTGCTTCAAGAAGTGCCTACGCAGTTCTCTCTGGGCTGATTGTTGCCTGTGTCGCTGCAGCACCTTTTGCATCAGCCTTCCCTGATGCCTTTGAGTGGACAATGGATCGTTTTCACCTTCTTCCTAGCGCTCCGGCCTTCACCCATGCCCCATTGCCCGATTACGTGGTTGGAAGCATTTCGAACGGACTCCTCTCCGCAGGCTTTGCCGGTGCCATTGGTGTTGCAGTTGTATTGGTAATTGCTTTCGCTTTCGCGCTGCCCTTTGCAAGAAGGACTAAGGCCTAATGCAGGTTGAGGCCATTCTTAAGGCCTTGCTCGACGGCAGTCTTTCATCCGAAGCTGCCGTAGCAAAATTAAAAGCCCCGGCTTACGAAGATCTGGGTTTTGCGAAACTTGACTTCCAGCGAGAACTCCGGCGAGGCTTTGGAGAGGTTGTGTATTGTCCTGGCAAGACAAACCCGCAGCTTCTCAAAATTTTACAAGCATTCCGTGACAACGGTCGCGCCGTACTCGGCAGCCGTTGCTCTCCAGGGCAGTACGCTTATCTTTTAGGAAATCAGCTTGATGTCCAGTACGACACCTGTTCGCGGTTGTTGGTGCAGAGGAGCGGAGAAGCAATTCCTCCAATCGGTAACGTGGCCGTGTGTACAGGTGGTACGGCTGATATGCCGGTCGCAGAAGAGGCGGCGCAGACGGCGGAATTCTTTGGAGCTATTGTACAACGTCATTACGATGTGGGCGTTGCTGGTATTCATCGGCTGTTGTCGAAAGTTGATGAAATCAGAAAAGCGAATGCCGTCATTGCTGTTGCGGGCATGGAAGGAGCGTTAGGCGGCGTGGTCGCAGGTCTCGTCGATGTACCGGTTATTGCAGTGCCAACCTCCGTCGGTTACGGGGCGTCTTTCGATGGTCTTGCCCCACTTCTGACCATGCTCAATTCGTGTGCGGAAGGGATGTCCGTAGTGAACATTGATAACGGATTCGGTGCAGGCTATCTTGCTGCGCAGATCAACCGGTTAGTCGAGAGGAGACGATGAAAAAGAAAATGCTTTATCTTGAATGCGCTTCTGGAATCAGTGGCGATATGACGGTGGCTTCACTGCTCGATCTCGGTGCGAGTCGCGAAAAACTGGATCGCGTCCTGACCAGCCTCCAGTTGGAAGGTTTTACGTACCAAGTGACCCAGGGTCTTTCATACGGCATGGAAGGTTGCAACTTCGATGTCGTTCTAGCGCAGGAGGGACATCATCACGCTCATCATGCCGATGCCTCTGCCGCCGACGAGCATTCCCACGACGATCACATCCACGCGCATCACACCCAGGCATCTGCCCATGAGCATCATCATGGTCACGAACACGAGCAACACCACGAGCATTCGCATGGTAAAGCCGAACACGGTCATGTTCATGCGCATGAACCACATCAACATGAGCACCGGAATCTGGCTGATGTTTATGAGGTTATTGATCGTGGGGACATGTCGGATAAAGCGCGCACGTTGGCCAAGAAAATATTTCTAATTGTGGCTGAGGCTGAGGCGAAGGCGCACGGCAAGCCAATTGACGAAGTTCACTTCCACGAAGTCGGTGCCATCGATTCAATCGTGGACATTGTCGCCGCTGCCGTCTGCATCGATGATCTCGGTATTGATGAGTGCGTGGTGACGGGACTTTCAGAGGGCACGGGTCTGGTTCGCTGTCAGCATGGCGATCTTCCCGTTCCCGTTCCTGCTGTTGCAGAGATTGCCGTGCGCTATGCCATACCGCTTCGTATTGGGAATGCGAAGGGCGAGATGGTCACGCCAACCGGCATTGCCATCGTCGCTGCGCTTCGCACTCAGACATCGCTTCCTGAGCAGTTCGTCATTGAAAAGATCGGGAAAGGACTTGGTAAGCGCGATTTCGGGTTCCCGAACTTATTGAGAAGCATGTTGATCAGCGTGGAAATCGATACAGAGCGAGTTTGGGTTATCGAGAGCAATATCGATGATGCGACGGGCGAGCAACTTGGCTTTGCGATGGAGGCTCTTTTATCAGCCGGTGCGAAGGATGTTCATTACGTACCGTGCTATATGAAAAAGTCACGTCCCGCCTATATCTTGCGCATCATTGTTTCCGAAGATAAACTCGTGCAAGTTGAAGATGCCGTTTTCAGAAATACGACGACGATCGGGCTTCGAAAATTCCCCGTCCAGCGGATCTGCTTGAAGCGCGAAAGCGTTTCGGTTGACTTGCCATTCGGCAAGGTTGAAGTCAAAAAATGTTCATGGGATGGTAGCGTTTTTTATTATCCGGAGTATGAGAGCGTGAAGGCGGTTTCGAAGGTGAGTGGCGTTGACTTCAAGACGGTTTTCGATCAAGCTAAAGCAAGTGCTGCAACATGATTGACCGGCTTAAAGATTATTTGCGGCAATTTGCGCCGGAGGGAATTGCCCTTGCCTTTTCTGGCGGTGTCGACAGCACCTTATTGCTTGCGGTTTTAACGCAACTCCAAAAAGAGTCTGATTTTCCGTTATTGGCTGTATTCTTCCACTCTGTTTTTCAAACGGGGGAGGAGCGAACAGATGCTGAGCATCTTGCAGGATCCCTTGGTGCCAGTCTCGCTGTGCTTGAATTTGATCCGCTTCAAATTCAGGGAATCAGTACGAATCCCCCCGATCGGTGCTATCTGTGCAAAAGCCACATTTTCGGAAAGCTCAGAGAATTAGCGACCCAAAAGGGTCTCAAGACTTTAGTGGACGGGACTCATGGCGATGATGTACATGTGTATCGGCCGGGACGACGTGCGCTGAAGGAGTTTGGCGTTGCCTCGCCGCTTGAGGCGCTCGGCATCTGTAAAACGGATATCCGCGCGATGGCTCGGGATTTAGGACTTTCCGTAGCCTCAAAGCCATCAGCACCTTGCCTTGCCACGCGATTCCCATACGAAACGGTGATAACACCGGAAGCGATACGACGCGTTTTAGAAGGAGAGAAGGTCTTAAATCAGCTTCTTGGCTCGACTGGCAGCATCCGACTTAGGGTTCATGGGGCAATTGCTCGTATCGAACTTGATGAATCGCTCTTGTCCGTTGCGCTTAAAAAGCGTGTAGAGCTTGTAGAAGCTCTGAAGGCACTTGGTTTTAACTATGTCACCCTCGATCTTGAAGGGTTCCGCTCCGGTAGCATGGATGTCGGCATTCCGATTTGAGGAGTTCGCCTGCTGTGCGGCGCGTCCGCATACTTTGTTGAATTGAGCTAATGTACGCGACCAAGAATTCGCATACGGCAGGCAAGTTCTTGAATTGTTCAAGACACGCCGCGAGGCCCGAGCGTGCGGCCGCCGTCGACAAGGTAATCGGCTCCAGTTACGAATGAGGCTTCGTCAGAAGCCAAGAATGCGATGACCGCCGCCATCTCGCTCGGTTTCCCCTTGCGTCCGAGGAAGGTGCCGTTTGAGGGATACAACGCTTCGTCTTGTGCGACAAGACCAGGTGAAACGCTGTTGACGGTTATGTTGTGCGATCCCAGTTCCATCGCCAGTGATTTGGTAAAGGAAATAATCGCGCCCTTGCTGGCAGCATAAGCTGCGAGTTGTGGGATTCCGACTTTTGCTGCGATGGAGGCAACATTGATAATCCGCCCGTATTCCCGGCCGATCATATGATCCAGCACGGCATGGGTGGCAGACAACGTACCCTTGATGTTGATATCAAGGATCCACTCCCAATCCTTTTCTGACATGTCTTTGAAAGGGGAGAGTTTATGCCAGCCGACACCTGCGCAGTTGACTAGGATGTCGATCTGGCCGAAAGTCGTAAGGATGTTACTGAAAGCGGTTTTCACCTCGGAGCTCTTGCCGATATCGACGGCAAAGGGCAGGGCAGTTCCTCCTGTGGCGCGGATGGTTTCAGCCACCTCTTCGACTTTTTCCTGCTTCAGGTCGAGTAGCGCGACTTTTGCGCCTTCTTTTGCAAACATCAGGGCCGTGGCCTTGCCGATGCCATTGGCTGCGCCTGTGATGATAGCGACACGATTCTCTAATTTCATCGTTTTCCTATTTTATTCTGTTACAAATTATTAATGTTCCAGTGGAGGTTGTCTAATACGGCTTTTACGGCTTGTATGGTCGGCTGTGCCGTTCCATAGCGTGTGGTGTATCGGTGGACGGCGAACAGAATGGACACACCGAGAGCTGGGCCAAGAAAACGGTGTGGGCGGCTGAACTTGCCGGTGCAGAGGTGGATGAACGGTGTTTTGAGTTCGCGCTTCAACGTCATGGTCGTGCGGAACGCTTCGGCGAGTTCTTCTTCCGTGTCGACCGTCGTTACAATTTTAACAACGTCCGGTCCACGTAATTCAAGCGCACGGAGATGCTCAACGACCTGCTCGGTTGTTCGTGGGCATCCGACGTGGGAGGAGATGACCACGTCGGCACCCTTAGCGTGGATGTTGTCGATTAGACGCTTTTGTTTGTCAATCGCATCTGGGTTGTGCGTGATTTCCATTGGAGAAGGATCGTATAAATCTCCCATTACGTCGATGATCGACGCTCCTGCATCTGCGGCAGCGAGCAAGAGCTCCTGCCGTTTATCATCGTCTGAATCGTTCCACTTGTCGTTCCGATAGAAAAGGAACATAAACGGAAGATTAACAGAATCAACGATGCGTTTAAGCGACTCGGTATTTCTGAACTCCGGCTTTAGATCCAAGAGATCCACTGCTATGGCCTGCGCGCCGTCGAATTCCGAATTTTTCGCTTCCGCTATCAATTCTTCAGGTGATTGTCCTGTCATAATTCCAGCTATTATCGGATCTGTCTTGTTAAGGAAAGAAAATCTCATCGTTGTTCTCCTAAAAGGTTGAAATCACCACTAACTCCATGTCAGAGTCGGCTAGAAATTTTTTGGGGTCGGCATAGACTGCACACGGATATTCAGCTTTAGCGCACTCGCGTCGTTTCGCATCGGTGTCGCAAATAGCAACGAGCGTGAACATCTCCTTTTCCATGGCGTAAAACTTACTGTGTTCAAATCCCATGCGCCCGAACCCCCAGACACCGAAGTTGATCTTTTTCATCATTTTTAACTTTCGCTGAACGGTTGTCAATTTGTTTGCTTAAATGGGGTTCATTATAACAGAGAAGGTTTTCTCTGCAAGGGACATTGTTAACTACGCCCGACTCATTCTCTTCAGCAACGCGCTCTGCGCGAGCCGAATGTGGCTCACGGCGACAGGAAGGTTAATGAATCGTGAGTGCGCCATGTCGTTACAAAAACGATAAAACAAAAAATGTAATCGGTTACGGTAATTTTTTGTGCTTTTTTAGCGCTTGCTTTATTTGAAAAATAAAGCTATCCTTCTTCTTATGCCTTCAAGAAGGCGTCTACGACAGGCGAGTTTTAGAGCTTCGAGTTTTAGAGCTTTTTAATATAAGCCGTGAGCAATCACCGTTCTTGAGTCGGCAATTTCTACTATAAATGGAGGTTTACTGATGCAACGTCAAACTAAATGGTTTCTGAGGACGATGTCTTTATGCTTGATGGGTGTCGCGAGCGTTCACGCAGCGGGACCTTGGTATGTCGCCACCAACGGGGTGGATGATGCTGGGCGCGACGGGTTGAGCTGGGCGCAGTCCTGGCTTACGATCAGTAACGCCGTGGCGCAAGCGACAACAGGAACGATCTATGTCTCAAATGGCGTCTATAGCCTCGGCAAGCAGATCACGGTGACCAAGGCCTTGACCCTTGAGGGCATCAACGGTCGGGATCATACGATTGTGGACGGCAACGATGCCGTGCGTTGCTTTCACGTGAACCACAAGGATGCAATCTTACGTGGACTCACCATTACCAATGGATACAGCATTGGTACGTGGGATCTTGGGAACGGGGGCGGCGTGCGTTTATTGAGCGGGAAACTTGATAACTGCCTGATCGTGGACAACCTAGCAGATTTTAAGGGTGGCGGCATCTATGTTGGTTATGGCGCAGACGTTTCGGGCGGGAATGATAACCCCGTTGTTACCAATTGCATCGTTCGCGGAAACCGTGCGGTACATGGTGGCGGGATTAGTCTCTGGGGTGCTAGCGCGAAGTACTATCATTTGACCGTTGATGCCTCCGAAATTGTTTCAAACTTTGCGACTAGAGGCGGCGGCGGAATCTATTTCCAGGGCAACACGCTGACCGTCCGCAATTCGCTGATCGCCTACAACGAGGTGAGCGCGACGGCTGGCGGCAACGTCGGAGGGGGCGTTTTTGTGGACACGCCCATTACGCAGACATTGATCGAAAATACTCAAATTTCGGATAACATCATCAGCAACAGCCTTGCAATCTATGGTGCTGGGATCTCCCTCATGGGCAGCCCGAATCGGCTTAAAAATTGTCTGATTGCTCGCAACAGGGCTGACTACAGAAACAATGGTTCTGGCGGTGTCCGGGGCGGGGGCTTATATGTCGGTACGGTGGGTGCCACCAACAGCATCGAGTCCTGCACGTTCGTTGGGAATTTTGCCAGATCGCAGTGGTATGAACCGCTCCCAGCTCCGACGCCAGGTGGATCGGCGATTTATTTTCTCGGGAATGGCCAGGATGTCGTGACCAACTGCATCGTCTATGGCAACCTCAACTTACCGGACTGGTTTTTTGGCGATCAGGATCGAACCAACCGCGTCCACTATACCTGTTCTCCGCTGCCCATGGGAGGCATAGGCAACATCGTGGGCGATCCTCAATACATCGATCCGGCTGCGGGAAATTATCGACTGCGCGGTACCTCGCCTTGCCTGAATGTCGGTCAGACCATTGCTTGGATGAATACCGCGCAGGATCTGGACGGAAATCCCCGAATTGACAGGATTGTCGGCATCCCAGACATGGGCTGCTACGAGCATGTATACGCCGGAACGCTGTTGCAGGTGCGATAGTGTGGGAGCGACTCGCAAAAAGGCAGTCAACAGATTTTGGCCTCCGAACGGCTACCGAAGCGGGCGCAGGGGTCTTGAGAGCGTTTTAACCAATGAAAGGTTCACTTAAATGAAAGTTTCACGGTGTCGGATGGCGACCACGATTTTGTTTTCTGTATGGGCTCTGAACGGCTTCGCGTCGTTGGATGATGCCTTGTTCTTCTATGCGCCTTTCGACGGCAATACTGAGCCGGTGATTGCTCGCGGCGCACCCACGGCCACGCATGCGACTGAGCCACGCTTCGAACAGGGAATCCGTGGGCAAGCGCTGGTGATTGGGGGCGATCCCAAGGCGAAGCGGGATATTGTCGATGGCTTGCCGGTCAGCGACAAGCGGCCCCGCAACAGCGTTTATGCGTCGAAGGGAAACATCGATCTGCGACAGGGTACGCTCAGTTGCTGGGTCAAGCCGCTCGACTGGCGCGGCACCGACGATGGATTTAACGTGTTGTTCTATGCCCATGCCGGCCCGAACTATTTCCAATTATACAAGTTTTTTTCGGACGACAAGTTATTGCTTCTCGTTGGTGAACAAGGGCTGTGGACGGAGGTTTCTCTGCGGATGCGGGACTGGGTGCCGGGGCAGTGGCATCATCTCGCAGTCACGTGGAGTCCTGACGAGATGCAACTATTCCATAACGGCCACCTTGTCTGCCGCCGTCAGGTGCGATTTCCGTTAGCAAACGCTGATGTGGTCGAGCCCATCAGCGTCGGGCCGGGCGGTGACTGGTCCCATGCCTTCAATGGACAGAGCTTGATGGACGAGTTTCGTATCTATGATCGGCCTTTGACCTTGGCAGAGGTTCAGTCGCTCTATCTGGCGGATGCCGCCACGGTCGAACATCTATCAGGTTTAATCGTTCTGGGAGAACGCACACCGATGCAAGCGGGTCAGATCACGGATAACGAGTATGCGTTCGACACCACCGGTCTGGCCGCCTCCGGGCAGGCCAGGGTATCGCCCGAGACGAGCCGGTTGGCACTCAGTTACGACCGTGACGCGCTTTATTTTGCCGTATTGACCGAAAAGCTTCCTCGCGAGTCCGCCCCTGCAAGCGGCACTCAGGGTCAGGATCGCGTGGAGCTGTATCTCTCTCCGACGCTCGGTCAGATGTGGGCACTGGCGTTTGCACCGGATGGAACGGTAACTGATCTGAAGGCGACCGATCACCGGATAACGATGGGAGCGATTCGTGCCAGAACCACCCTCACGAACGGTCTTTGGCTTGTCGAGGCGGCTATTCCTTTCACTGCGTTGGGATTGTCCGCTGCGCCTGAAGGCGCAACCTGGCGTTTTAATCTGCTCCGTCGTTACGGTGCGTCTGGCGCGGTGGCCAATTGGGCATCTGTAGCCGGATCGGATACCAACCGGGCTCATTTCGCGGCCTTGACCTTCAAGCAGGATTCGCCTCTGATTCGGATCGGAAATTGGATAGATCGCGAGGCAGGACTGACGGGACACGCGGTTCAGGTGGGTGCCACGATGTCAAACACGTCGGTTCGGGCCGAATTTATCAGCGATACGACGGAGTCATACGGATTGAGTACCCGTTCCGAAATGTTGGTTGATAAAGGACGTGCAACGCCATACAGAACGTCGGACATGAAATTTGGAAGTGGTGCGGATTTTATTCTAAGCGAATTCCGGATTGTTGAAGAACGGACAGGCGCATTGCGGACACTCTTCGAACGCAAAACTATCTCGGAACGCGAGGATCCCCTGCGCGTATTCTATCTTTATACACATGCGTCCCGTCAGTTGCGGATCTCCGCACAGCGGCGCGGTGAAGGATCCATTCGTGTGCGTTTCCTTCGGGCAGATGGTAGCGAGGCCTTTCGGGCCGACCAGCCGCTTCCGACGGATGCTTCGTACTTTACCGCAACGTTCGATCTGAATTTTACCGCGCTCACGTTCGGTAATTATACTGTGTTTGTCGACTACGTTGCTCCGGATGGTGAAGCGACTGAAGCCTGGCAGCAGGCATACGTGGTACCAGGCCCCGATCATCCGGCGTTTCATCCGTATATTGATCCAGATGCGGATCGTGTGCCCGCGCCTTGGACACCGGTGGAAGTGGCGAGTGGGCAGTCGCCAGTGGGCAGTAAGGACAATCAACAATTAAAAGTCGAAATTTCAACTTGGGGGCGTACCTACGGATTCGGGCAAGGGATTTTGTTCGATTCGCTGGTCAGTCAGGGCGAAGAGTTACTGACGGCACCGGCACGACTGCGGTTGGACGGAAAAGCAATCGATCCCATTGGGCCGGTGGAGACCGAGGCGGGGGAAGCGACGGACATGCGTGCGATCCTGACGCGACGCGCGACCTTGGAGGCCTTTCGGGTGTCTACCCGTCTTGTCACTCACTTTGACGGATATTGTGAGATTGACATGGAATTGCAGCCGCCGACGAACGGTGTGGCGGTACAGTCGTTATCGCTGGATATTCCCCTGCGAGGCAGTATGGCGCAAATCATCCGGGATGCGCAGGTCAGCGAGATTACGGGCAGCAAGGCTGGTGCCATTGGTGACTATTGGTGCCAGAAATTTCTCGGAGGGCAGGGTGGTGCCTATTTCTGGGTCGGTGGCGGCCGAGTGGGTTTGAATTGGTTGGTGCGGGATCTCGATGCCTGGCATAACCGTACGCCCGACAAACAGGTGGAACTGATCCGCGAAGGTGAGACACTGACCGTGCGGTTGAACTTAATCGATGCACCGCTGAAGCTCGATGCGCCGCGAACATACCGTTTGGGTTTCACCCTGACCCCATCGAAGCCGCTTGATCGGAAGGTGTTGCGCCGTCGCGAAAATAAGGAGTTTCAGATGTGGTGCCAGCCCTGGCAGTATTTCGCTGTTCCAGATTACGACATGGCATCGATCGACACGATCCGCGATGCCTTAAAACGTGCCGAACCGACCGCCGACGAGGTTTTTCTCTACCTCGGCGACGGCCTGACTTGTCCGTTTACGCCCGAATGGCCCTGGTTTGTTGAGGAGTGGCTGGGTCCGAAGGGAGAATACGGAAAATGGACTGGTTCGTTTAGGGATACCAAGCTACGCAACGCTAACACCTACAGCGGCGGGCCGATCTCGGTTGACTCTTTCTTCAACTGGATGCAGCACACACGCGCCGTTTTCTTTGAGAAGGCTAAAACACCGCTCATTCCCGAAGCGCACAGCTACTATTTCGACACTGGGCCGAATGTCAATGATCGCTATCGCGAACAATGGATCAACGTGTACCGGATGATCCGACGTACCGGTCCTGAAGCCCGAATTTACGCCCATCAGGGCATGCAGCGCGTTATGCCGATGCAACATTTTACAGACATCATCTGTGGTGGAGAAGGCTTGGGCACCCGGGTGGTGCAGGACGGAAATTATTTCCGTGTCTTGACGCCGGAGATGTTTCGCGGATCCTACTGTCCATACCTGTACGGCATCAAGATGGTCTTCATCGATATGACGGTCCGCGCACTCAGAGAAACACATCCGCAGCGTTTGTTAAATTTTGATTTAAAGAATCCGGAATACCGTCGGCCCCTGCTGCACAGCTACGGCTATTGCATGGTGCATGATGTGGATATTCACGATTCAGACTCAAAAAGCCGCCCTTTACGAGAGAAGATCTGGGCGACTCAAGACGCACTCGGCTGGGATGAAAACGTGCTCTTCCATCCTTACTGGGAGAACACGACGGTCAAACGCCTAGGCAACGACATCGGACGTATCATGGCCTCCGCTTATACGAAAGACGGCAAGATGATTCTGGCGGTGGTAAACGACACCGATATGGAGCGGACTGTTGAACTGGAGCTTGACCTCAAGGCACTGGATATGAAGTCGGGCGGAGTGGGGAGCGATGTCTGGGATCCAGAGAAGACCTATACGCTTGCTCCAACGTGGAAAGATACCGTTCCACCGCGTGGGTTCCGGCTGATCTTGTGGGAGTAATTTCTGACCTCAGCATACAGAAATGACCGTTTCTGCCGATTTTAGTCTGGGAGAAGAAACTCGCACGACCACTTCGGCCTGTTCACCAGTGTTTTGGACAATCGCCAATGCCAAACCGCTGAATAGTTTTATGTGGGTTGTCTTTTCTGATTCGTGGCTACCAGGATCACCGGACGACAACCCGATCAGCTTCCCGCCAGCACTGACCTCAACGTGAATTTCATTATTGGCATACGGAACGGGTGTTCCTTCTGCGTCATGGGCACTTATTTTTATCAACGCGATGTCTTCCCCGTCAGCCGCCAAGGTTGTCCGATCAGGGCGAAGCTGCAAGGTCTCTGCAGTTCCAGCCGTCTTGATTTCCTGATAACAGACCACTTTGCCCAGGCTTCGACCTTCCGCAATCAATGTTCCAGGCTCATACGGAATTCTCCATATCAGATGCGGCCTATTCGCCTTGTACTGGATGTAGTCCGGTTCTCCGGACATTTTCTTACCGTTGACGAATAAATCGACGATGTCGCAGCAATTTCGATAGCACCAGACATCGATCAATTGTCCCTCCCGGCCTGGCCATGTCCAGTGAGGGAAAACATGGAATACGGGAGTATCCGTCCATAGATGCTGATAGTAATAATAAGCATCCTTGGGGAAGCGACAGATATCCAATACTCCGAATTGACTGGTAACGATAGGCCAGCCTGTTGTCTCGCCGCGATATTCAATTGCTGACCACATAAGACCGCCGGCCAGCCACGGCCTTTCGTTGATGTGTGCCCACCCCTCGGCGAAGTGAACGCTGCCCTTTTCATGCGAGAGACAAAGATCATAGGTGCTGCAATAGTGGCCAGCACGCTTCATGATTCGTCCATCGCCAAAGGTTTCCAGCACCGTGTTCTCGGTTGTGGACTCCTGATAGACGCCTCGAGCACCGCGACCGGAAGAGAACTCACTGATCAGCATTTTGCGGGTGGGGAACATCAGGTGATCTCGGTCATCGATTCCTATTCCTCCGCCGTTGTAGCCGACGACATCGGTTACGTCTGCAAAATGATTGGCGTTCGCATCCGCGTTGCCCTCCACGGCGATGGCGGTAGGGCGAGATGGGTCTAACTGGTGCGCCAGATCGTTCAATGTCTTGAGAAATCCCGTGGATCGCTCTCCCTCGGTGTCTCCGGCAGTATTCGCCAGCGACCAGAGAATAATGGAAGGGTGATTTCTGTCTCGGAGAATGAGGTCTCTTAACTCTTCCTCGGCCCCATGATCTACGTTCAGACTCCGTGTTTCCGCCCATACGAGCATCCCCAGTTCATCACACGCATCCATCAGCGCTGGAGCGGCCGGATTATGGGAGGAGCGAATTGTATTGGCTCCCATTTCTTTGAGCACTTCGACATTCACGGCATGTGCTCGATCCGGCAGAGCCGTTCCCAGTCCCCCGAAGTCATGGTGAATGCAACCGCCTCGCAACTGCAATTTTTGCCCGTTCAAAAAGAACCCCTGATCGGCTGTAAACTTGAACCAGCGAATACCAAAAGTTGTTTCCTGGCAATCCATCTCCCCATTCTCGGCAACCACTTTGCTGCGAACCGTGTAAAGATTGGGATGAGCTGGCGACCAGAGACCGGGGGCGTTCAGCGTCGCTTCCTGAATCACATCTTTGTGTTGTCCTGTCGCAAGCGGCGTGGTGGATTCCATCTCGGCCACCGAATTACCACGGGGGTCGAGGAGAGTTGTGCGCACGGTACAGCAGGTGGCTGCTCCTGAACTGTTTAGAACGCGGGTACGCACGTTGACTGTCGCGGCGGAATAACACACCTTCGGGGTGGTGACCGTGATGTGCCATGGCACCATGTGCAGCGCCGGTTTTGTTATGCCCCAAACATGCCGGTAGATACCAGACCCTTCATACCACCAGCCTTCGGTTTTGGATGCATCGACCCGGAGTGCTAACATATTTTGTTCGCCATCCGCGAGCAAGTAAGGGGTAACATTGTACACGACACCAGTATAGCCGCTGGGATGCGTTCCAACCTCATGGCCATTGACCCACAGTGTGCTATTGCGAAACACCCCTTCAAACTCGATATACGTTTGCTGTGCATGGGACGCGATGGGAACATTCAGCCTCTTGCGATACCACCCGATGCCCTTGGGTAAATAGCTGTCCGACCTTGGGATCCATTGGCCGTCTTCCCAGTACCCTTCAAGGTAGTTGTCCTTTGAAAACTTGCCTTCTATGCTCCAGTCATGAGGAAGATCCAGCTTGCGCCAATGGGCATCATCGAATGTGCGCGACTCCGCACCGGAAAAGTCTCCGATCTGAAAAGTCCAGTCTTTATCGATCTTTTGGCAGTTTGATGAAATCGGCATGTGTTGGGTTACGCTTTGGCTTCGCTCCACGGATAGAGAATGCGGGTCAGGGCACCGCCGTTGCGGGCGGACTCAGCCGCATAGAGGCCCGGCAGCGTCATGCGCAGGCCATCACGCAAGCTGACCGGTGAGGGACTGCCCTCCCGAATTGCTGTGAAAAAGGCATCTAGCATGGCATAGTCGATGCCTCCATGTCCAGCCGCCTTCGGATTGTCGGCATGGGCCGGCGGCATATCGCCGACAGGCAGTTCTACTCGATTTTTTGTCAGCGGTAGTTCCTTGGAATAAAAAAGCGTGCGTGGACTTTCGGCGGGGACATATCCCATGGATGTATACTGGCCGGCGGTGCGTTCGAACGTGCCCTTGGTGGTGAAGATACGATACTGCCAGATGTGGTGACCTGCTTCATTAATGAACGAGGCGACGAACCGCACCACCACGTTGGACCGGGTGCGGAACAGTGCCGCCATGAAATCGTGCTGGTCGGGATCCTTTTCAAGATGGCTTCCCGTGTCAAAACAGGTCACCCATTCCAGATCTTCATCGATCAGCCGTAACAACGGTCCCAGAGAATGGGTGCAGTACCGGATCGGCTCATACGTTTTGCGCCAGGGCGTGGTCTCGAATTCTGAACGCATATTGTGAATGTATTCCGATTCCGCATAGATCGGGTCACCCAAGATGCCCCGTTGCTTCAAATCCACGGCGGCATCAATATATCCCCTGAAGTTTGTATTCGATCCGGTCATATAGAGTGCGCGGCTTTTTAGATGCGCGTCCCACAGCGTTTGCGCTTCCTCAACGGTAAAGACGCAGGGAATTTCAGAAAGGACGTTGATGCCCTTTGCGAGTGCTTTGACGGCAAACGCGGCATGGCTTGTCGCCGGCGTTCCGACGATCACGGCGTTGAGCGATGTGGTGTCCAGCATTTCATCGAAGTTGTTGAAAGTCGCGATGTTAGGAAACCGCTCGCGAGCCATCGCGAGCGCCTCTGGGGCAATGTCGCAGACAGCCGTCGGAATCACGTTTTCAAAGCCTTCCACCGACTGCCGGAATAGACCGCCGCCTCGCCCGCTTTGCAGTTTTGGATTATGTCCGTAGCCTACGACACCTAGTTGAATTGTTGGCATGGTCTTCCTCGTTATTTCCTATCGTCGGGCGGATCAAGTCCGCAGGGTGGCTTCGATGTCCGGAAACCCATGAATTTTGGCGACTTCGGCTGGGCTGCGTCCAAATTTGTCCCGACGGTCGTTGCGTGCGCCCTGACGCAGGAGGAACGCGACGACCTCCCCATGCCGGCCGTGCGCCTGGTGATCGACGAACAGGATGCCACTGTTGGGAAGATCGGAAGGAAGAACTCGGTAGGGTGGGTGCAGGGAAGAGGATGTTGTTATTTTGCCTCTGTTCATTGTAAGGTTTTGCGCATAGACCATCGAGCTTGAGAGCGGTGAATGGAATTCGCACGGTATTAAAGCAAGTTGTTGTCGAGTTGAATACCGTCTGTTCCCAGCAATTCCATGGTCATTGGATTCACACAATCGGTGATGGTGTTATGATGAACCTGCCAGTTCGCGCGATGCGGATACACAGCAAACCGGTCGCCGACCTGTGAGGACGCCCCTTCCTTCAGCGTGATCGTCCGATCCTTAAAATTGTAGGTTTCGATGGTCGAGGTCTTGCCAGCCTGAGTGCCGGTGAGCCACCGGAGGTTCCAGCCGCGGTACGGCGCGGAATCGTCGCACCGGAGCGGCAAGGCGTTGTCGCGGAATGCGTTGGAACTGAGCACTTCCTCCACTGCGGATTCCGTATGATGAAATTCGAAATGCCCCTTCAGAAACTCGAACGGGCCTTTCTCGCCCTGCGGAATATAGACCCGACGCCCCGTGCGGAACCCATAATGGCAATTTTCGATGAGATTGTCATGAATATTAATGTTAACGGCATCATCGGCGACATGGATTCCGGTGACCTTTTCTGACCCCTCGCCCCGGACGTAGATATGATTGTCGGCCACGACGACATTCGAGGCTTCGACCGTGATGCCGCAGCGTTCGTTATCTGGATTGTTTTCAATCTGCGTCATGTCGATGTGATTTCCTGTCACGATGATCCGTCGGCCTCCGTTGATGATGATAGCACATTCTTTGCTGTAACCGATGAACAGGTTGTTGGCTACGGTGACCTGGGTTGCGTTGTTGCCGATGGAGAGACCGCCGCCGATCGTTCCGCCTTCGAATACGTTATCCGCGATAATGGCCTGCGTAGATCCAATCTTGTGCGGGTCGGCGGCGGAGCCGCCATGCACGCTGGTGGCACAGCCGTCCAGCACATAATTGCCGATGATGCGGGAAAACCGGCTGGCGTTCTCGCAGAAATTGCTGATGCGCTCGACATGGCAGTGCAGGATGCAGGTGTTTTCAGCATGATCGTTGTTGTTGAAAGCGTTGAAACCGCAATCGTTGACAATGCAGCGGTGGTAAGTGCAGGATTTGGTGTATTGCGTGAGCAGTTCTGGGCGCCCCTTATGCGGTGCTTGAATGTAGGGGGGCAATCCGTATCGCTCCGAACCATGCGAGTAAAACGCCTCCGAAGCCATACGCGACACCTTCAAGTCCTCGAACAGAACCCGTTCCGTGCCCACGAAGTTTGCCGCCGCACACCCCTTGATCTCCATCTGCTGGTTGGCCGTGGGCCAGTATGCAAAGCCGGTGGCCGACGAAAAATTCGAATTGGCGGGCAACTCCATAAAACCTGTATGGCCGACCAGACTTAGATTCTTGATAACAACATCTCTTCCCCCAGAAATCCAGAAGACAGCGGTGTTATCTTCGCTGATGTCGAGTGTGACATGGTCGCGATGCGCGCCCTCGATTCGCACGGAGGCGTTTCGAATCCAAAGTCCTTCGGATAATCGGTAGCGTCCCGCAGGAATAAAGAGGCCCTTGCGCTCTGCAATGGCTTGGTCTAAGGCGGCCTGGAGCGCGATCTGGTCGTGATGGCGCACCACGGCCTCCGGGGCATCACCTGTTGCGCTCTCACTTAACGTCAACGTCTTGCCGCGAATGCCAGTAATGCGAGCAAAGAGCCGATTCCGTGCGTGAAATGAGATGCTCTCACCTGGTAGCCAATCGCGTTTTTTAAAGCGCATTTGGACGCCGTCGGTCAGCGTCACCCAGTCCGAATCGATTGGAAGCGACTCCCCTTGCCAGCACCAGCGGCGATGAATGACAGGATGGGTAGTGGTCAGGGTCTGATGAGCGGGGTCTACCGCCATCCACCGGAAGGTTACCGGATCGGTTTTGGAGAAGTCGACGACAAACGTTTGCCATGATTTGTTTGCATTTAATCCGCGCAGTTCTATTTCGTCTTTGAGCAGGCTCTGGTTTTCAGCCAAATAGGGTGCTGCCTGATTATAAACCATGCCGTAGTGATGCAGATGACAATCGGAAATTGTGACCTCCTGACCGACTCGGAAATCACCTGCGTCCTGAACCTTGATTTTATTGGATCCCGCTTGAATCGAGCCAACCGTCTGGAATTCCGATCCGGACGCTCCGTGCTCCTGTGCGTTTACCCATTCGCCCATATAGGGCGTTGCCATGCTTGTAAGTTCGCTTGTCATTGATGGATCCTTTATAGTGGATTTGGTTATAACAATCCCATTTCGATAGAGGGAAAAGGCTAGCTTATCTTTTTAAAAGAAGCAAGCACTAAAGCGCCTAAAAACTCAATTTGCTCGATAACTCAGAAAATGCTACATTACTTGCATTGGCTGAGAGCTTGGCTGGTTATTGAGCTCAACAAAACGTAGTGAAGGTATCGAATCGTGGGAACAGAAACCAAACTGCCGCAACTGAAAATGAAAATCCTTAACCTGAGTCATCTGGAGGAACTTCAGGTGCCGACAGGTTTTCAGTGCCGCCATTATCGGGAAGGTGATCAGGAGATCTGGAATGAAGTGATCGACCTGTCATTTGAACGGAAAAAAGGCCAGTCGAATTTTGCCAAGGAGATGGTGGGAGATCAACACTTTCGTCCAGAGAGAGTTTGGTTTATTCTTGCTGATGATGGACGGGGCGCAGCCACGGCTTCGTGCTGGGCTTCACAGGATGCTAAGCAAGGTGTTGTTCACATGGTGGGAGCGCATCCCAATTTTACAGGAAAAAAGCTGGGCTATCTTGTTTCCCTAGCCGTTCTTCATCAGGCTGTCCGAGAAGGATTCACGTCTATGACGCTGTTAACAGATGATTGGCGGCGTGCGGCCATCATCACATATCTCAGGCTTGGGTTTCAGCCAGTTGTGTCCGATGAAAGCCATCCCGAGCGCTGGAAAAAGATCCTTGAGGAGTTAAACTGGCCAGAGCGATTCGAGCCTATTTTGAATATCCGCAGAGGAAGCGAAAGGCTGACGCCTTTCTTAGAGGGAGTAGGGCGAAGTTCCCTAAAGTTGCCGGAGGCAATCCCTGATGGTCTACAGTCTATGGTCAATAGTCCCCGTGAACTACAAAGGAAAACAAAACAAGCATGAGAACTTCAAGAATTGCAATTTTAATAGTGTGTCTTACCTGTCTGACAGCACTCTCCTCAAGCACCGTGTTGCAGATCGCGCAAAACGGCACGACCGCCTATCGAATTGTCAAACCGGATCAGCCTACGAGCGTGGATGACTATGCCGTTAAGGTTCTGACGAACGCACTGCACGAGATCACGGGTGTAGCGTTTTCTGTGGTGACACCTGAAGCATATGTGTCGGGCACCCCCGCGATTTTTGTTGGGTTGAGTGTGCCGTCCCTCAAACAGACCGGTTCCGATCCGTTATCCGAATTGAAGGACGAGGAGCATATCGTACGCAGCATCGGACAGGATCTCTTTCTGTTCGGGCAGGGCGCACGCGGCAACCTGTACGCGGTGATGGAGTTCCTCGAAAACTCGCTCGGGTGGCGCTGGTATTCGATGTTCAGCGATCCTGTAATGCCCTCGCGTAAAACGCTGACTTTGGAACCGTTCAACCGTAAGCGAGGCTTTTCTTTTGGATACCGCGAAGATGCTCCTTACTTCAACGAAAACTTCTATTATCAGCAGGGCGTCAACCTGACCTATCGCTGGAAGCAATCCCATTCCGATTGGAAACAGATGCAGGAGCGGGGCATTATGTCTGCACTGCGGGGTAGGGACGGCATCGGTGGTGCTCACACCATCCATTGTTTTATTCCACCCAACCCGGACACGCACCAGTGGGAACCGTACGTCTGGATTACGAAAAAGGACTACTTCGAGACGAATCCCGAGTTCTTCACGATGACCGAGTCCGGCGTTCGTACGCCAGGCCAGCAACTCTGTTTCAGCAATCGGGCACTGAGGGATGAGCTGACTCGACGCGTTCTCGGGCAAATTGAACGCGAAGAAGAACAGACGCTCATCACTGTCGGCGCGATGGACGTCGGCGGTGCGTTCTGCCACTGTCCTGAGTGCAAAAACCTAGTGCAGAAATATGATGCGCCCGGTGGGCCCTACTTCGATTACCTGCTGGAGTTGTCTGCCTTCTTGAAAGAAAAGCACCCGGAGGTTCTGCTCAAAGGAGTAGCCTACCGTCGCGATCAGTCTCAAAAACCGCCAACATTGGAAAGTGGCCAGCGCTTCCCTGACAACTTTGTGATCGTCTTTGCCCCGATCGAAGATCCGTACTTAGGCGACTGGAGTCAACCTGATCCGGGCATGCAAGAAACCTATCGCGACCTGCAGGGCTGGGGCAAGATCACCTCGCACGTTTGGGTCTATTACTACCCCAACCCGTATGGGTCGGGATATGTCATGCCGCTCGGCAACGTGGATCGGCTGATCATCGCTATGCAATTGATGTACAAGGAGGGGGCTCGCGGGATGTACTTGGAACACTCACCGGGAGTTCTTGAGGGCGGCAACTTCACCGAACTGCTCGGATACCTCTTTCTCAAACTCAGTCAGGACATCCAGTGCGATACAGATGCGATCATTCGAGAGTTCACCGACCATCAATATGGCCCCGCAGGAGCACTTGTGCGAACGTATCTTGAGGAGTTGGAGCAGGGACGAAAGGCTATCAAGGAGATGCCTCGTGGGGTTACGTATTCCTCAAACGCGTATTCCGAAGAAATCTGGCCCTACCTGACGCCGGAGAATATTTTCCGCTGGCAAGGCTATTTTGATGAAATGGAAAAGCAGGCCGTTGCGCTTCCGTTTGAGCTGGCGAACGTGCAGCGCCTGCGGCGTAATCTCGACTTTGCCACCTTGTTCCGGTGGTTCGACCTGACAGCGGCTTACCCGGATTACTTTGCTGATTACAAGATTTATTCCGCACGAATCAAGGCCGTCAATGAAGCCAAGCGTGCAGACCTCGTTTCGCAGCCACGACCGCTGGGCGAGCGCATCGTGTCGATCTTCGAGAGTCGGATCCGGGGCGGCGGTGAGAAGCCCTTGCCCGCCGAGTTCGATGGAATCGACCGCTTACGCATACGAACATTCATGCCGACGATGCACGCCAACAATGCGTCCGCACAAGGCTACTTCGACGACCCAGATGCGGCCTTTGGATTTGCTCCGTCAGCGCACACGCCGGAACTTCCATTCAATTTCGGGTTTTACCAGAGTGATACAAAAACACACGGTATTCGACGCGCCATCGAAAAAGACGAGATCACGCCCAACGTCTACCGTCTCTACAAGCTAGGCCGGATTGCCTTGTCACCACAGTCCCAGATCTGGTTTTCATCGAAAAGCTGGTCGACCAGTCTCAACCTCGCCGATCTGTGGGAGCCGGGAGACCCGAACGAATGGGATGCATACGCCTCGATCAAGTTCCAGGGACCGCTCTATGGGGGCGAGCCAGTTCAAGGGCTGCGAGCTGGCGAGGTGGACTTGGCGTTGGTGGATAGGATTATTCTGGTGAAGCACACCTCCGAGACAGCGCAGGACTAAACGAAGAACAACGCAGAATGTTTCCCAAACAGATGACATTTCTCGACAGATCAACGCTCCTCTCTGTCGGATACCGAGTTCGGCGGTGGCTCCTTCAGTTCTTCCGACGGACTCGGAAGCTCTGCGCTCAGAATCGGATCGAGGTTTTGGTCTTCGGGTTGGCCTTGCTCTTGCATCTGCTGATGCTGCTAGACGGCCCCAACGATCCGAGCTGGCTTGCTCCGGTGATCGATGCGCGCACCTATCACGACCTAGCCGGACAGTTTCTGTCCGGACGGTACGCTCCAATCACGCCCTATTACCAGCCACCCGGATTCGCGTATTTTCTAGCAGGAGTATACTGGATCTGCGGCCATCATCTGGCGGCCGCCCACGGCGCACTGGCCGTTCTGGGCGCATTGACCGCGCTCAGTGCCTGTCGCTTAGCAAAACGTCTCTTCCGGCCGCATACGGGCCTCCTGGCCGGCTGCCTGACCGCGGCCTACGGTCCCCTGCTTTTCTTCAACCTGCAATTGCTGCCGGCGGGCCTCGCGGCGCTTTTGAACATGGTTTTCCTGAATCTTCTCCTGCAGGCCATGAAACGGGACCGACCTTCCGGTTGGATCACGGCGGGACTCTGTGCGGGATTGGCTGCGTTGACGATTCCGAACAACCTCTTCTTCCTTCCGCTTGCTGCGGTCGGCCTGTTCGCAACGCGCCTGAAGACAAAACTCGCAGGAATGCCGGAAGAGCAGCCGCATCGCCGTCTGCGCGCCGTCCTACTCGCCGCCGTGGCCCCTGCGTTGCTCGCCTTCGGCACGTTGCTCGCTCTTGCGCCGGTCACGGCTCAGAATGCCCTGGCAACTGGCCGTTTTACGTTGATATCGCACAATGGCGGCCTCAACTTTTATATCGGCAACAACCTGCGCTCCGATGCCACAATCGCCATCCGCCCCGGTTACGACTGGGAAAGCCTCGACAAGATGCCGCTACGCGCTGGAATTTACCACGCCGTCGATGCCGACCGCTTCTACTACCGTCAATCGCTGACGTATCTGCGCCAGCATCCGCGCCATTTCCTCCGCCAGTTGGGGCGCAAGCTGCGGCAGGTGACCAACTCGCGCGAGTTGCCCCGCAATGTGGATGTCTACGCTTTCACTGGCTATTACCGCCTGCTACGGATCCTTGTCTGGCGGATCGGATCCTTCGCATTTCCCTTCGGCGTCGTCTTTCCGCTGGCCTGCTGGGGTTTCGTCGTCGGCGTGCGGAAGCATCCCGGCGCCTGGTTGCCCGCGCTGTTCGCCGCGGCCTACGCTTTTTCGGTGGCACTCTTCTTCGTGGCTTCCCGTTACCGGCTCGTGGCAATCCCGGCACTATGCGTCTTCGCCGCCGTTGCGCTCGACCGTGGTCTTTGGTACCACCGCCGATCCAAGCGTCAGGCACTCGTGGCCGCGTTCGTGATTCTCGTCGCTGCCGTCTGGTGCAACACGCCGATCAAAACCGCGACCGACGGCTATAACTTCCACGCCGAACTGTATACGCTTCTCGGTCTCCAACAGGTCACTGCCGGAAAGTTTGATGCAGCAGCCGCGCTGCTGTGCAAGGCACGCACGCTGGATTCGGACTTCGCCCCCACCTGGCGCGTCACCGGTCTGCTGTACCAGCGTCAGGGCAACCTCGCCGCCGCACGGGATGCCTACCTCAACGCTACCCGCTACGATCCCCGCGATGCTGAAGCCTTTCAGAGACTCGGCGCGGTTCTCGAAGCGCTCCAGCAGCCCGAGGAGGCGCAATCGGCCTATCGCCGCGCGCTGGTGCTTAGCCCCGAAACGGCGCTGATTTCCGTTTCCCTCGCACACCTGCTCTATCGGCAGGAGCGTCGCGCCGAGGCTGCCACCCTGCTCGAGCAGGCAATCCAGACGGATCTTACGGCTGAAGGTGCTTACGGGCTCTTGGCCTGGATCCGCGCAACAGCCCCAGAAGACGAACTTCGCGATGGCCCTCGCGCCCTGTCGCTGATTCAGTTCCTGATTCGCTGGCGTGGTGCGACCGACCCAATGCGCATCGATACCCTTGCCGCCGCCCTCGCGGAAACAGGCCGGTTTGCGGAGGCGGAGCAAGCTGGACTCGAGGCCACGACCCGCTGGCGTGATGCCGGACGCGAGGATGTCGCCGCGCAGTCCGAGGCACGCCTCGAACGCTACCGCCAGCAGCTCCCCACACGCGAATGACCGAGGGTGAAAGCCATCTCATGCGCCCCATCCGCTTTCACCGCGCTGTTCCATTCAGGTTCGGTTGAATGGTCCCGCGAAACCGCTCGTAGACCACGCATTGGCTTTGTGCCAGCTTGGGAATCCAGAACCCCTGCCAGTTGATGTGCCCATCTTCCACCAATCTTGTAAAAAAAAAGATAGACTTCTAAAAGACCCCTAGACACTGCGCACTTCTCTTTCTCCTTCCGTGGTTTTCAGCCTGTGCCAGCACGGCAAACAGGTGAAACTTCATGAAAGGCTTCGCGTTTTTCGCAGCAATTCTAATTATGGTCACAACTCATGGATACGGCGCGCTCGGAGATCGCGCCCTACCTCGTGAATACATCATTTTGCACTGTTTTCAGGGTAGGGCGGGCTCTCCGAGCACGCCGCTTCAGAGAAGATTTGCCATAATTAGAATTGCTGGCGTTTTTCGTGTCATTTTTGTGTTCCTTGTGTTAAAGATTTAGCCAGAGATCACAGAGGGCTCAGAGTACGTGGGAGTTAACCAGAAGCGCAAGAAGGGGCTAGCCGCTAGTTTTGCCACGTGCTACCCAAGTCAGTAATAAACGGGGTCTGGGGCAGAGCCCCTGCGGAAACTACGCACTACGCACTTTTCTTACCTATGCGCCCCTTGCGTTAAATCTTTAGAAGAGGGAATTGAACTTGCGACAGAAAAGTAGAAAAATCTCAATTTAGTGAGGTCTGGAGTTGCGCGAGGATCCGCTTCACGGCCGCATCAAAAATCGCCTCCCATGCCGGTGCCAGCAGGCATTCCGTCACTTCGTATCCGCCGCGAGAGTAGTAGGATGCCGGGGGTGCATAGTGCAGGTAGCCGTTCGCGATTGAGACGACAAATGTTGGTTGGATAGGGGAGGCTTTTTTGAGTTTTAATACGGTTTCTGCAAGTAGCTCCATCGGTGCGATAATTAGCGCACAATCACCGATCCGGAGACCCTGAATTTCGGCAGGGATGGTGGTTCCACCCAGATCTGCGATAATTTCTTGATGGCGTTCCAGCGTGGCGATGTTCTCTTCGTTGAGAGCCATGCGTTCCATTCGAGCCATGCTATCGAGATACTTTGTCACAGCGCGCTTGTTGCGAGCATCCATCATACGCAGGCTGTGATCGCCGCAAGCCTCCGCATGCAGGTATCGATACGCCCAATGCGATGGATAGTCGGCGTGCAGGCTCTGCTGCAAATAAAGCGGCAGAAAGGCCTTGAAGTTCAGGGAAGTATAGCGTAGCCCTTCCAGAAGTTCCGCCTGTTTCCGCTTCAGATTGGTAATAGCCTCCGGGATGTCTGTCCGAAACGGGAAGTGCAGGTGCTCGCGTACGACGCGGAGCTTCGTAGATCCAGGTGCGAGGGTGCGGTATCCGCGCAAGACGCTTTGGCCTAATCGGGTCCCAAAGGTGCGCGAACTGCGAGGATGCCCTGTGTCGCATTTGGAGACTTCGGCAGCATCGCCACCGGCACCTTGCAGAAAGAATGCCATGACTCCGCCACCGATGTTTTCCTCTAAATAGTTTAATGTGACGCCGACGTGATCAGCACTGATGCGTCCAGGTTTGCCCTCGGGAGGCCCCAGCAGAAGATGCGTACCGAAGTTGTAGACGATTGCGAGGGGCGATCCGTCCATCTGGTCGAGGCGCAGAATCCCAATCTCAGAATCGATCGGGCGCAAGCTTTCTACGTCCTCATCCTGTGGGGGCGGATTGCAGCTCCTGAGGGTGTAATCTGTGCCGTCCTTCATTCGCATCGTTCGGTTGAACGTCAGTGTGTCTTCCTTGCCGGATCCCACGGCGAGCGTCACCGGCATCCGGCTGCGTAAGGCCTGTGCGACCGCCGCTAGGCAACGTTCAATCTGCGCGTCGTCGTCGCAAAGCATCCGTGGCACGCCGTGCGTATGCGATGCACAGGCGCTGACGTTGCCCCCGGGAATTTTGAATTCCTGCTCGATGCGCTCACGTAAGCGCGGCAGAAATTCGTCGGCGCTGTCGCTGAGGATGTTCTGGCTGATTGTGCGAGCGCCGATCGCAGTGACATCTAAGGTAAGCAACACGATCGTTTCACTTCCGTTTTCCAGCACCAAGGCGCGGACAAACAGCGGATCGCTGACCTCCAGTTTTCGGCCCAACAACTCTGGCGGGAGATGTTTCTTGCTTTTTTCGTTGAGCATCGCATCTAACGTCAAATCCTCTCGGCATGTAATCTCGACCTTAGCGATTCCTGCCTTTAAAGTTGTCTGCATGCGTGTGTCCTTTTGTGTCCTTTTGTGTAACCGTTCACGGGGTATAATCAAGCCCAATTTAGTTGAAGTGTATCATTGTCGCGGCAGCAGTGTCCAGCGCAAAAAAAACTATTTTTAGGCCGTGACTTGGCAAACTAACTGCGCCTTTCCCGCTTCGCGGGAGGCGCGGTTAGTTTGCCAAGTCACCATTTCAAGCGTCTTGTCCGCAATCGCGGGAAGAATCCGATCCCGGATCAAATCATTCATCGCAGACTTGGGGTACTTCTCCAGAAAGGCCTTGTGGAGTTTCTCCCAGAAAATAGTTCGGCTACGACCCATGGCGGCCGATCTCGGCATAAGCCCTTATTTCTTATTTTCAGGGTTGACCCCGGAGCTTGCTTATTTCTTATTTTCAGGGTTGACCCCGGAGCTTGCTGTGTTTACGCGTAAATCGGTTCGTGACAGGGGTACTGCGAAAAGCGTGTGGGAGTGTGTGGGTCTGGGAGTGCCGAAGGGAAGTCGAAATCGGGATCGCTATCGGGATCGGAATCGATAGGGTGTGCAATGGCGTCGTTACAGACTGGGAACGCGAGGCTCCGCACTCGCCCCCCCACACCCGATCAAAGAGACTAAAGACAAGTCAGGGTTGACCCCGAAGCCCCTTCGACTCCCCTTTTGCTATTTTCCGTCTCCAGATTTGTTTTCAATATCCCCTGGTCGTTTAAGCTGATCGGAAAGTTGATCTAAAATTGATTGGGATTCCTCGTCTGCAAATCGCTTGTCTCTTTTCAAACTTTCGACATCTTGAATGGTCAATACACCGACAAGACCCAGTAATTCATAGACTTTTAGAATCTCTTGAACCGCTGACGATGGCGTCTCTCTCTCTTTCAACAGGAAGACGAAACGGCATCTTGCCGTCATTTGAGATTCCTTGCGCAAAGGAGGTTGTCGCGACAACAGGGCATAAAGTTGAACGGCATAGCGGACGTTTGAATAGGCATCTTTTCCTTGCACCACCTCATGATCAAGCAACTTCATCTCCAAAGTCCAGCCGCTACTCGCAAGTTTTTCCTTTGCTTCGGAAGGGGAAGATCCCTGCAAGCGAAGTCTTAATGACCGAATAAGGTCGTCAACGACAAGCGACCGAGTTTCCAGGCGGTTGGTGGCATCCGTGGCAAAGTCGATGGCAAATGGCAAGAAAGCGTCATACTCGTCCTCCGACCATGTTTCAGCCCATTCTCGTTGTGCACCCTGAATCAGGAAAAACGCTCGTCCTTGACTTACCCCAGGAGTTTTCAGCCAGGAAAGAATCTGCTTGGCGGTCGGCGGAAGATCCTTGCACGATAGCATGAAAGCATGTCCAAACATGCCATCGACGACATCAATAGGCCAGCCATTGTCCATTCCCTGTTCGCCCAATTGCAAAATCTGATCGCGATCAAGGCCTTCGATATGCTTCAGCATGGCATCGAAACGTCTGTGCATTATGGCATTCGTCTGGTTGGCTTCAACAAACCGTTCAAGACCGGAAGCGTCAAGCTTCATCATTTCCGACAGCAGATTAACAGCGGGTACAGCAGTGGAACCATCTGTTTGGCCAAAGGCCATTCCACTACACGCCAGCAGAACAAGAATTTTTTTCATAAGCATCATTATCCAATTAATACGGCAAATACCGCCAATCTGGTGAATTTTGTGTCTTTCCTGCATCATTGTCATTTCGCTGTCTCGCAGGAGTCAGACCCGTTCTCGTTGCGTTATGGTGATCGTATGGACCTCCCAGCCCATCACCTGGTGTCATTATGTTCCACCACGCAGTGTCACCCCACAAACGCACATTTGCAGATTCATAGACAGACTCGACAACACCATCGCAACGAATTTCACGTATATCGGCGAACGTCCCGGCCCAATCAGATCCAGATGGGGAAGTAGCCGCATCGTCACGAACAACGCAATTACCAAAAAGAAAGTTCCAATTGCTTGCATAGGGTATTGTATAGACTTCAAGCTCAAATGCCTTTGAAAGAATGGATGCACGCATTCCCCGTGTGAGATTGGGGCACCAGTAATCCCAAACATTACCACTCATTGTAGAAAACATCGTATCATTTCCTGCCGTAACGCCCGGGTTTTCGAATACAGTGTATTTATTTAAGTCGTTAATATCTGCAAGGGAGTTCCCTCCACTGTAACCATAAACAATGGCGCAATGAAATTGCCCCAGCCAAGATGCAAATGGATGATAAGCACAATTCCCCTGCCGAATCTCATACACCGTCAAACCATTGGTTGCCGTGCAAGTCGTCGCGAATCTCGTCGCGGAAACTTCAATGACATAATTGGAACCATAAGGGACATAGTCGCCGCCAGTGTCCTTGCCATCCCATGAGGTGTTCTGCTGTCCAATGCTCAATGGCAGAGCCACAGTTCTGATAACACCGTTTTGTGGATTTTTAACACGAAATTCAACATTGTCCGGCACCCAGCCCACATTAGGCTTAAGCGTATAATATACTTGCAAGGGAATTGCCGTATAGGTAAACAGGCTCGCATTATTTGTAAAGTACTGAATTTGAATATCATCAGTATCCCTTGGTGCGGCATTCTCAATTTCTGCCGCAATGACGGTCATCTTGATCTCGTCGCGGCAACTGAAGGTCATATTCGTGTAGCAGAGGCGGAGCTGGATGTCGCGGACGGTGTCGCTGGCTTTGATGCCTTCGACGTAGAGCTTGTCCGGGAAGCTGGCCACGCTCCAGGTCTTCTCGAGCGGGATTTCGATAGTCTTGTCCAGATCCGCCCACACCTTGATCTTGTCGCCTCCCGCAACCGCCGAGAGGATCACGCCGCCGGAGGTCAGCTTGTTCGGGCCGGGGAAGGCCGCGAGGTCAATCTCGCGGAGCACGTTCGTGGCCGTGAAGCCGCCCGCGCTCTCCTCCAGCGGGTCGTCGGTAATGGAAATCGAACCGTCGTAGTTAGCATCGACATCCAAGTCGGATTTCACCACGGTCAGCTTGATCTTGTCCGCACAGGTGTAGGTGCCGTCGGCTTTCGCATAGTCGACATCGAACTGCACGTCGCGTAGAAGGGAGCTAGCCACAAGCCCTTCGAGATAGAAGACCTTCGGCACCCCCAAGGTGCCTAGTCGAACGGGCTGTGTCGAATTCCAAAGCGTTGTCATGGTCGAATTCTCCCAGACTCTGACCTTGCCGAGTCCAGAGGTCAGGCGTAGCCATACAATTCCGGACGCTCCCGAGGTCAGGGTCAACTTCATCGGCGTGAGGCCGGGATTCAAGGCGTCCCGTACCCGGACAAGACCGCCGGGGCTTTCCTCCAGCGCGTCGTCGTCGTTGTCAATATCGCCATCATAGTCCGAATCGACATCCAAGTCCACCGTGATTTTCGGTATCAGGCCGAGAATCTTGTCGATCGGGCGCCCGCTCGCGCCTCTTCCCTCAAATGGCACGTCGGCCTCCCCCTGCAAGACGATCTCGGCCTGGTGCGTCGAGGCATCCGGCTGGACGATCACATAGAACATTCTCGCGGCACCCCAGCTACTTGCGTCGAACTGCGTTCCCGATATGACCTGATTCCAGTTCGCATCGTAGATCTTCAGCAGGCTCGTGCAGTTCCACGTCAACTCCAGCATAGGAGTCACCAGAGAAGTGTCGTCCTTGAGTCGGGGAGGTTTGATGACGAATCGGCTACACAGCGAATGCTCGACGGACGTGCTGATCGGCACAATACGTGTGTCCTCGCCGTCTTCATATTTCTCGGCCGTGTATTTCTCGAAAGTCACTGCTCCCTGTGTCTCGGTGCCATATCCAGTCCAATCGATGTCCACCGCCGGCACGGTAACCCAAAACGGCGGGAGTGTGGTATGTCCGCCACCGCCACCACCGCCGCCTTTCGTCAACGAGCCTTCGATCAACACGAATTCCTGACTAGAAAACGCATTGCAAAGATGGTAGGTGTGACGCGTCGGCAATTTCGGATCGGGGCCATACCAAAGGTTCGAATCTTGGTCAATAATTTTAGAGTTGGCCAAAACCCAACCACAATCTTCTTCCGGCACGATGTTCAAATGCGCATTGTATTTATCGGGGCCATGAATGGGAATGGCCCTTCGCTCTTTTTCGTACGGGGTGACATCGACAGTATATTCTCCGTCTACTGGTACATGCGCATTGACTCGAAGAGGTAAAGTCCCTAGACACAGAACCAGAAGGAACATCAGCCGTCGTGATAAAGCCATTTCGTCACTCGTTTCCATTTTGTATTTAAGTTATTGTTAAAGTGTTTTTTTTGCTATTGCGGGAAGTCGGGAGTTCAATACCGTTTCGCAAAACGGCGACTTGGGGTACTTCTCCAGAAAAGCCTTGTGGAGCCGCTCCGCCTCGTCCCATTGCTTGCTCCACCACGCCGTCGTGGCGAGGTAGATGAATGCGGCTTCGGCGTTGTCGCTGTCGGGATAGTCGCGAACAATCCTCGCAAAATATTCTGCCGCCTTCTTGAGGTTGCCCTTGGGGCCCGCCCAGAGCACGCCCATGCGGAGCAGGGAATCGTCGGCTACGCTTGTCCTCGAATACTTGCCGACGAGTTTGTCATACTCGCGCAAAGCGGCGTTCGCGTCACCTAGGGCGGCGATGCACCGGGCGGCCTGCATGTCGCAGTAGGCGAGGACTTCGGGATCGGAGGCGTTCCACGTAGCACTCCGGTACTGCTTCAGCGCCTTGGAGGTCTCACCCGCGGCGAAGAACACATCGCCGAGCAACATTCGGGTGCGGGCCCGGTGGTCCAGTGCCGCCGTCGTCTTGATCAACCGGAACGGGGTTCCGTCGCAGAGCGCGATCATGCCGTCCCAGTAGCATTCCATGAACGGGTCGCCTTTGGCGAGTTCCCGGAACTTGAGAAAGATGGCGCGGGCCTTGTCCGAACGCCCGAGGGCGAGGAGGCAGACCGCCACGTTGAGTTCGAACTTCTTATCCGAGGCGCTCTGCGGCCGCGCCTTCAGCACATCGTCGTAGCAGGCCATCGCTTGGTCCGCATCTGCTGCGTCCTCAAGATAGGCATCGCCCGACGCAAGACGCGATTCCACGCCGCACAGCGTATTCGTAAAGAGCTAGGAACGGCTCCAAACCTCGTTCCAGACCGCGATGGCCCGGACGGGGTCGCCGGACTGGCGGAGGCAGGTTCCGAGGTTGTACCACGCCTTGCCCCACTTGGCATGGCTCGACTGCCCTCTGAATACCTGGTATTCCTTTGCCGCCAACGTGAATTTACCCTCCTTCTGGAGCTTGACTCCTTTTTCAAGTCGAGCCAGCAGAGGGTCGGCATCATGCCGCTCTTGCTTTGCTGCGGCCTCGGCCTCACGCTTCACGACGCCGTCCTTTGCGGACTTCGCCTTCGCGAGGGTGCCGGTCGCCAGCTTCGCGTAGGTGCCGGAGGGGTAGTCAACGGCGAACGCCTCCAACTGGGTGATGGCCTCGGCGTACAGGCCGCAGTTGCACAACAGAAGCCCGTATTGAAATTCTGCCTTTTCGCAGAGATCGGAGGCGGTGTTCCGGAACAGCCAATCGCGGTACTCCTTCAAGGCGTCTTTGGGGCGAGACGATTTGAAGGCGAGGGTCTCTGCCTTTGCCAGCCAAATGCGATCCTCGGGACCGCGGCGGCTGCGGATCATGGCATCGAGAACCGAGACCGCCGCGTCCGTCTTTCCCGACTCGGCAAGGAACATGGCCTTGCAGTAGTCCGCCTTCCAGCCATCGGCACGCTTTGCAAGCAGTGTATACAAGGACTCGGCCGCTTCGGGGAGCGTTTTCGAGACATCGGAGAGCATTCGCAGCTCCTTGTCGGAGATCGGTTCATGTGCGCTTGCGGAGAGCAACTCGACGATGCTACCGCCCGTCTTGGATATTCCGGCACCGCAGAGTCCGTAGTAGGTGCGCACCTTGTCGATATTGCCCGCCTTCAGCCAGAACGCCGCCTCGGCTTCGCATATTCCAATGGCGACGGGATCACCGGGCAATTTCTTTGCGCAATCGAGGACAAGTCTTTCACGCTGTGGGGTGGCGTTCCTCTGCTTGAGGTAAATGCCGTGGAGCACCGAGTATGCCTTGGCGACGATGTCCGGAGCAGCTCCCAATGCAGAACTGTCGTTCACGAATCTGGAGAGTGTGCTCTGCGCCTTGCTTTGTTCTCCGCATTGCACCATGCAGACAGCAGCCTTGAAGACGCTTTCGTATTTCGTCTTGTCGTTTTTGGCGGAAGCGGCATAGCGCGTAAACGCCTTCTCGGCATCAACCCAAAGGTTTTTGGCGAACAACGCCTCGGCATCGGCAAACGCCTTCGGCTTTGCCGGCACCAGTGCTTCTCCCGCGTACAATACCGGAACCGCTAAGGTCACAAGCAGGCACAGCAGTGCCGGAATGGAATACTTCGATCCACAATGTCTACAACTCGTCTTACCAACTCTCACAAATACAACCGATCTCACCAACTCAAATTTACCCACAAGTATCTTCCACAGCAACAACGCCTCGATGCCATGTGCGCCCCTGCTACGGGACGAACTACGGCCTCTGTGGAACACACACACACTCGCTTTTGAGACTGCGACTTACTACCTCGTAGATTCGCCGCTATCCGTCCGAAAAACTGGGCGCGGAATTTAACGCTTCCGCAGAGCAATTGCAAGAACTTTTTCATGAAAATTATTGTCGCTTAGCAAAAGCCCTTATTTCTTATTTTCAGGGTTGACCCCGGAGCCCCCTCCCCGGAGCCCCCTGCCCGCCGGAGCCCCCCCAGATACCACCGCCCCGACGACGACGCAATGGGGCTCACCTACCAGCGATAGGCGGATCCATCTCTTATTTCGTCCTCGGACACGCCTGCAGCCTCCGCACCGATCTTGATGAGATCCGGTGCTAGACTTCTCTTCATGGCGGAGACCTCCATGTAGTGGATAAGCAGGCGGCGTAATGGCCTCTGAAGCACTTCTAACTCCATCTGCCGCACATTTTCATCATTGTTCCTTGCATTTTTTAGCAAGAGATCCGCGTATTTGGCTTTCATTACAGGGTCTGTAATCGCTTCGGGATTCATGCCTGCCATCACGGGTTTGTCGTAGCCAGAAGGAATATAAGGAGGAGAGATATTCATATAAACCTTCTTGGGCTCGTATCCCTCGACATGCGCTTTCTTAACGCATTTGAGACACGTCGCCAACAGCACCACATTCGTTCGACGCTCCTCGGTCGTGGCCGTATCCTCAACGCTGATGAGCAACTGCGCCAATCTTTCAATGACGGCGAGGTCTTCCCTCACCACACCCTCCTTCGGGCCGACCCCCTTCGACAAAACGTGTCCCAAAAGGCTTGCGACATTGCCATTGACATCATCAGGAACCGCATTCGTTCTTATCTCGTTGATTAGTTCATTTGCCAACGCATAATAAGCAACGGGCCGTTGATTCTGCCAACTTGCTTCAAGCCGCTCCCACTTCTGGGTTGAACCTAATTGGGATTGAGAAGGAGTATCCTTTCCGGCACAGAAAGGAGCAATCCCCCCAGCCAGTATAGCCGCGATCACCAGCACCATTCTCATATCATTTTGCTTTTTCATCTCTTATCTCCATTCATCAGGGACACCTCGTTGCAGAACACCCCAGTTTTTCAACGCTGCTGTTTCCATCTTCGCTATGTATTGTCATTTTTTGCATGACGGGAGTAGAGAGACTTTTACTATTGCCATCGCCAACACGCCACAAAACGGGAATATCCCACTGATAACTACCAGAACTCCAGGGAGATGGGCACTGACTTAGTGCTGCCGTGTCAGCGTAGGCATTATGGGCGCTAAGCGTACCCCAGAGAGGATTCGGTTTATGGTCAAGTACTCCCAGCGGATAGTTTGTGAAGTATCCCTTAATGTTGATAGCTGGGCTTGGATCTTCTAGAACTTTAACTTCAGAAAACGAAACATCTATTGGATGCGCGGTAATTGAAATATCCATACCCACACCAAAACCCCCGTCTGGGTATTCCAACTCTTTTGTTTTTACTGCCGTCAAATGCGTAGGCTCAACAACCGTGAAACTGACAGAGTAGGTTATTCCATTCTGAATTGCCATAATCGTAGGAGTACTAGTACTCTGTACAGCGCGTATTGGTAAGACAAGATTACAAGATTTACAAGATTAAGTTCTTGGTTTCAATATTGTTAATCATGTACTCTACCTGAAAATTACCGTCATTTCTGCCTGTACAATGTACTAGCTTGATCAGCGGCGGTAAATGTAATGATCTGTCCAGATGTTGCGCTAAGAGTCCCAGATAGCGGAGGCACCCATACAATAGGGGCATTAACATTTGGACGCAACCAGATCTGAACACGCTCTCCAACGCCAATCTTTTTTCTTGTGATGTTCGCAGGAACTGTTGCATAGGTTTCCGTTATCAGAACAATCGCTTGACATTTGATCTCGTCGAATGTGATTTCGCCGTTCACATCCCACTTGGTCGGCATGCGTTCGAGCCGGATGGACAAAGTTCCAGAAGGCGGAGGGCTTTGACTCATGTCCTGCTCGGCGAAAAGATGAATCGGCCAGGAGTTGCCTTTCTGTGTCCATTCTTTCGACTTGATTTTCATCGGCGAGGCAACTAGGACGTTGTTCGTGTAGACCCGCACTCCCTGCGGCTAGGTGAGTTCCAGATCCGGTAGCCGATCCGGCATGGGAAGCATACCGTCGTATTTCTCGCGTGGCTCGCGAACGATGAACTCCTTGCGTACATCATTTGCCAGATAGACGATGCGCGTATCCTCGCCACTCTCCTCGCTCCAGCCAGCGTAATCAACCCAGTCCACATCAATTTCCGGCACCGTGACCTGGAACGGCGGGAGTTTCCCTTTGCCGCCGCCGGATCCGGTGGTTGTAACAAGGCCAGTGATGGAGACGAACTCCTGTCCGGAATAGGCGTTCATGACTCGGTACTTGTGAAGAGACGGGGTTTTCGGCTCTACGGACATCCACAAGTTCCAGTCTTGTATGTTGATTCCCGAGCAGATCAATTTACCTCCTTCTGGACGAATATCCAAATACCCCGTGTAAGGACCCGTCACCGGTATCGCCACGAGCTTCTTGTCGTTCGGCTTGACATAAACCGTGTGCACTCCGTTTCCATTTGTCGTGGAAATATACGGCAAGGCGCAAAAAAGCGCAACAACCGTTTTTAACTGGACCCTATTCATTTGAACAAACATTCTCCTTTTCGATTTCCTTGATTTCAAGTGTCTTTTCCGCAATCGCGGGAAGAATCCGATCCCGGATCAAATCATTCATCGCAGACTTGGGGTACTTCTCCAGAAAGGCCTTGTGGAGTTTCTCCCAGAAAATAGTTCGGCTACGACCCATGGCGGCCGATCTCGGCATAAGCCCTTATTTCTTATTTCAAGAGACAAGGGTTGACCCTGATACCCTTCAAGAACTCTCGCACGTTGTTGGCGATTGTCTGTTTAACCCGATCCCATTGGCATTCTGCCAGAAGGCGCGGCATTGGATCGTTTTCTGCATCATTGAAATAAGTGAGACTTTGGATCACATTGAAGATCGCACCATCGGGATACTTGTCTTTATACAAGTTCAGCATAGCATCAAGAGAGTAAATATTCAAAAGGAAGAAGAGGTCAACGAAGTCTTTCTTGCTACCTCTGTTTGTAATGGCGGACAGTTTCATGGCTGCAATATCGGAGAGCCCCGCCAACGCAATACCATCGTTCACGACTGGATCTGCAAGCCATGGGTAGGGATAGTTGACAATGTCAACTTGAACAGAGTGGATCAGGAATTGGAAGATGTGTGTTGAGGTGTGGGTGGCGATGGATGGCAGGCTGTGTTTTGAAAAAGCAATTCTCAGTGCTGCAGAGTCGCTATCGATTTTACCAAACAAGTCGAGATCAATCGACATCCGATGACCGAGTTGCAACGCGAGAGCCGTGCCGCCTACCAGTCGCGTGTGGCATAACTCCGGTATAGATTGGAGAGATTTCAGTAATGCCAATGTGTCGCTCTGGACTGTGTTAAAGTATAGCATCGAAAATCCTCCTTTGGCGTGTCCGTAACTGTGGAAATGAAGGCAAGGGATTTCGGGGCAAGACTCCTGATATTCAAAGCGACAGCCTTGATCCTGGGCATGCCGTAGTGGGCGAGAATCCGAAGCCAATCTTCCCATGTGCCACGGTCGAGGACTCTATTGACGACAAAGGCCTCCTGCTTGTCAAGGTCGAGATCGGTGATATCGATATCCCAGAACAGATTCTCCGAGAATCCAACCGCCGACATAGAGGCTGGACGTTGAGGATTCTCATGAGTGGAGGATCGCGGGGTTGGATTCTGTGGCATTATCGGGTTTGTTTGATGTCGATTGTGGATAAGCGATGGTCAAAAAGTAGTATATTGAGCGCAATTGCTTATCGTCTTTGATGATTTCAATTATAAGGCGTGATTCCTTAATGGGCAAGCTCGGAATGACCCGGGCCGAAACCAGCATTAATTTTTTGATTCGCGATATTTTTTTTACAGGCTCACCGTTTTTCTTTTCTCTCTACTATACTGGTAAACAATAAACCCGCTCTGTATGAAGGCTTGCTAGGCATGAATCTGAACCAAATTGTCTCAACAAGCGCGGTGCGGTTTTAAACACAGAGAGTTGGAGACACAGAGATTGGGATGATGGGATTTACGGAGCTGGGTAGGGACGCCACCCCGTGGTGTCCGCGGCGGTCAGGGGCTGACCGCCCTACCGTTCCAAGGAAAATAAGCGGTCTCTCACACTTAGTCTCTTACATCAACGCCTTGTTGCCTTCATCAGCAATTCTAATTATCCTAAAAGCGTAGGTTGACAACTTCGCGCATTGCAATCGCCTCAGCGGCAACACGTTGCAAGAAGAGTGTTCAACTGCGCGACAGTTGAACACAACAGCGGTATCCTGTTACCACTGAGGCGATTGCTCGAATTGAGGTAAGTCAACCTACGCTTTTAGGATTATGGCTTTCGTCCCCTTTTTGCCCATAATTAGAATTGCTGTGCCTTCATGGACAAGGCAACACGGGTATTTTCCCTATAGCGATCGAATGAACTCTGGGAACTGCTGAATACGTGCGCTGTTCTGGCGATTGAACAGCAGATGCTCAAAGTCTCTTTGTTTGTGGGTGAGGTCGATTGACAGGAGTGACGCCGCTACAGCTTTTTTAAGTTCCGGCAAGTTTCTGATGCCACAGCGTACGGCCAAAAATGAATAATCCGGCTCTGTCTGCGACAGCAGGAACATGGTGTCGTAGTAATCTCTGCCCTTACTTCGGGCAAGCATGGCAGAAATCTTCATCGCACAGAGCACCGCATCCGACGGAACCGGAAAAGAGAAAACAAATCCGCATCCCTTGATGAGTGTCATGTGCGTCTGATAGGGTACCCCCTGATCCTGTGCCTCAAGTTTTAGAAGAAGACGTTCTTCTCTGTGTCCGGAGAGCTCCAGGTTGAAGAGCAGCTCTGGGAAGTACAGGCTCCGTCGAAAAGCGGTCAGGCGGCTGTTGACCTTGTCTTTGATCTCAACCGTCAATCCGCTGCGCTGCAAGAATCGAAGCACATCATCAGACATGCTGATAAATTCCTCCTCGGTGAACTCCTTGCAATCAAAATTCAAATCCTCGGAAAACCGGTCAATGCCTTTGGTAAGGCGCAGATTAGTGCCTCCGATGAAGGTTATCTTTCTGACGTGATGTGTTGTCGAGAGGTAGTCGAGCACAAGCAACTGAAGATATTCCTTCAGGATGTATTTCAGGAATGTCGCGTTTCCGCTCATGGTGGATGGATATAAATTCTTGATCTGCTCTATGGATATCATAAACCGTAGGCCTTTCCGAGTAACCGCATGCGCTTTTCAAGCGCCTTGCATTTAAAACGCCGCCCCAGTGACTCCCACTCAGTGAGATTAAAGTCATCATGGAGAATATCCTCATCAAGCCGTAAATCAGCTAGTTCACGCTCTGTATTATAGAATGGATACAAGTAGAGCAGATCCAGCAGCGCTTTCTCACGGGTGGCATACCACGTAGCCCGTCCATCCGTAAGAGGCAGAGGGCGATAGCCGAACATGAGCTCCTGCCGAATGCTCTTGTATGAATACTCTCCAAAGAGATTCTTGAATGAAGCCGTCTTCAGCGATGTTACGCTTGTGATCTGAACAACGGATTCCGGAATCAATCCGTAGAATGACAATGCCGAGTGCAGGCTGATGTAAGAAGGGTTGTAGATCTTTCCAGCAAAATATGCCGCCATGCCAGGCGCAGAGATGTATTCTGGAAATGCATACATTCCCTGTCTTAAACGCACCAGATATCCTTTTTGCGTCCAGTTGACAAAGTTATTGCGATTGAATCCCGGCTGCCATGCATAAACCTGGTTTATGCTGAAACAAGCAAGGTCAAACATCTTCTTTCTAAATTCTATCCAATTCATTTTTATTTCCAATATGCACTAAATATAATGCGTTTTGGAAATATATGCAACACACAAATTTTCTGCCGGATTTATGGCAACTTTGGGTCAAGCACAGTAGAGCAGATCTCAGGTATCACCCCCTGTGAAACATACTTTTAACTCCTACCCCGATGGCTGACCGATTACACGGGAAGCGCATTGATTTTTTTGATCCGCGCTCCGGGTGCGCACTCCCGCTTTGGATCGTTGAGGCCAGACGTGTCCGTGATAGCCGATCGCGACTACAGGCCTTTGCTCTGCTGTGGCTCGCCTCGATGAGGCCGGAATCGTCCGTGATCACCGATCACGGCTACCGGAAGTTAACGAATCGTGATTGCGCCCCCCACACGGGCTAGCCGACGATGTTCACAAGACGTCCAGAAATAAAAATGGGGTCTATCCCGAATGGCACTAACTTAAGCCCTGTTTCCAGCTCTTAATCCTAATCCTAATCGTAATCTTAATCCGTTCTGTTGAAGAGATTACGATTACGATTATGAAGGAGAGATTTCCTTAAGTTAGTGCCATTCACGCCTGTCCCCTGATTTTCCTCGGATGGATCTTTTAACGTGGATTAAGAGTATTCTGCGCCACTACCGT